>NZ_JAAHHT010000235.1:3750-15079 GCF_010672085.1 Okeania sp. SIO3I5
GGTATATTTTCTGGATCTGCTGCTGAGGAAATTATTTCACTTGTGATAATATTACCGTTAGCTTCAATGGTAATACTGCCCCCTGAACCTTCACGAGAGAATGACTCTATATCTCCTGCATTGATTTCACCTTCAGCTTCTAGAGTAATATTTCCACCTTGTCCTCCTTGATTTTCATCTGCTATAGTTTCTAGATTTCGGGTTTCATCTATTTCTTCACCACTGAAGGAACCTAATTGACCACTGGTTGTATCAATATTTCCGCTTGTACTTTTTAGGGTAATATTGCCACCGTTACCATTACCTTCTGAAAAGGAAGAAATTGTTCCTGTATTAATATTACCTGTGGCGGTAATCTCTACATCACCGCCATCACCTGTTTGGGAAGAAGAAGATAACTCACTATTGATAGTTATGGCACCTGTTTTACTTTCAATTTTAATAGTACCACCATTGCCACTGGTATCAGCACGGGAGTCAATAAATCCTTCCTCCTCACCAATGTTAATCTCACCATTACCAATAATCTCAATATTACCCGCATTTCCATTATTGCTATAGGAAGTAATTTCTCCTTGAGTTGTCACCGTACCCTCTGTACTTTCAATTTTAATATTACCGCTTTGTCTACTTGTTGGTTCCTCCACCTCAGACTGATTTGTGGTTTCTGTATTTTCTCCAAGAGTTGGTATATTTTCTGGATCTGCTGCTGAGGAAATTATTTCACTTGTGATAATATTACCGTTAGCTTCAATGGTAATACTGCCCCCTGAACCTTCACGAGAGAATGACTCTATATCTCCTGCATTGATTTCACCTTCAGCTTCTAGAGTAATATTTCCACCTTGTCCTCCTTGATTTTCATCTGCTATAGTTTCTAGATTTCGGGTTTCATCTATTTCTTCACCACTGAAGGAACCTAATTGACCACTGGTTGTATCAATATTTCCGCTTGTACTTTTTAGGGTAATATTGCCACCGTTACCATTACCTTCTGAAAAGGAAGAAATTGTTCCTGTATTAATATTACCTGTGGCGGTAATCTCTACATCACCGCCATCACCTGTTTGGGAAGAAGAAGATAACTCACTATTGATAGTTATGGCACCTGTTTTACTTTCAATTTTAATAGTACCACCATTGCCACTGGTATCAGCACGGGAGTCAATAAATCCTTCCTCCTCACCAATGTTAATCTCACCATTACCAATAATCTCAATATTACCCGCATTTCCATTATTGCTATAGGAAGTAATTTCTCCTTGAGTTGTCACCGTACCCTCTGTACTTTCAATTTTAATATTACCGCTTTGTCTACTTGTTGGTTCCTCCACCTCAGACTGATTTGTGGTTTCTGTATTTTCTCCAAGAGTTGGTATATTTTCTGGATCTGCTGCTGAGGAAATTATTTCACTTGTGATAATATTACCGTTAGCTTCAATGGTAATACTTCCCCCTGAACCTTCACGAGAGAATGACTCTATCACTCCTGCTGTAGTATTTATCTCACCTTCAGCTTTTAGAGTAATATTACCACCGCTACCAGAGGTATTTTCTCTAAAGTTAAGATTATTTATTTGTTGTTCGATTACTGCTTCTGCTAAGGACGGTTCTGCGATTGCTAATTCTGTTAATTCTGCTAAGGAGGGTATATCGTTGTTGGAGTCTACCGGGTCGCCACTGGAGGAAAATATTTCACCTGTAGTTAAATTACCATTACTGGAGATAGTTACATTTCCAGCATTTCCTAACTGTGAAAAAGAACTTAAGAAACCACTACTGGTATCAACATTTCCACCTGTACTTTCAAGGGTAATATTCCCACCTTTACCAATACCTGAACGAGAGTCTATATCACCCGTGTTCAGATTGCCACTACTGGTAATATTCACATCTCCAGCATCTCCTGCTACTGAAAAAGAACTTAGGGAACCATTCCTGGTATCAATATTTCCACCTGTACTTTCGAGTATAAGACTTCCACCTTGACCACTACCATTTGAACGAGAGTCTATATCACCCGTGGTCAGATTGCCACTACTGGTAATATTCACGTCTCCAGCATCTCCGAAGAGTGAAAAAGAAGAGAATTCACCACTGCTGGTATTAACATTTCCACCTGTACTTTCGAGGGTAATACTGCCACCATTACCACTACCATTTGAACGAGAGTCTATATCACCCGTTCTCAAATTCAGATTGCTAGTAATGTTCACATCTCCAGCATTTCCTGATTCTGAAAAAGAACGTAGGAGACCACTCCTGGTATTAACATTTCCACCTGTACTTTCGAGAGTAATACTGCCACCATTACCACTACCATCTGAACGAGAGTCTATCTCACCTGTTATCAAATCTAGATTGCTTGTAATATTCACATATCCAGCATTTCCTAATTCTGAAAAAGAAGATAATTCACCACTACTGGTATCTATGCTTCCACTTGTACTTGACAAAATAATATTCCCACCATTACCATTACCATCTGAACGAGAGTCTAGATTACTTGTGCTCAAATCGCCAAAACTTTTGATATTAACTTCACCGCCATCACCTGTTCCCGAAGAAGAAGATAACTCACTATTGATGGTTATGACGCCTGTATTACTTTCTATAAAAATATCGCCACCATCACTACTGGTATCAGCACGGGAGTCAATACCTCTTGGTTCATCCTCTGTTTCATTATTACTAATATTAATGTCACCAAAGCTTTCGATAGTTATGTCACCACCATCACCAGTAGTAGCAAAGCTATTGATTTCTGCTGTAGTAGTTACTGTCCCTTCTGTACTTTTAATACTTATATCACCACTCCTAGCACCATCTATCTGCGTCTGTGTTGTTGCTATAGTGTCATCATTATCGGGGTCGCCAGCGGTAGAAAGAATTGTGCCAGTAGTAACATCACCTTTTGCTTCGAGAATAATGTTGCCACCTGAACCGTCACGAGAGAATGATTCCAGACTTGATTCATCCTCAGTTCCTGCCGTAGTATCAATAGTTCCCCCTGCTTTGAGGGTAATATCTCCTCCATTACCACTAACAGAATTTTCTGAATCTTCGTCTTCTGCTTCACCACGATCTTGACCTGCAAAAGAAGAAATATTTCCAGTTGTGATATTGCCCTGACTGGTAAGACTGACAGTTCCTGCATTCCCATTCAGGGAGGAGGAACTGAGTTCGCCGCTACTGGAATCAATATTTCCACCTGTACTTTCTAGAGTAATGCTCCCACCTTCACCACTACCATTTGAACGAGAATCTATATCACCTGTTATCAAATCTAGATTGCTTGTAATATCCACATCTCCAGCATTTCCTGATTCTGAAAAAGAACGTAAGAAACCAATACTGGTATCTATGCTTCCACTTGTACTTGACAAAATAATATTCCCACCATTACCATTACCATCTGAACGAGAGTCTATATTACTTATTATCAGATCACCAAAACTTTTGATATTAATATCACCGCCATTACCTGTTCCCGAAAAAGAAGATAACTCACTATTGATAGTTATGACACCTGTATTACTTTCTATAAAAATATCGCCACCATCACTACTGGTTTGAGCTTCAGAGTTAAGACCTGTTGTCTCATCACCTGCTTCATTGTTACCAATATTAATATCTCCCTCGCCAATAATAGTAATATCACCTCCTGCACCTTGACGAGAAAATGATTCTATTGCTCCTGTCGTCATATCGACCGCCCCTGTTTGACTTGCTAGAGAAATATCGCCACCATCACCATTGCTATCGCTACGGGAATTAATTTCATTACCTATATTAAGATCGCCAAAACTTTCGATAGTCACACTACCACCATCACCATTAGTAGCAAAGCTATTGATTTCTGCTGTGGTAGTTACCGCCCCTTCTGTACTTGTAATACTTATATCACCACTACTACCACCATTTCCCTCCGTTTGTGTTGTGACTAAGGTATCACTATCATTTTCCGGGTTGCCAGCAGTAGAAAGAGTTCTACCTATAGTAATATCACCTTTTGCTTCTAGAATAATATTGCCACCTGAACCGTCACGAGAAAATGATTCCAGATTTGATGCACCGTCAGTTCCTGCGGTAGTATCAATACTACCTCCTGCTTTGAGAGTAATATCTCCTCCATCACCACTACCAGAATTTTCAGATTCTTCAGTTTCACCAAAGTCTTCACCTGCAAAAGAAGAAACGTTTCCAGTTTTAATATCGCCCTGACTGGTAAGACTGATATTTCCAGCATTCCCACTACTAGAAGAAGATGCGAGTTCACCACTACTGCTATCAATATTTCCACCTGTACTTTCTAGGGTAATATCTCCACCCGTACCACCTTGTGTCTCAGAATTAACATTACCTGTTTTAATATCACCAAGACTCTTGATATTTACATCTCCCGCATCTCCAACGTCGGAAAAAGAACTCAACTGACTAATACTGGTATCGACATTTCCACCTGTACTTTCTAAGGTAATATTTCCACCTCTACCATTGTCTGAATTAGAATCAATCTTACCTGTGATTAAATTCCCGTTACTTTTAGCAATGACATTTCCTGCATTTCCCTGATTAGAAAGAGAAAATATTTCTGCATCTCCTGCAACTCCAGTAGTATCAATACTACCACTGGTACTTTCAATGGTGATATCTCCACCATCACCACCAAATGTTGATGATTCAATACTTTCAGTCTTAATATCTCCAAAAGCTTTAATAGTTACACTTCCTGCATTTCCGCCAACAGCAGCAGTGTCTATTTCTGCTGTGGTAGTTACTGCACCTTCTGTACTTTCAATAGTAATATTACCGCTATTACTACTATTTATTTCCCCCTGTGTTGTTCCTTCTGTAGTTACACTAGCACCTTCCGTAGGTTCACCAGCAGTAGAAAAAACTCCTCCTGTAGTAATATCACCTTTGGTGGTAATACTGACTGTACCTCCAGCGCTTAAACGAGAAAATGATTCTATAGTTCCCGCGCTAGTATCAATAGTTCCTTCTGCTGTCAGAGTAATATCCCCTCCACTACCACTACCATTTTGATCGGAGTTAGTATTACTTGTGGAATCTTCTAAGTCTCCATCTACATCTAATGGATCGCCTGCGGAAGAAAATATGTCTCCAGTTGTAATATTGCCCTGACTGGTAATGCTGACATTTCCCGCATTACCCCCACGGGAAAAAGAAGCTAGTTCCTCACTACTGGTATCAACGTTACCACCTGTGCTTTCCAGAGTAATATCTCCTCCATTACCAGCGCCATCCGCACTGGAGTTAATATTACCTGTTGTTAAATTGCCATTGCTTGTAATAGCAACTTTTCCACCATCTCCATCCAAAGAAGCAGACTTTATTCTACCCGCAGTCGTATCAACTTCACCACCACTATTTATAGTAATATTCCCGCCTCTATTACTCCCTTCTGTGGAAACATCAATTAAACCTGTTTTAATATCGCCATCAGCACTGAGAAGCACATCCCCACCACTGGTTGATTCTGACTTGGCATTAATTGTGATTTGAGTAGTATCAATATTCCCACTACTAGAAATAGTAATATTTCCTGGTTGACTATCGGGAGCTGATGTACTTATCTGTTCCGTTACAGTAAGGTTACCATTAATATTTAGTTCAATATCACCTCCACCTTTATTATCAATTCCTTTTATACGATCATTATCATTAACACCACCAATAATTAAATTACTTATGGACTCAATAAATACTCCTTTGTCACCTGTTAATACTTCTAAATTATTTACATCTATACGCAAGGGAGCTTCAGCTAAACCAACACCACCAATACTTCCAGTTTCCAATATTGCTCGGTCGGCAGTAATTAAAGAATTAGGAGAAACTCGGCTAATATTTCCTCGATTAGCATTAATTAAAACTTGACCAGTAGTAGTTAAATTAGCTAGATTTATATCGCCATTTTCTCCTAAACTTCCTAGTTTAATTGTAATATCCCCACTACCTGCATTTAATGTTGTACCTTCTGTTTGATTAATAGAAGCTGCTCCTGAATCGCGATTATTAATATCGACTCCATTATCATTTTCATTTTCACTATAATTACCAAATAGAGTAATATTACTATTGCCATTGGATGTATCTATATCGGCATTTATATTAATACTTCTTCCGGCTTTTAATTCTATAGATTTAGAAGTTTCTATTGGTTGATTAACAGTTATATCATTATCAGCTTGGAGCTGAATATTACCTTCTAATTCTGCTATTGCTTCAAGGGAAAGTGTCTGATTATCCTCTTCATTTACATCCCCTATTTCTGCTCCTATAATTATATTTTTCGGGTCAAATAATATTGTTCCTACTTCTCCTAATGCTGCACCAACATTAACATTTCCATCAAAAATTAGTTCCTGTTTGCCAGATATTTCAACAAACCCTCCATCACCATAAAATTCTCCCCCTGTAGCGCTAATATTTCCAGCAAAATTAGTCGTATCATCCGACCAAATTATGACTTGACCACCATTTCCATTATCAATAGCATCTGCATAAATAAAAGAGTTATTGTTAACAAAAGTTTGCTCAGAGTTGGGAACAATTCCACTGCCTTGAAAGTCACCTCCGATTAATACTGTTCCTCCACCATTTAAACCATTGGCCTGAATATTAGCATCAATAACTGCTACGCGATCGCCTAACACATTAATTTGTCCACCGATACCATATCCCCCCTGACCCCCCTTTGAAAGGGGGGAACCATATCCCCCCTCACCCCCCTTTGAAAGGGGGGATATGGTTCCCCCCTCACCCCCCTTTGAAAGGGGGGGAGTGGAAGTTGTTGATACATCAATATTTCCAGAGGCAACTGCTACTCCCTCTGTACCTGTCAAGACCAAATTACCCTGAGCATCTACCATCACAGATGAGGCATGACTTATTTCGCCACCTGTTAACAACTGTGCTAATGATAATGGTGTAATTGACTCTCCCGATAAATTTGCGGAGGAAGGCGATACATCTAAACTCAAAACATGGCCTGGTTGAGAAATCCGCAACGTATCCCCACCATTAACTGCAGCGATCGTAATATTTCCACCTGCCGTAGATAGTTCACCTGTATTGACAACTGTACCCCCAGCGAGAGTAAGATTATTTCCCGGATTTAAACTTAAGCTTCCCTCATTAACTATAGCTCCTGGGTTAGAGACATCAAAATGATAACCACTGGGATTACCTACTAAATTTGAGTAATCATTTGTACCCATTGCTTTAAACCAGAAATTATTGCCATTGAAACCTATACCTGTGGCAGTAGTAACACTGAAAGAAGCAGGAACATTGAGACTAGCATTAGGGCCAAAAAGAACTCCAGCGGGGTTCATTAAGAATAAGTTGGAATTGCCACCAACTACTTGAATTAAGCCATTTATAGTAGAAGCATTTCCACCTGTAACTCTACCCAAGATGTTGCGAATATCTGGGGTGGTAAGGAAATTAGCAGTTTGACCAGATTCAACGTTAAATTGAGTAAAACTATGAAATAAGTTTGAACTATTACTACTAGGAGTACCACCTTGGATATTAAATTGGTTGCCGTTTTGGTTAACTGTAGTTCCTGTACCGTCTGCTGCGGGGATAATAGGTTGACTATGAGCAGGGATGGCGACTGTTCCAAATAGAGAAGTTAAGGCCATCAAAGGATAAAGATGTAATGTTAATAGTTTCATGATTATTGATTGATATTTACTTTTTATGAAAAAAATAATTACGATTAGTTCCAGTATATCTTTTTAAAATTTAACTTAATTTACAAAAATCTTGAGTCTTGGCAGGTTTATCTAAATTATATTTCAATTCTCAAAAGTAATAAATACATCATATAGCAATCCTATTTAAGTTGTAATATTTTAGTGGTAGGGGCGATTTCGTTCCGAATGCTGTCGCTTTCCGCGTAATTAGGAGCATGACAAACGGAAATCGCCCCTACAGTTAGGGAAGCCGTTGGATTACCGACGTACAGAATTTTCAAGGTTTTCACCTCAAATTAACTATTAGAAAAATTGTCACAACCAATTTAGGTTTGCTATATTCAATCATTAATAATTAACAATTAATAATTAATAATTACCTCTTCTGTAATAGAAGGATTGGTTAAAAGAATTTTTTCTCCTTTATTGGAGAAGATTTCAATGTTAATTTTTCGGTAAAAAAATGGCATATAGTGATTTTAAAACTTTAAGTCAATTCAAAAAAGAATTTGATTTACATATTCAGGAGCAAGTGAATTTATTTGCTCAAATAGAATCTCTCAAACCCAGCGATTTTCTAACTCTAAGACTGGGGAAGCCATAAATAAGCCAGCATCTGTTACTTTAATATTATTAGTAACAATAAAATTTATTGACTCTTCCACAGAGTTAATATATTCGTCAGGGTTTATACCCTGCTCATCAAGGCCATCTAGTAACGTATCAGCCTTTTCTTTACCTTCGAGGAAATTAAATATTATATTTTGCCTGGTAAAAAATTCTTTCATTTCCTAATCAGCACCGTTATATTTTGGGTCTGTTTCACACCCGATATAAGTTAAAAATGGATCTACAAAATTTATCATTAAGCTTTTTCCCTAATCCAAGTAACTCTACTTCTTCCTGTACCGCCAACAAGTTTTGTTTCTATTTTTCATTTTAGTATTTCAAAAACTGCCTCTTCAGTAGTTTTTCCTGGATCTGAAGCTTTGTCTCCAAAAGCTAAAGATGTTGATGTTCCTCCCTAACTAAGGTACTTTAGACCTGTTGCTTTCCTGGTTTTTACTTCTCCCTCCGCTTTAATTCCAGTTTTTATATTGAGTTTGGGTGGAGAATACTTATCTATATCTACCTTCTCTCCGTTAGAACCTGGAGAAATATCGGTAACATACCCTGTCACATTGCTTTTATATTCTAACGATGACTGCAAAATAACAGACCAGGCGTGACAATAAATTGACCCTGGGGGGTTAGGGGGGATCTCCAGCGGTGTACCTCACTAACCTGGGAGATGCTATATTAATTATTAATTATTGAATAACACAAATATATTAGCAAAACCTCTAGAACCAAATGAAGCTATAAATCGGATTAAAAGCATTTGTCAAATGCCTCATATTTACTTACTTTCAACTCCTATCGATCTCTTTGAAGGTTGGATGAATTTACTTGAAGAACGACCTGCGACTAATGGAGGAATTTTTGATTTACTTCATATTGCTATTATGTAATCTCATCAAGTCAACAGAATTTACACATTTAATGTTAATGATTTTTCTTGGTGTTCCGAAATTGAAGTTATAGATCTCAGTTTAGTCTGAATTGTACATTTAACTTGCAAGTTATCAAAAGAATAAACCTTGATTAGCAACAACTTTTGAAAACTTTATCTCGCAATAAAGGGGTTTTTAAAGAAAAAAATATTTCAATTGATAATCAATTTAATTTGATTTTGTGTTGAAAATTATATATAAAACCTTTGTTTTTGTCAATAATTATATGAGCTTTATTTTAAATTAACAATTGGTAACAGTTGATACGAAAACCCTTTTAAAAATTGTGATATTTTGAAACTAAGGTCGAAAAATAACGACCATTAATGGCTAAGAAAAGCCTCTATATAAATAATAGTAACTACTCAGTTGAAAGGGGGAAATAACTATGAGTCTAAACCAGGAAAAACATCAATCTCCTCATCATGTTGTCATCGTTGGAGGTGGATTTGCAGGACTAGAAGCTGCCAAACAACTTGGGAAAGCACCTGTAAAAGTAACCTTGGTTGACAAAAGAAATTTCCATCTATTTCAGCCATTACTTTATCAGGTAGCTACAGGAAGTCTTTCTCCTGGAGATATTGCTTCTCCTCTTCGCGGTGTAGTTGCCGAACAGAAAAATACCCATGTTATTATGGGTGAAGTCGTGGATGTCGATCCCGAACAGAAAAAACTCATCTTGCGCGACCAAGAATTAGATTACGATACATTAGTTCTAGCTACTGGTGTTAGCCATAACTATTTCGGAAATGATTGGTCAGAAAAAGCTCCCGGACTAAAAACAGTAGAAAACGCATTAGAAATGCGTCGCAGAATATTCGCCTCCTTTGAAGCTGCAGAAAAAGAACCAGACTCAGAAAAACGGAAAGCACTCTTAACCTTTGCAATCGTGGGCGCAGGTCCAACAGGTGTTGAATTAGCAGGTGCTTTAGCAGAATTAGCTCACACGAAATTAAAAGAAGAATATCGTTCGATTAATACCAGCGAAGCTCAAATTTATCTGATTCAAAGTGGAGAAAGAGTTTTACCTTCTTTTAAACCTGCTTTGTCAGAGAAAGCAAGAATAGAACTGGAGAAGTTGGGCGTCAACGTGATGACAAAAACACGGGTGACGAATATCGAAAACAATGTAGTCACCGTTCGTTCTGGAGAAACAACAACAGACATTCCAGCTCATACAATATTATGGGGAGCAGGAGTGAAAGCATCAGCAGTGTCTGAAGCAATATCTAATCGCACAGGTGCTGAATTAGATCGTGCAGGTCGTGTTTTTGTCAATGAAGACCTGACAATACCTGGTCATCCTGAAATTTTTGTGATTGGAGACTTAGCTAACTTCTCCCATCAAGGAGACTCCCCAGTGCCTGGAGTTGCTCCAGCAGCAATGCAGGAAGGAGTTTATGTCGCGAAGCTAATTAGAAAGCGATTGCAAGGTCAGACCTTAAAACCATTCCACTATATTGACTACGGTAGTTTGGCTGTTATCGGTCGTCACCAAGCAGTTGTACAGTATAAAGCTATTCGTTTCTCTGGACCTCTAGCTTGGTTTTCTTGGTTATTTATTCATATCTACTACATGATTGAATTTGATAACCAACTAATTGTTATGATTCAGTGGGCCTGGAGCTACTTTACTGGTCAAGGTGGCGCTCGTCTAATTACTGAAAAGGCAACAAAAACACCTACTTATGAAGAATGTCAAGCTCGCTATACTCCATTAGTGACAAATGAATCATCTGTTGAAGCTTAATTAATAGACATCTCTAGAGAGGGAACAGGGAACAGGGAACAGGGAACAGGGAACAGGAAGAAAGAATAGATAATATCAAATCCGTTGGCTTCGGAGTAATAAAATTCTGTCGTCGTCATACAGTGTTTAGGGGCGAATGCCATTCGCCCCTACAATATGGACTCTTATCTTTAACTTTCCTGGCGGGAAGTCCCGCGCTCTCCATCCCCCCTAACCCCCCTTTGGAAGGGGGGAGGGGAGCGTCGGGATGAAAGCCAGGGCCAGGATTCGGATACCTTCATAAGCTAAACATTCAT
>NZ_JAAHHT010000236.1 GCF_010672085.1 Okeania sp. SIO3I5
CTTCTAAGCTAGACACGGATTTGGCCACGGATACACGGATGGATGTAGTCCACTACTAGACTGTTTCTATCACCGCCTCGCAATGACAATAACTTCTAAGCTAGACACGGATTTGGCCACGGATACACGGATGGATGTAGTCCACTACTAGACTGTTTCTATCACCGCCTCGCAATGACAATAACTTCTAAGCTAGACACGGATTTGGCCACGGATACAGGGATGGATGTAGTCCACTACTGGACTGTTTCTATAACTGCCTCGCGACAATCTCTGAAAATAATACTGTCGTTGTGAGGGGGGAAGGAAAGGTAATTATTTTATGTGAAGCACCCCGACTGAAGTAATCTCTTTTATTATACCGGAGATTGCTTCGGCGCTCGTTAATAGTAAATCCTAAATGCAAACAAACTACCCCCAAACTATACAGATCGCTCCCAGACTTTGCCTTTCCCATCGACTGTTCCGGGGCGCAATATTCTGCCGAACCAATAACCGTTCCAGTCACCGTCCGACGTTGAGTTTTCGGCAGAACTTTAGCTGCTCCAAAGTCAACCAAAACTAACCTTTTATCCGCCTCTCTCCTAATAATATTCTCCGGTTTAATATCCCGATGAATCACATTATGACTGTGAACAAACTGCAAAACAGATAATAAGTCTATTAACAATTCTCGAATCTTACTTTCATTAAAAACCCCGCGATTTTCTAACTCTTTTTCCAGGGTTTCGCCTTTAATAAATTCCTGGGTGGTGGTGCTGAGGAATGGTAGAGAGAGTGTGGGAGGTGTGGGAGGTGTGGGAAGTTGGTTCGTGTGGGAAGTTGGTTCGTGTGGGAAGTTGGTTCGTGTGGGAAGAAATTACAAAACTTATGTATCTTCGCCATTCCTCAGCAGAACTACCAATTCCTGTACTAAATATTGACGACTATCCACAGAAAAATAAGCAAAAAGTTCAGGAATTTGTGAATGCTTTCCTAACAACTCCAACCTTTCCGCTTCCTGTGCAAATAACTCCGCAGTTTTAGCCACAGTTGCCGTTCCCTGAGCTTGAGGAAGAAACTGTTTAATCACACAAAAAGGTTGAGAAGGTTTAAACTCATCCACAGCTAAAAAAGTTCGACCAAAACCACCAAGTCCTAGAATACTTTTTGCCCAATAACGTTCTACAAGTAATAATTTATTTCCGCATTTTTGACAGAATTGAAAATTATCAGGATTAATAGTTAAACATTCCGGGTTGAGACATTGGGGCATAATTAATAATTAATAATTAATAATTAATAATTAATAATGGATAATTACAGCATATTCCACCTTTGTGAGGTAAACCTACGCGAGCAAGATGCTCGCACTGGATAAATTTAATTATTAATATCTGTACTTCATATACTTGGAATCTGCTGTAATAATTTTATATTGGAAATCTCAACCAACGATTAATGAAATTATTCAGGCGATCGCTCAGAGAAGGTTGAGGCCAGTTTCCTTTTCCTGTATATTTTTTTACTAACTGATGACCCAGGGGAGTGAGACGAAAATGATCTGTAATTCCTTGTCCATCAACTTCTCGCCTCAGTACCCCTACCTGGATTAGCCATAATAGATAATCTTCAGCAGCTAATTCTGATAAGGGGGAATTTGTGTAGCTATTTTTTAAACCTGCATCAGAAACTATTGATTTTAATCCCACACTTTCAGAAGACATTGTGACAAATAAGTTGATTTGAAATGGGCTACAACTAAGCGCTCTTTCTGCCCTTTTTTCAGTAGGAGTGGGGTATTGGAGTGAAATTAAGTTTGGAGATTCTAGCGAGGCCATGTTAAGGGTATATATCAATAATTGAAATTTGTATTTTTAAGTTAACAAAAATTATAGTTGTATATATTAAAAACCTAACCCCCCTGCCCCCCTTCCCTACAAGGGAATAGGGGTTAATAAGCCTCTCTCCTCGTAGGAGAGAGGTTTGGAGAGAGGTTTTTATGAGTTTATAAACAGCTTCTAAATCAAGGATTTTTAATTTTTAAATTTCATAAAATACACCTATCATATAAACAATATTTTTGATGTGATTGACAACACAAAGAAGGATAAAACTATAAGTTAAAAATTGATTTTTTTTAATCATAGAGTCGAAAAAATAATTTAGAACAGATTTAAAAATAAAAAGTTTTTAAGCAGTACACAATATTTTAAAATAGTAATAAGTTTTAAAGATAAAAAAGGAACCCATGGCATTATCTGTTGGCACTAAAGCGCCTGAATTCACGGTAAAAGATACTAACGGCAACACTGTTTCCTTATCTGATTTTGCTGGTAAAACAGTAGTTATGTATTTTTACCCTAAAGATGATACTCCCGGTTGCACCAAGGAAGCTCAAAGTTTCCGAGATAACTACGCTGAATATCAAGGCAAAGATATGGTTGTTCTTGGTGTAAGTATGGATGATGAAGCTTCCCACAAAGCTTTTACTGAGAAATATGGTTTACCATTCCAATTATTAGCAGATGTTGATGGTGCTATCACTAAAGCTTACGATGTTGAGGGTAGTAGTGGATATTCTAAGCGCGTTACTTATATTATTGATGCTGAAGGAACAATTTCTCACGTTGATGAAAATGTGAAAACTGGTAGTCATGCTCAAGATATTTTAGAAGTCGTTGGCGCAAAATAATGTTGTGCTAATTGTTGGTATCCAAGAGAATTCTGATATTTGAGCTTGGTTACTTACAGCAATGCATGAGGATGCTGAGGTACAGACGATTATTCGCAAAGGTTAGAACACATTAAAAGCTTACAGCAGTTTTCATTTCAGTAAACCACAGTAGGGACGTTCCATGGAACGTCCCTACGGGGTTTTGGTTCTGACGATGTGGTTCATCAATCTGAAAAGCGCTGTAAAACTCAGACAAAGTAAGATTTTTCCTTCTCCCCCCTTTCAAAGGGGGGTAGGGGGGATTCCTTCTGCCTTTTACTATATCGTTGGGTTGAGGCAACGAAACCCAACCTACGACTTAACTTAATCCTGCACAAATAAACCCACTCCAATACACCGGATGCTCAAAGGGATGTTCCTTTTTACACGCTGCTTTCAGATACTGATTCTTATAGTAATTAATGCGCTGATAAATAACATCAAGTTTCACTCTTTCCTTCTCCCACTCCTGATACTCCGCCGAATCTTGGGCATAACTATCCCGTCTGACTTTTGCTTCCTTCAGTTGCTTATATGCTGCCTCCAACTTCTCCCCTAATGCCTCCTCTAATTCCTTTTTATACCGCTTCTTCAGCTCCTTCCCTGTCAACTCCCGTAACTGTCGTTGTGCTAGTTGCAATGCTACAGAACGATTTTTTCCCTCTTTGCGCAACTGGTGATAAAATATCGAAAACAAACAAGTTCCTAGATCGTCCACTGCCCACAAACTGCTAATTACACCTCTGGCACCCGCACACAAAAATCCTGTATTTAATGTCAATACATCATCGGAGATTGGCACTACACCAAAATTGGTCTCACAACAGTCGATGAATACTTCGTCTAAGTCAGGGAAACGGAATGCAGGAGATAATAGTTGCCCCAAGGTAATTCTGCCATCGGCTAAAAGTAATGCTGATTCCATACAGTTGTCTACGCGAGATTGGGCGTGATGGGTTGACAATAACCGTTTTACCTGAGACAATAATAATTTGTATTGGCCAACAGTTGCAGCTTCACCCCGGAGGCGTTGGTTGTCTGGCACTCCATACATTTTGGCTATATGTTGCGCTTCATAGCTCGAACAAGGTAAGTCGTTGTGAGTGTCTTCGACGATGCCATAGTCTACTTCTGCTGCTGTCACTTCTGGACGTTGGGTACAAAAGTCTAGCACTTGGCAACTGGCAAGGGTGCGGATACGGAAATAGTCTCCTAGAAAGGTGTGGGGAGTGTGGGAGGTGTGGGAGGTGTGGGAGGGATCGCTTCTGACTTCTGACTTTTGACTTCTAACTTCTGATGTATCACTTCTAACTTGTGAATTTTGAATTTTGCATTTTGAATTTATGACTGGCATTGCGCTCCAGGGGAGAAAGTGTAAGTTTAGATGGGGAATTAATATCAATTCTTCAATATCTTGGAGATAAGACTTGCATAACTCCTCTAATTTTAGCTTCCTACCTATATCCTCTAAAAATCCAGGCATCTGTTGTTGCCATTCCTGGCGCGACGAGAGGTAAGACCGCAACCATCTTGCAATCCAATTTTGCAGTTTTTCAATCCCCAACCCACTGTAGATATGAACCTTAACCCCATTTTGTCGCACTACGAATAAATAGGTATTGTCGTCGATGGTATAAAAACTCAATATCGCTGTAGTCGGTTGCTGTATCAATGCTTGGATATTATGAAATTCTAGTGGTGTAACTTGAATTCCATCTGCTAATACTCGGTCTAAACTACGGATTTTTTTATAAACTTCTTGCTTTTGAGCTTCTAATTCGGCAATGCTTTCGTTTCTTGCTTTTATGGCAGCTCGTCCCCTGGTTGCTGCTGCTAACTCTGGTCTCTCTGCGTGACTGTCTCCTTGTTGTTGTTCCCAAAGTTGATCGATCTGCTGTTGAATAGTTTCGTGCTTTTCTAACCATTCTTTGACTTCCACAGGTATTTCACCTAGTGAGTAGAGGTCGTTACTTGCCATTAAATCTACTAACCGTTTGGAGCGTGACCTCTCTACATATTCTAAGGCTTTTTCTATTTGATTGGCATTCACGCAAGCTTGTACTATATTTTGGTAGACTCCAATGGCATTTTCCAGGATTTCTTGGCGGCGATCGTCGTCTGTTGACCAACTGCGAATTAGTTCTACTGCAGTTACAGCCTTTTCGTAGGCAGGGATGGCAAGTTGCCAGTTATCTTGCGTGAAGTGCAGGTTGCCTAAGTTGCGGGAAGTTCCGAGACAATTAATCGGATTAGTTTTGGGAGCGTCAACTTCCAACGCCAAATTAAATGCAGCAATAGCTTTTTCCAGATTCTGTGTCCGGTCGCCTCTGATTCTCTGATAATAGGCACCGCCTAGATTGTTTTGAGTCTCTGCCCACTCAAAGGGGAAATCTTTTTTGGTGCGAACTTCTAATGCCAGATTAAATGCAGCAATAGCATTTTCCAGATTCTGTTCCTGGTCGTCTCTGATTCTATTACTGTAGGCATTGCCTAGATTGTTTTGACTGGCTGCCCACTCAAAGGGGAAGTCTTTTTTGGTGTAAACTGACAACGCGAGATGATATGCAGCAATAGCATTTTCTAGATTCTCAGCCTGGTCGCCACTGATTCTATCATTGTAGGCAGCACCTAGATTGTGTTGAGTCCTTGCCCACTCAAAGGGGAAGTCTTTTTTGGTGTGAACTTCTAATGCCAAATTATATGCAGCAATAGCATTTTCTATATTTTGTGCCCGGTCACCACTGATTCTATCATTGTAGGCATTGCCTAGATTGTTTTGAGTTATTGCCCACTCATAGGGGAAATCTTTTTTTGTGTGAACTGAGAACGCCAAATTATATGCAGCAATAGCATCTTCTATACTTTGTGCCCGGTCACCTCTGATTCTGTCAAAGTAGGCATTGCCCAGATTGTTTTGAATTTTTGCCCATTCATAGGAGAAATCTTTTTTGGTGCGAACTTCCAATGCCAGATTAAATGCAGTAATAGCATTTTCCAGATTCTGTGCCCGGTCGTCTCTGATTCTGTGAAAGTAGGCATTGCCTAGATTGTATTGAGTCATTCCCCACTCATAGGGGAAATCTTTTTTGGTGTAAACTGACAACGCCAAATTAAATGCAGCAATCGCATCTTCTATATTCTGTGCCCGGTTGCCTCTGATTCTCTTGCAGTAGGCATTGCCTAGATTATCTTGAGTCCATGCCCACTTATAGGGGAAATCTCTTTTAGTGTAAACTTCCAACGCCAAATTAAATGCAGCAATGGCTTTTTCCAGATTCTGTTCCTGGTCGTCTCTGATTCTATTACTGTAGGCATTGCCTAGATTGTTTTGAGTCATTGCCCAATCTATCGGGAAATCTTTTTTAGTATGAACTTCTAAGGCCAGATAATATGCAGCAATAGCATTTTCCAGATTCTGTGCCCGGTTGCCATTAATTCGGCCCCAGCAGGCAATGCCTAGATTGTTTTGAATCGCTGCCCAATTTTCTCGGTTACTCTCACGGGTAAAGACTTTTAGCACCGCTTCGTAACCTGCAATGACGATTTCCATGTTATTTGCTTTGTTGCCGAGGGGGAAGTCCTTAAGGTAGTAGCTGAAATACCAAATAATATTGGCAATGAATTTTGCTAGGTTTTCCTCCGCTTTGGAAAATTTAGCAGTTGCCCAGTTTCGTAATATATGGGCAAGGTTATTATCGAGTTTATCTAGGTTTGCTTGCAGGAGTGGGTAGATGACATTGGAATCGCCGTTGCTTTTGGCGGTTGCTTCGAGTACCTCCATCAAGAACTTCAAATAGTCTTCGGATGAGTAATTAGTTGAGGGAGAAGATTCTGAGATTTCCAGCACTTCCACAAGCTGACTCTTGAGATGGCCTAAAAAATTAGCAGCGTTTTGAGCTTTTTGGTCATCGTTTTCTGCGAGTTGTTGTGCAAAAATTTCCATTACTTGGAGTAACCCTTCATCTACTAACTCGCGGTTATCTTCGAGGATTTCAACTACCTCGTTGGGGCAGGTTAGCAGTTGTTGGATGAGGTTGGCGTATGCTTCTATGGGTTGTTCGTCCATTTTTAGTTATTGGTTAGTTGATATCTATATATTTATCTGTGTTTAGGGTTGAGGTTTATGTAGTTTTATCCCCCCTAACCCCCCTTGGGAAGGGGGGGACTGGAGAGATTGCGATCGCTAAAAACTGCCTCACATTATCCGTGCATCTGTGGCCAAATCCGCGTCTAGCTCCTATCCCATGGTTAATCCCCCCTAACCCCCCTTGGCAAGGGGGGGACTGGAGAGATTGCGATCGCTAAAAACTGCCTCACATTATCCGTGCATCTGTGGCCAAATCCTGATCTGGCCTCTTCTTGCTCTTGAGCGATCGCTATTGATAGTTTTCTCCTGCTGCAATTAAAACCTCTAGATAAAGGCGATCGCTTACTCGAAAGTTAGCTTGCTGAATAAGAGCATCAATTATCGGTCTAATTTCAGTCACGAACCCTCGTCCCTTGGCAACCAGAAGAATGCCCAATAACCCGGTAATATTTAGCCCTAGACGGACTGCTTCTTTCCTCCCCAAGCGTTCGTCAATCAGTAATTCCTCCGCTTTAAGCTCTTGAGCAAGAGCTATTGCTTCAGACTCTCCCCGGTCTAAATTAGAGTCAGTTTGTAGGGTTTTAACCAGTTGAATATTGGTAGGTTGACAAACTTCAATCCAATCTAGGGATAAAACTTGAGTGATTCGCGGATCATCTTCACCACCTCGCTCTAATTCATCTGCTACAGCAGGAGGAATCAACACCCGTCCATAAATTTGTTGCAGCAACGGCAAATGTCCCACTATTACTAACCCATTGAGAGGAGATGTGTCGCTGACAACAATCATAACCACCCCTTCCCAGTCAAATGCTGAATATCCTCCTGTAATTCAGCAACATCATAATGGATACAAATGCCACGGTCAGCAATTAACTGTTGAAAACGAACCTGTGACATATTCAACAATTCTGCTGCTTTTCCCAAACTAATCTTTTCCTGCTGAAAAAGCAACAAAATAATTTCTAACAGAAGTTCGTCTTCCGACATTCCACTCGCTTTGATAATTTCAGAGGAAATAATCATACTCATTTTTTTCAGTTATTAGTTATCAATTATCAGTAGTTAACTATCTTCTTGTGTTAAACTCTCTTTCGCTTTTCTAAATTCAAGAATTTTTTGATACAAACTTTCGTGGGTTTCATCTTCAAATAGCTGATCTTTGAAATCAAGATAATCTCCTGTCCCCAAATTACAAGCGGCAACAAATTGGAAAAATTTTAAGGGTTCTAAATGCTCTTTAAGAATTAAAAGAGCTTCTTGAATCACTTCTTTTTCATTAGTTGTTCTGGTTGTCATAAGATACCTCAATCATAAAATCAATAGGGTTAGCAGTTTTAATGGTTGATAAAGTTTGACAGCGGTTAATCAATCTTCGGTCACAAGTTATAAAGTAATCACTTTGTGAAGCTTCAGCACAGGCAACATGATAAGAGTCAAGTAATTTAATTCCTTGAGTTTGTAGTTGTTTAGCTCGTTTTTATTCTAATTGTTCCATTTTTTGATAAATGGTTGCTAAAGTCAAAAAGTTGGTGATTTTTTCTTGTCTGGTTAGATCGGAATTAAATAGATTTTCATATTCTATTGGTTCAGAGTTAACTAATTCAATCTCTCGGTTTTTAATCATCCCCAAAATCAACAAAACTGCTTCAGTTTCTAAGGCAATTTTATTCTGTGTTTGGTCATCAAAAGGACGATTATAAACACTGGTATCTAAATAAACCCTAATCACATTATGCTACCTCCTCAATCAGTTATTAGTTGTTAGTTATTAGCTTTTTCAGGTTTGGTTTATCCCCCCTACTGCCTTGGGAAGGGGGGGATTGGAGTAGAGAGAGGCGATCGCTAATTTCTATCTCAATAAATTTGTACAGACTTAGTATTAATTTCTGTCAAATTTGTCAATTTAGTATCATTTGTAAACAACTCCGCATTTTGTGACTGTGCTGTTGCTGCCACAATTGCATCAGGAAGTTTCAATCTGTAACTTTTCCGTAAAGCGATCGCTAACTCTTTAATATGATAGTTAATATCAACTACTATTATTTGAGCCAAAAAATCACGAATTTGTACTTCCTCAACAGGAGTCAAATTGGGATAAGATAGTAATTCTATTTCTGTAACTACAGACACAAAATATGTAGCATTAGGTAGGGGGTTAACTAACCTTCCAGATAAATAATATAAAGCCACATTTATATCTAGTACAATTAAACGTTCTATCACTGCCATTCATCCCTAATTTGTCGTTGATATTCCAAAGGATCAATACTCAGTTTCATTATCCCTGCATACTTACTCAAATCCACATTTTCTTTTGCTTCTGATGACTGAAAAGCTGCCAACAACTTTTCTATTTCTTGCCAGTCTTGATAGTCAATTAAAACTGCCACAGGACGCATAGTTTCATCAGTAACTATTTTCTTCTTAAAATTCCGCATAATTTTCTACAATTGGTTACTAAATATATATAATACAATAGTTTATCAAAATAAGGCTTTGTTAGGTTTCACTTTCTTCTACAAAAGCTTATCAGTTATCAAACTTATTCTCTTTCTCTTTCTGTCCGGCGATCGCCCTCAATAAATTCCTCAAATAAATCAAAAAAACGTTCCAAAGCATCTCTTTCATCTGTCGAATAAAACAAAATAATATTCGCCCATGATTTTGAGGTATCAACCTTAAATTTTGCTTGAATCCATTCTTGAAAACCATCAAAACAGTAGGGCGTATTTAGAGGTTTGCTAGACTCATATTGAGCTACATTATAGCCTGATAAAAACGCTTGTAAACACATAATATACGGCCTGCCCAAATAAACATTTAGCTTATGTTTAATTTTTTGAATAATATCGTAAACCCTATGCATTTTTACTCCTTATTAATTAATTGATTATAGTCGAGTAGGGTGCGTTACGCTCCGCTAACGCATCATTTTTTAGTGAAGCGTAACCCAACCCACAAATTATATCAAATCCGGTAGTTTTTTTGTAAATAAAGCAGAGAAACCGGGTTTGTATTAAATGCCCCGCCATAATAACATTAACCTCCAACAAACCCGGTTTCTTATAGCTCCAAAACAACCGGATTTGATATTACTTGATAATTAATTCCTTATGTAATTTTTGAATTATATAGTGGTGCGTTACGGCTAGCGCCTAACGCACCCTACTAGACTAATTAATTCATAAAATCCAATCATATTTAATCTCAAAAATAATAGGTCCAGTAGGGTGCGTTAGCGGAGCGTAACGCACCATTTTTTAGTGAAGCCTAACCTAACCCACAGATTATATCAAATCCGGTAGTTTTTTTGTAAATAAAGCAGAGAAACCGGGTTTGTATTAAATGCCCCGCTATAATAACATTAACCTCCAACAAACCCGGTTTCTTATAACTCCAAAGCAACCGGATTTGATATTACTTGATAATTAATTCCTTATGTAATTTTTGAATTATATAGTGGTGCGTTACGGCTAGCGCCTAACGCACCCTACTCGAATACTATTGCAACATTTTATAACTTCTAACTTCTACTATTCTCTTCCAAATTTCTACTAATTTATCCATCAAATCTTCTGCTAAGTCACTCAATTCAATATCCCCATTCTCATCATCTCCTTCTTTCAAATTTTCCATCAAATTATCAGCTAATTCTCGTTGACTACTTCCCGAATATATCGCAAACAAATTCGTAGCAGCAGCTCGCCACTCATAATCTTTTTTAGTCCGATAAATCCACTCCAACTGAGCAATAATATTAGTCAAATCTTCTGTTTCTAACCTATCTTTGACTCTAGCAAAAACCGAATCAATATTCTCAGTAAAAGCATTATTAGCTGATTCTAAACGTTGCAAACATTCAAACAAAACCTCTATATGTTCTAACTCATCAATTTCGACTGCTTCGGGCATTTCGTCTGGCTCATCCATTGGCAAAAAACCCAATATTTCCCCAGATTGTAAACTCTCTTCTAACCGAACAAAAACATAACCGATTCTATCTTCAAGTACCTCTGGCGGTAATTCTATTTCATCCTGTTCTGGTAATACGAAACGACATTCTAATTGACCGACATTAGGAATAGCCAAATCTGCCACATTATGATAAAAACGGATTGCCGGATTCCAAGAATCAGATGCTTCTAAATCTGTAGAAATATTCATCATTTTGAGAAAATTATCTACAGCATAAACGACTAAAGTATTTAGATAAACTTGAGTCTTTTTTTCAGTATTAGATTGTTGGGCTGCAAATTTTTGAGCATAATTATGAGCCTCAATAGGGATGAAAATATTCATAGTTTGATTGTCTATAGTAGTCATTATTCGCCTCCTGAAAGTTCGTTATAAATTTGCTGCAAAAGTGGTTTACATTTTCTTTTCCAATGTGCTGCTATCGTTCCCTGGGAAACATTCAATTCATTTGCCATTTCTTCCCATTTTTGCGGAGGATTTCTTAACAAACGCCGTTGAGCAATTTCCCCACAAGTACATTGAGGAGATTTTTTAGGATGACAATCTAACTTTTGAATTGCTGCTGATAGTTGTTCGTGAAAATCTTCTTGAATTAAAGTTTCCATCAGTTCAGGAAATTCACCAGCAATAACGTCTCCTAAAGTCGGTATATTTGAATCATTATTGCTACTATAAATTTGTGTATCAAGAGAAGTTTCTCTCTGCAATTTTTTATTTTCTTCCCTATACAAATCCTTAATTCTGTATCCGAGACGCAACCCATACCAATTAATCCACGATTTCAGATTATCTAAAAGAGACTTTTTTCCTGACTGAATTTGTTCAAATTCGCTAGATATTCTTTGAGAAAATTCTAACTGAATCTCTTGCAATAAATCTGGATATTTTGGGTGTGGGGATGTAGCAAGTATTTTGCATTTTAAAATTAGGCTCCATAACTTAGTAAAAGCTCTCTCCCATTCCTGACTTCTCGGACTTTCTTTGCGGAAATTAGCGATCGCTTCACGGAGCAAATCATCATTAGATTTGTCATTACACATTTGAGTCACAGAAACGTATTTTGACTTAACCATTTAACTAACTCCAACTTTACCATAAATCATATTTATTTTTGCTCCTATGTAAGTTGGGTTGAGGAAGGAAACCCAACACAATTTTATCTGTGAAAAATTTGTTGTGTATGGGTTATAAAACTAAACCCATACGTCTAAAATCAATCTATATTTAATGCTTTTCCAGATATAGAAAATTGCTGAGGATAAGCATCATCAAAATAAACATTAATTTGCCAAGAAATTTTGACTTCTGCTAAAGGTTTAGATATATTAGATAATATGGTATTAGTGGGAGTTTTGCTTTCAACTTTTCCGGCACAATTTGCTAAAAAGCTCACAAAAATAGCCACAATAATTACATGAAGTTTTTGAATGATTATAGTCATTGTTTCCTTTAATTGTTAAGTCGATAATTTTGGGCTATGTAAAACTGTAAATTATCTGTTCTAATTACTTAACGGATTGAAGTAGGGATATTTTTGCAATTATGAAAAAATTTTTTGTTGATAATTGTTTTGAAAAGAGGGAATAGGGAATAGGGGGAAATAATTAATGATATCAAATATGCTTGGCAACGGAAGCGTTATAAGAAACCGGGTTTGTGGAATGTCAATATTAGTATGGTAGAGCATTTGATACAAACCCGGTTTCTCTGCTTTTTTATACCGATACTACCAGATTTGATGTGATTTATGTACAATAATTGACTTGATCAGAACTTACGCAGAACCACCATATCTAGTAGAGGGCGAATGCCATTCGCCCCTACATAAGGTGTATAATTTGGTATTTTGCGTAAGTCCTGTTGATTTTTGATTATTGGAGATGTCTATTGGAAAAAAACCTTCTGCCTTCCTTCCATTCAAGTATAAGTATTCTACCGGATTTGATATTAAAAGGGGCAGAAGACCTGATTTTTTGGTTAGAGATTACTTTTTAACTTTTAACTTTTGACTTTTAACTTTTGACTTAGAAATATTTCCTAAACCCAATTTAAATCCATTAAAAAATTAGCAATTCTTTGAGCTGCACCAGACTTCCCCATTCTCCGAATACCATTTTGAGCAATTAACTCTCGTTGCTCTGAGTTCTCTAATAAAGACTGAACTGCACCTGCAACTTCTTGAGGATTTTTGACCAAAATTAAAGAAATTCCTAACAGACGACTTTGAGCTTCCGCAAAAGCAAGTGTAAATTGGGGACCATTGCCAGGAATAGCGATCGCTGGTTTCCCTAAACCGACAAATTGTTCTGTAGCGGTACCTGCCATAGCAATAGCTAAATCTCCCCGATGTACAAATTCTGGAAAAGCTTGTTGATTTAAAATCATACTGGCATTTCTATTCTGAGAAATAAATTTTAGGGGAAAATGAATACTTCCTTCTCCAGAAAAAAAGGTAGGTTGAGGATTATCCGTTGGCAGTTGTAAAATACTGCTTTGAGTTTGAGTCTTAATGTCTCGTTCAGCTCGCCAATGATAAGATTTGAGCAGTGTACTAAAAGCTTCTAAATCTAAATTAGGAGCGATCGCTGCTAGGAACACAAACTTTTGTTGTGGAAAAGTTTCCAGCAACCCTGTAACTGCCTGAATAATAATTTCCCAATTTGCATAAGCTTCTGGAGAACGAGATCCTGGTAACAAAGTAATTGTTATTTGACCTTGCATCCTTAACATCTGAGCATCAGAATGATACACTGACAGCACAGCGCTCTCCAACTCTACACCATCCATCATTGGGTTTCCCAAAGAATAAGCTCGAATAAACTTTTTCCGTAATATTTCTGTTGTTAACTCATCTCTAGCAAGTACCCCTCTACATTTTCCCCTACTCATTAACCAACGTTCCCAAGGAAAGTAAACCGATCCTGACCAAAGTAGGAAACTTTCTATCCAAGACTTGGGGGGAAGTTGCTCGGTTTCATCTCGGAGCAGATATTCTGATTTAGCAGTTCCTAAAAAAACATAAGGCGCTCCACTAAACCAAGCAAATAATAAAGGTACAATATCCCCAACTGCCAAAATAACTACTTGATTACCTAACTTAGTTTCATAACTGATCCAATATCTCAATGCTTTCAGTTGAGCGAAGGTAACTTTTAATAAACCACCTTTGACATCTCGCCATAACTGTTTTCCATCCATATAGATAAAACCACCAGAAGGCATTCTTTGTCGGGGGCCAATAATTGAAAGGTCAGCTATTTTACTATAAGCTTGTCCTTCTCCCACTATCGGTAAGGCAGCAAGACCAGGAGGAAGAGGATATTTTTGCAGTTCTTGGAAAATAGAGCAAGCGATCGCATCTTCTCCGTGACCATTACTCAGGCAAAGTATCTTTAAGGTCATTTTAGTTATAACAGGGAATAGGGAATAGGGAATAGGGAATAGGGAATAGTTGGAAAAATTAGGGAACACATAAGAGTTGGAAAAGCATTTCCTAGTCTAAGATTCGTCATTAGACATCTTCAGAAAAGAGGGAACAGGGAACACTTAACTGGGAACAGGAACAGGACTTACGCAAAATATCAAATTATACGCCATCTGTAGGGGCGTTACGAAGTATGCGAAGCAAACGGCCGTTCGCCCCTACTAGATATAGCGGTCTTGCGTAAGTCCTAAGGAAGAAAGAATAGATAACTTCTGGATGAGAATTGATTTGATTTTTAATTTTCACGCCTATGTCTATTAGTCATTATCCTAATAATTCGCTCAGTTTAGATTTTTCCTGACAAAACCTAGAAAAATCAGGGAATAGGGAACAGGGAAAAGTTGGAAAAATCAGGGAAGAGTTGGAAGAACATTTCCTAGTCTAAGATTCATCATTAGTCATTATCCTAATCAATTCCCTTACTTTAGATTTTTCCTGACAAGACCTGGAAAAATACAGAAAGAAAAATTAACACCTCCGACTATTCCCCATTCCCTTTCCTGACTAATAGACTTTTTCAGCAAGTCCTAATTAGTTCGTAATTGCAGCACATTAACAAGTAGTAGAAGTTAATATAGCGTTTCTCAGCAATCGTGAGGTACACCTATCTTTATTTGTTCCTATTTCCTATTCCCTGTTTCCTATTCCCTATTCCCTATTCCCTGTTCCCAGTTAAGTGTTCCCTGTTCCCTAAAAC
>NZ_JAAHHT010000237.1 GCF_010672085.1 Okeania sp. SIO3I5
TTTTGCGCTTGCTGTGGATCTGCAAAACGACTGTTGTACCAGTTATCAAGAAACAGGGAAATTTGTTCATCATCAAAAGGCTGCATTTGATAGTGGGGAAATTCTGCTGTGTTGAAAAAATTGCGCTGATAACCCACAGGACGAGATGTAATAATTGCTCGATTTTTCTCAAATTTCCCTAAAAAAGTCTCTATGCGTCTGACAACTTCATAACGCTTACTTTCTTCTGCAACCTCATCCAAACCATCAAGTAAAATTAAAGCTCTACCATCTTCCAACCAATGCTCAAAAAATCCTGTCGGCAAATCTTGGAGTGCCATATTCTTTTCAGCAAATACACGAATATGTTTGAGAATACTTTTATCTAAATCTTTCACAAAATCTCGTATTCTGATTAAAATAGGCAACCAGTCAGTATCAGAATCTAAACCCAAAAGTTGAGGATTTTTATGTGCCAAAATTACAGCAAAATAACTCATTAACGTTGTTTTACCAGAACCAGGACTCCCCAAAATCACAAATTTTTGAGACTTATTTTCACTCAACAACTGAGAAGCTAAAAATTTACGACTAGAAGTATTTACTAATAGCCTCTTTTCTAGTTTTTCTGGATTTTCTTCCAACAGAAAATCTTGTTTAGAAGCTTCTTCCTGCACATCTGGCATCACAAAAATATCAACTAACTTTTTTCTTTCCTCTTCTTGTGGCGCAACATTAATGCCAGCAAAAATTACATGATCAAACCAAGTGTTTAGCTGCGTCAAATAATCTTTTTTAGAAACTTGAAATTTAATATAAGTTGTGGTGTTTTTAAAATAGGCATTAACAAAAATTTCTATCCAGTTTTGTAGACGTGATTGAGTTAATTTAATATTTTTAGTTTCTGCTGCTTTTTTAAATATTTCAGTTAAAATTTTAATGTCTGGCTTGCCTTGATTAGTTAAAGGCTTTTCCAATTCTCCTAAAACAGCAGAATCACTAAAATAATGATTTAAAAAATTATCGGTTCCAGACAAACCATCTTTTCTAGCTGCATAAAATAAACGCTCATTTTGAGGTAATTTTTCTTGCTGTTTTTCCACAGCTTTAATTCCAGCTTCAATGGCTTTTTGTATGTCTGTTTGATTAATAAATTCAATCCCTTTTTTAATAGCAATATTTGCTAAATTTCCTGCAATTGGTGCTGCCATTTTTGCAATTGAAAATAAATCCATAATTTCACCCGGACATAATATAAGTGATCAAATGTTTGTAGTGCCGTGTCTAGCTTGAAAATGTGGATTATCAAACCTAATCCCCCAACCCCCTGGGGGGGAGAAATCCCCTCTCATATCATGTCCGTTGGTATCGTTTGTGTAAAAATTGGGGAAATATTTACCGTCATGTAAGGTTTTTCCTTCTCTTGTAGGGGCGAACGGCCGTTCGCCCCTACTTCTTCCTTACCTTCTCTATACAATACCGATGCTACCGGACATGATATCAAAAGCAGGAGAGGGGGAGGGGCAGGGGGGAGAGGTTTTCCCTTGTTACTCGCTCAAATACCCACAATTTTAGTCTTGACACAGCACTACTGCCGTGTCTAGCTTGAAAATGTGGATTATCAAACCTAACCCCCCAACCCCCTTCCCTACAAGGGAAGGGGGAAAAATACTCCCCTCTCAAAAGCAGGAGAGGGGTAGGGGCCGGGGGGAGAGGTTTTCCCTTGTTGCTCGCTCAAACACCTACAATTTTAGTCTTGACACAGCACTACGAGCTTTTAAACGATCGCTACTTGACTATTTTCAAATTCCTAAATCACATAATATCAGAAATTTTCAATGGATCTGCCTCCCGATCGCTATTACTCTCTTCCAATTTCTCGCGAGAAGACATGACGCAAACATTATTACGTTCCATCCCCGCAGTAAACACATCCAATAAAGTTTGTTTTACATCCCCTACTGTAGCTTTCAGCGATCGCTCATAACGTTCCTCCCTAACTTCAGCAGTTAGCGCTATCAGATAACGTTCCAAGGCTAAACCAGTCGCTGTCTCTGGACGCAATACTGGAGAATCATCCTGAATTGTAGCAATAATTGCCCTGTCAACATCAGTCTGACTCCAATCTACATTTTTGAGATAATCTATCAAACCACTAAACACATCCAGAGTCCGACTCACATGAGGATCGCGATAGGAATACAGAGAAACAACTTTTCCTAAACCACTGTAACTACATCCTGCTCCGTAAGCATTACCCTTCAGACGAATTTCTGTGAATAGATAACCCAAACCTAATAAATGAGCGCCTAACTTTAAAAGTGGCGATCGGGCGTCACTGAAATGAGGTGCTGGCATAGTCTGAACGCAATAAGCTACCTGTACCGGACCTGCTAAACCTTCCCGGATATTGTAAATTGGTTCAAAGCGACTACCAAAAATGTCTCCCTCTTGTTGTTTTTGCTGACTTCCCCACTCTGAGAGAGTTTTCTGTACCACTTCATAAGCACGATCGGAACCTGTAAAACTAGCAGTCAAAGGTTGATTCGCCACATAATCCCGGACAGTTTCAATCTTTGCCATCATATTTGCCCCATGTTCATCAAAGCGATCGCACACTTTATTCAATAACTTCAGTTGAGGCAAACCATTAACAATTTCACTAATACTAGCTTCTTTTGTCATCCCAGCACTTGCTCGCGACATAGCTGTATAAATACCATTGTAAATTAAATCAGAACTACATTGAGCTAGAGATTGAGTCATCACTTCCCGTAGTCGAGGTGTATCACGAGGATTAACTGCAAAAATCATCTCGCGCAATAACTCTAATGCTGGTTCGATCTGTTCATCCAAAGTTTTCATGGTAACGCGAATTCCATACACAGGGCGATAAGCATCTTGAGCATAAGTCCGCAACTGACATTGAAAATTAATTCCGCCAGTATAAGCAGCAATACCGTGAGCAACCTGTTCGTAGTTCATTTCTCCTGCACCTAATTTGCGCAGTGCATCTAGATAACTAGATACATACAACCACAAATCTTCAGGCAACCCCCGCAAACTGAAATCTAGTTGTAAATAATTTACCCCATTTGTCTGCACATGATTCCGTAATAGTGTCACTCCACCATCAAGTTCCTCGACATCAGTGGGAATATGTTCTGGTTTTTCGGGTAAGTCGCTTACTTGTAGTTGGGGCAGTTTAGCTACTTCTTCGGGAGCATTGGGAGTTCCTGACTCCTGTTCTAATTCCTCTGCTTGAGTAGCTATGCGTTCTAATTGTTCTGGCGTTAATTGAGAACGTAACTGTTCTACTTGTTCGACTACTGCTTGGTCATAATTAGATTGCCATTCTTGGTCTGGTTTTAATACCAAAGTCAAACGGTGTGGGTTGTTGAGTAATTTTTCGTGGATGAAGTCGTTGAAATAGTGAGGGTTTGCTGCATAACGTTGTTTACATTCAGCAAGGCGATCGGCAATATGTAAAAGTGTCAATGGATTGTCACCATAAATCCAGGTTTGCATCACCCGGAACAACATCCGCAAAGGATACATCCGAGCAATTTCTTGATGTTGGTAAGTTGCCTGTTGAAATGCTGCTTCAACAATACTAGGTTCAATTTCTGCTTCAGCAATTGTTTCTAGGGTATTGATGACTAACTGACTAAATGCTTCACCCCGATCTGGTTCGCTGCCTTGAATACCTACATTGAAAGTGGTTTCTTTACCCACAGAATCAACCCCTGAACTCAGTAAGTCTTGACCAATTTGAGATTCAACGATCGCTTTTTTCAACGGTGCTGCTTCATTTCCCAACAAAATACGACTGAGAATATCTAAAGTTACCCATTCCTCAGAGTTAGTGCTATCTCCCACCAACCATTTCATCATTATGTAAGTTTTCTCTGTTGTTTCGTCTGCGGCACTAATAGGATAAGATTCTTGTTTAAACTGAGGTTCGCTCCATCGAGATTGAGGATTAATATTGATCTTGGGTTCTCGTCTTTCAAAAGCTTCTAATTTTTGGGCTAAAAAGTTGAGATATTCCGCTGTAGGAATATTGCCGTAGAAAACAAAGTAACCATTACTAGGATGATAATAGTTGGCATGGAACTCACGGAAGTCTTGGTAGGTGAGTTCGGGAATATTTTTGGGGTTGCCTCCGAATTCTAGACCATAAATGTTATCAGGAAATAGACTCTGATTAGCAATACTTTCTAACCGTTGTTCGGGGTCAGAAAAAGCTCCTTTCATTTCGTTGTAAACTACCCCACTAAATTTTAATTTTCCTGTTGGGTTTTCGGGATCGGCAGGAGCTAGATGGTGTCCTTCCCGTTTAAATGTATTTTCGGTTAGCAGCGGATGAAATACAGCGTCAAAGTATACTTCTGCCAAGTTAAATAGGTCTTGTTTGACTTTACTGGAGACTGGATAATAGGTGCAGTCAGGTCCAGTCATGGCATTAATGAAGGTTGCCGGACTCATTTTTAGCATTTCAAAAAATGGTTCCCGTACAGGATATTTCTTTGAACCTGCGAGTACGGAATGTTCTAAGATGTGGGGCACTCCTGTACTATTTGGAGGGGGAGTCGGAAAACTAATTGAAAACAGATTTTCAGCATCCTCTGAATATAGGTGTAGGAGTTTTGCGCCTGTTTTGAGATGTTCTAGCTGATACGCCACCATCTGCTGTTGCTTCAGGTTAGTAACGGCCTTTACTTCAAACCCTTCTAATTTTTGTCCAACTTCTAAGGTTCTTTCGGTTAATAGAGGCATAGAAAATGAATTACTATTTTGTTTACTTGTTCTTAGTTTAGATTATTTCTGCTGTTCGGTTTACTCACCTAGTTAGGTAGGGGTTTTGATTAATGGATGATGGATAATTGCCTCTCATCAGGTATGAAACTGCTGAGTGAGTATTAATAGACTTATCCAGAAGTGAAAAATAAAATCAATTCTTATCCATAAATTATGAATTACTTCTCCCTATTGCCCATTGCCTATTGCCTATTCCCTCTTTTCTGGAGATGTCTATTACAGATATAGCAATTCCCAAGAAGCGTGAGGTACAAAATTCCTTGGTTTTAGGGAACAGGGAACAGGGAACAGGGAATAGGGAATAGGGAATAGGAAACAGGGAATAGGAAATAGGAACAAATAAAGATAGGTGTACCTCACGATTGCTGAGAAACGCTATAATTTTTAGTCAATTCTAATTAAGTGTCAAATAAGTAAAAATTTCTGCGTTCAACTGTATAATTGTTGATTGAAAAAATTAGATCGATGTTGTAAGCTTAAAATATATATACCAATTTTTAATTATCACTAATTGCTGTTAATTAGTATTCAGCTATTAGCTTTTCTGCTAAGAGTAGGAATTTTGTGCATACGAAGCTCCTAGCAGCAGTTAATTGACCATTTTTTGAATTCAAAATTCACGCATTCAAAGTTCAAAAATTTTGGTTTTAACTGAATTTCAATAATTGTTTAATTAAGGATTCAAGTCTTGTTCTTCAGAACTCCAAAAAATCAAAAATATTTTCCTGATTTCAAGCCTCTGACTTTCCTGGGTCATGCGGAGCAAACAGGCAGAGGTTATAATGCAAGAATTAATAATGCAAGAATTTTGAATTGATTTGACCCTAAAATAAATCCATAAAACTGCAATTAATGTGATATAATTGCAGTACGACATTTTGTCAAATTAAACAAAATTAGCTAAAATTCATGGATTAAAAAATTGGGATACTAAACCTTAAACTGTCTTAAAATTCAAACTATTAATATTAATAATTATCTTTTATGTTTGAGATTTTTAGAGGCAGAGGATCTTTGTTAAAGTATCCCCTTGCCATTTTATTAACTTTGACATTCCTATAGCAATCAGGAATGATTTTGATAGAATTTAAGAATATTTAAGAACAACCAAAATCGTTTTATATTCTGACCAAAAAATTTTGGTTTCAAGACTCCTGGTTTCCTGCGGAATGCGGAGCAAACAGCAGGAGTTATATCATCTCCGGTTGAACAGTTATAAATAACGGGAGTCGTAGGGGTGATTCGCTTGCTCGCCCCTACAGAAAGGAAGAGGCGGAAGTTTTAAGGTATAAGGTATAAGGAGGAGGAAGTTTTTTTATCACGCTCTTATCCGGACATGATATTACTGATAACTGATGTACTGACACTTCGCGCGTTGTGTCACTACTAACTGATAACTGAAAAGACTCCTAATTAGTCCTAAAATCTTACAACTCACATAAGATTGCTATAGTTCTTTTTTCAATACCCAATACAATAAATAATAATGATTAATAAAAAATCTCTCAAAAATCTCTGGTCTAATAGTATTGCAGCTCGCTATTTAGGAATAACAAGTCTGATATTGATCGGCATTAATTTAATAGCAGAAGTAGCCTTAATCAAATATAACTGGGAATGGCAAATACAAAAACTTGAACAAAAAGCTGAAGATAAACTCCAATTGTTAATTGCTATGACTGGGGAAGAAATCGTCAAACCAGACTCCCCCACCCTCGAAATATTAATGGAACAAACTATTCTTGACCAGGATATTATTTATAGTGCTGTTGTTAATTCAGAAGGAAAGCTGCTCAAAAGTAATATAGATTTAGAAAATTCGGAAATTACTAACTTTCTTCAAAAAGATAACTTAATAAAAAACACTAATATCCAAATTATTAATCACCTAAAAAAAGAATCTAATATACAGGAAATTAGTTCTCAAATTATTGACAATGGTCAATATTTGGGAGAATTAAGAGTAGGAGTTTCACTAGAAAAGATTAAAAAAGAATTATTGGAAAAGGCTATTAAAACAGTAACTATTTATCTATTTATCAGTGTAATTTTAGTGCTAATTCTAATAATTCTATTTCAGCGACAGGTAGGTATACCATTGCAAAAATTAACCAAGTTTTCCAAAGCATTAGCAGCAGGAGAATTAGACCAAAATTCTGATATTAAACACAATGATGAAATTGGTATTATCCAAGGTAATCTTAATCAAATAGTGACCCAAATTCAAGAGGATTTAGCAAATTTAAAACAGCAAATAATAGAACGGGAACAAGTAGAAATTGCTCTGCTAAAACAGGAATATCGATATCACTCTGTGATTGAGAATATTCAGGAGGTGATTTTTCAAACAGATACTACGGGTTTATGGACATTTCTGAATCCTGCTTGGGAGAAAATTACTGGGTTTACAGTAAAAGACACTCTGGGAAAAAGCTTTATTGAGTATATTAATCCAGAAAACCGTAAAGGTATTCTGGAGAAATTCCAAGGTTTAATACAAGGTAGAAAATTAGACTTTGAATCTGAAGTAGTCTATCTCACTAATGGCAAAGGGGTTTGTTGGGTAGAAATGATGGCCAGTCTAATGCGAGATGAAAATGGGACAATTATTGGAATATGTGGCACTCTTAACAATATTACCCAACGCAAACAGGCCGAAGAAGCTTTAGAACTAAGTCATTTTTCTTTAAACAGAGCTATTGATGCAGTTTATTTTATGGGTCCTGATGCCAAATTTTTCTATGTAAATGAAACTGCTTGTCAGACTGTAGGTTATTCTCAGGAAGAACTTCTCAAGATGAGTGTTTGGGATACTGATGCTACGTTTTCATCCAACGAGCAGTGGCAGCAACATTGGCAAGAACTGAAAGAAAGAGGTTTTTTGAGATGGGAAGGCGCTCAGAAAAATAAGAAAGGTGAGATTATTCCAGTAGAGATTAGTGCAAATTATCTACAATTTAACGATAAAGAGTACAACTGTGCCTTTGTTCGCGATCTTAGGGAACGCAAAGAAATAGAACAAGAAAAGCACGCAGCAGAAGTAGTTATTCGTGAATTATATAGCGTAGCTGCTACACCAAACCTCAAGTTTGAAGAAAGGATAGAAGCTTTTCTCAAGATGGGAATACAACATTTTCAACTAGATGTTGGTTGTCTGGGAACTATTAAAGGCGATCGCTACAAACTTATTGCTTTGCAAAAGTCAAAGCAGATTAAGCTTTTAGTTGAACCCGGAGATGATTTTGATGTAGAGCAAACTTTTTGTAGTGAAACTTTTCGTTCAGGAAAACTGATATCTTTTGAATCAGCTCAAAAATCAAAATGGTGCGAGCATCCTGCTTACGATGCTTTGGGGTTAGAGACATATATAGGTACCCCTATAATAGTGAAAAAAGAGCCTTATGGTGTTCTTAGTTTTGCCAGTTTCAGTCAACGTACTAAACCATTTAAAGATAGCGATCGCCAAATCTTAAAATTAATGGCTCAGTGGGTAGGCAATGAAATCGAGCGTCAGCAAGCAAATACAGCTCTAGAAAGGCAACTGCAACGGAGCAGTTTGTTGAGGAAAATTACCCAAGAAATTCGCCAGAGTTTAGATATTCAAAAAATCTTTCAGACTACTGCTAACCAAGTCGGTTGTGCTTTTCAGGTGAATCGCTGTTTAATTCATAACTATATTTTTAAGCCAACACCAGAAATTCCCATAGTCGCTGAGTATTTGGAATCCGAATATAAGTCTTTGCTAAATTTGAGGGTTCCAGTTGTAGGTAATCCCCACGCAAAAAAAGTTTTATCCCAAGACCAAGCAATTTCTGCTCCCAATGTATATACTGAACCATTGCTGGAAGCAGTTTTAGACTTATGTCGCCAGGTAAATCTCAAATCTATCTTGGCAGTGCGAACTTCTTATCAAGGAAAAGCTAATGGTGTTATAGCATTACATCAGTGTGACAATACCCGTGAATGGACAACAGAAGAAATTGAATTATTAGAAGCAATAGCAGAACAAGTCGGCATAGCGATCGCTCAAGCTCATCTATTAGAGCAAGAAATTCAGCAACAAGAGGAGTTAACCCTCAAAAATCATGCCTTGCAGGAGGCGACAAAAGCAGCAGAAGCAGCATCTCAGGCAAAAAGTCAATTTATATCTACAATGAGTCACGAAATTCGGACTCCAATGAATGCGGTTATTGGTATGACTGCTCTGCTTCTAAATACAAAGTTACAAGCTCAACAAAGAGACCTTGTGGAAACTATTCGTACAAGTGGGGATAGTTTACTGACTCTAATTAATGATATCCTTGACTTCTCCAAAATTGAGGCTAAAAAATTAGAGTTAGAAAAACAAACTTTTGATTTACAAGAATGTGTTGAAGAAACCTTGAGTCTTTTAGCTATAAGAGCGCAGGAGAAAAATATAGAGTTAGCGTATGCGCTCGAACCTCAGACACCCCAGATGATAATTGGAGATTTTGGTCGTATGCGACAAGTTTTGGTAAATTTACTCAGTAATGGTATTAAATTTACTGATTATGGAGAAGTAACAGTTCGTATTCAGGCATCTCTGCTGGATGACACTAAGGATAATCACATTTACGAAATTCAATTTGCTGTGCAAGATACTGGTATTGGTATTGCTCCAGAGAATATAGAAAACTTGTTTGAGTCTTTTACTCAGGTTGATTCTTCAGTTGCTCGTAGTTATGGTGGTTCTGGACTAGGTTTAGCAATTAGTCAACAGTTAGCTGAATTAATGGGGGGTAAAATTTGGGTTGAGAGTGAATTGAATCGAGGTTCAACTTTCTATTTTTCAATGCTTGCTCCATCTGTTCCACAAACAACCGATATTAATGAACCCACAAAGCAATATTTAGCAGAAAAACAACTACTCATTGTAGAGGATAATGCAACTAACCGAGAAATGCTTGCTGCACAAGCACAGTCTTGGGGAATGTTAACTTGGGCAGTTGAGTCTGGTGTTGAAGCAGTCGATCTAATTAATCAAGGAATAAAATTTGATTTGGTAATATTAGATAGATCAATGCCTGAAATGGAGAACTGCACTCTAGCTAAAACAATTCGCCAACAGACTTTAGATCGGGATTTACCTTTGGTGCTTTTGGGCGATCTCAAAGAATATAGTTTGCCCAAAAAATGTCAAGATATTAATTTTGCTGTAGTTATCAATAAACCAATTAGAGTATCTGTACTTTATCAGACTTTGATAGAGATTTTTACAGGAGAAAAAAGCAATATAGAAAAGTTGCCTACTGCTTCAGAGACTGAAGTTAACTCAGTCGAAAACCTCCGAATATTGTTGGCAGAAGATAATGTAGTTAATCAAAAAGTTGCCTTGCTACAACTAAAGCAGTTAGGATACCAAGCAGATGTTGCAGCAAATGGTCTAGAAGTTTTAGAAGCTTTGCAACGTCAACCTTATGATGTGGTGTTGATGGATGTGCAAATGCCAGAAATGGATGGGTTAAAAGCTACTCGTATTATTTGTCAGCAATCCTCGCCTGAATTACGCCCGCATATTATTGCTATTACTGCTAATACTATGTCAGAAGAGCGAAATCAATGTTTGGAAGTTGGTATGAATGATTTCATCACTAAACCGATGAAGATTCCAGACTTAGCTCAAGCACTACAGCAAGTTCACAGAATTGATACAGACATAACAACATGGAAAAATCTTAATGATCTTCAGAGGAATCAAGAATTCAGTAATAATATTAAAAATGATTCTCCAGTTAAGACTCGATCAATGCTAGATGTGACAATTTTAGAGTCAATTATAAGTATGGGAGGCAAGGAACTTTTAGGTGAAATTATTAATGATTATCTCAATTTTGCCCCTACTAGATTAGCAGCAATTCGAGGGGCAATTGCAACTAATGATCCTAATCAATTAGGAATTACTGCTCATGTTCTACGTTCTAGTAGTGCTAATCTGGGAGGAGTTACTGTAGGGAAGATATGTAATCAATTAGAAAATTTAGGGTATGAAAATACTACTATGGGAGCAGCAGAAATATTTCCTGTACTAGAAGTTGAGTATGAACAATTCAAGCAAGGATTAATTAATTTTAAATCTAGTCAAAAGATTGATTCTCCAACTGCTCAAGAAACTTCTTTCACTAGAAATATTTCCTCTGATATTAGCAGTGCATTTGTTGATACTATTGATTATGAAATTTATGATGATTCTGTTTTAGATTTAACGATTTTAGATTCTATTCGCAACACCCAAATCATTGAAAATTATTTACAAAATACTTCTCATCAGATGGAACTAATTTTAAATGCAATTGCAATTAATTCTACTGAAGATTTAAAATTAGCAGCACAAAGTTTAGGAGATAGTAGTGCGAATATTGGGGCGATAAATCTTGCTAATTTATGTGAGGAATTAACAAATTTACCTGGTTCCGATCTCATCACAGAAGCAACGGATTTATTGTTACAACTTGATAGTGAATATGAAAGAGTAATAGCAGCTTTAAAACAGGAATTATAGAAGAATTTAGAATTCAGAATTCAGAATTTAGAATGGGTTTGTTTGAAATGCTCCAGTTGGGGGAGTAGGCGAGATTGAATATTGAAGTAATTATAGAATTATCAACTTATGTTATATAACCGGATTGTATATAACTTCGTTAAATATAATTTAGATAATTACTATCGCTAAGTCATTGCGACTGGAACGGAGTGGAAGGAAGCAATCTCCTAAACCTAGGAGATTGCTTCCTATCGTCGCAATAACCACTGTTCCCGGATTTTATATGACTCCTGACTCCTGACTCCTCCATTTTTATTGATAACTATTAGACATCTCCAAAGATCAAAAATAAAATCAATTATCGTGTATAAATCATCAATTATTTCTCCCTACTCCCTACTTCCTACTCCCTACTTCCTACTCCCTATTCCCTATTCCCTATTCCCTATTCCCTAATATTTGATGCAAATTAACTACATTGCCAATAATAGCAATAGCGGGTGCTTCAAACCCAGTTGCTTCAACTTGTTCTACAATATTTTCCAGAGTGCCAATTAATTCTTTCTGTTCTCGACAAGTTCCCCACTGAATTAAAGCAATCGGTGTTTCTGGGAGACGTCCGGAGGCAATCAGTTCTTTGATAATATTTTGTAGGTTATGAACCCCCATATAAACTACTATTGTTTCTGAACCCTGAGCGATCGCTTGCCAATTTACTTCTGGTCGATATTTGCCTACTGCTTCGTGACCTGTGACAAAGGTAACTGAGGAACTATAGTTTCTGTGAGTCAGAGGAATACCAGCATAAGCAGGTGCAGCGATACCGGAAGTGACACCAGGAACAATTTCTACAGGTACTCCTGCTTGCACTAAGTCTTCCATCTCTTCTCCACCGCGACCAAATACAAAAGGATCGCCTCCTTTTAAACGTACCACTACTGCATGAGTTTTTGCTTTTTCAATCAGTAGTTGAGTTGTTTCTGTTTGCTCTAGGGAATGGCGATCGCGACGTTTACCTGCATTAATTTTTTCGGCATTCGGGTTGATCATTGTTAGGATGCTGGGACTCACTAGAGCATCATGGATCACAACATCCGCTTGTTCCAATAGCACTTTACCTTTGAGTGTAATTAATCCGGGGTCTCCTGGTCCTGCTCCTACTAAATATACTTTACCTAAACATTTTACCTGATTCATATTTTTTTAGATAATTCTGCAACTATAATTAACTAATTCTTTTAAGTTATTTAACTCTTATTCAAGTATTCAAGGTACATAAACTACAGAATTTAATCATACAAAAAAATAGTCTGATTTTATGTCAATTTAGTAATATTTAATATTTTCTGGAGGTTTTTATTGGTTGATTGGAAACTAAGTAGAAGTTTGATAACCAAACACCTACTTAGGAAAAATATCTTCTCTATAAAATGTGCAGTGAAACGAAAATCTCAAAGTTAAAAAAGTTAAATTAGTTTGGTTGTACTTCCAAAATACCATTATCATAAAATAAAATTGTAAACTCAGCCAACTCTGTGTTGAGTAATTCTTTTTTAGCAGCAGCGTCAGAATTAACTAGACTCGGTATAGGTGTCTTTTGAAGATTATCTGCTGCTATTTGATTAAAAGGTTTGTAAGCAGCGATCGCTCCATTTTTATCTACTTGAACTAGGTAGATTGAAGTTACATTTATCGGGGTTTTCCAAGTTCGAGCGATAGTATTATATAATTTTTCTTTTAACTCTAATAACTCTGTTGTGTTGGTAATCTTTTTAGCTGTTTGTTCTACGTTGATAGGTGGAGAATGAGTTGTTGCTCTCAAATGGTTGTTCAGATTTGAGTTAGTTGTTTGAGTTGCCTTTTCTTGGTAGTCAAATTTATTATTTACTGTCTCAATATTTCTTACCATTTTTGTTGAGACTTGACTTGCATCTATTGTTTTTAATGTTTCATTTTTTGGCACTTGCGAACTTGAAGTGTAAACAACATTAGCTACTAATTTTTCTTGATTTACTTGATGAATATCTCCAGTAATCAGGATGCGATAAAATCCAGAAATAACAACTATAATAATGGCACTTAATGATACCAATGATGCTTTTTTAACTTGTTTAGTTAACTCTTGAGTAGTTTCGGGGATAATTTCGGAATCTTCAGATGAAACATCTGCCTTAACAATTATCATTTCAGCTTCCTGGTGTGGGATAGCTATTTCTGTGCTTGAACCAACTCTAATGTGCAATGAACTACAAAATTTTGCTTCCCGCAAGATTTGCACTGGTTTATTAGAAGCTACCCCCATTGCTTTTAGCTTTTGAACAATTCCTTGTGTATGTTCGGTGCTGATAATTCGATCTATTATTGCTATTTGTCCTGTTTTTAAATCTGATAAATTCAAAATAATTACCTCTTATCAATTTTCTATTATCTTGTGATATTATAGTTTACTATATTTTATATATAATTTCAAGCTTCAATACTTAATGTAATATACCTCCACAAAAGTTAAAACTTACCCCTGATAATGGTAGGGACGTTTCGCCGACATGAAACGCATTTTTGTTATGCAACGTCCGTACGGGAGTAGTAAAAATATAAATAGTACCAGGTGTGATTGATATTTGCTACAAATATTTGGACAGTTTCTAGTAGTCAATATTAAGCTATAAACAGCTCTATTAATTATCGTTTTTTACCTTGAAAGAATTCTTTTTGACTATGTTATACATCAGATTTTATTTTACTCAAAAAAGGTATAGAGGAAATAGGAAATAGGAGGAAATCATTGAGAATTTTTCGACGATAATTGATGAGATTTTTGACGATTCGAGATTTCTATTTTTTTTGATAAAATTTTGATGCTAGGTTGTAGATTCTACCTAATCAAATTTGATTTTTCTCAAAAAAAGTATGGAGGAAATAGAGGGAAATCATTGAGAATTTTTCGACGATAATTGATGAGATTTTTGATGATTCGAGATTTCTATTATTGTTGAGACAATTTTGATGCTAGGTTGTAGATTCTACCTAATCAAATTTGATTTTTCTCAAAAAAAGTATGGAGGAAATAGAGGGAAATCATTGAGAATTTTTCGACGATAATTGATGAGATTTTTGATGATTCGAGATTTCTATTATTGTTGAGACAATTTTGATGGTAGGTTGTAGATTCTACCTAATCAAATTTGATTTTTCTCAAAAAAAGTATGGAGGAAATAGAGGGAAATCATTGAGAATTTTTCGACGATAATTGATGAGATTTTTGATGATTGGAAGTGTCTATTATTGTGGAGACAATTTTGATGCTAGGTTGTAGATTCTACCTAATCAAATTTGATTTTTCTCAAAAAAAGTATGGAGGAAATAGAGGGAAATCATTGAGAATTTTTCGACGATAATTGATGAGATTTTTGATGATTGGAAGTGTCTATTA
>NZ_JAAHHT010000238.1 GCF_010672085.1 Okeania sp. SIO3I5
AGTTTACGGGTCCCGAAATAGGTCAACGTTTAGCAGATTTGAATCCTCAAACTGTGCGGATTTTTCAAACATTAGATGATGTGGGTTTAACTCCTCAATTGGAAGTTCCGGCAGTGGTTATTGGGTTGATTAAAAAGTTCTTGAAACAGTTAGATGAAGTTCCGGTTGCTGTAGTTTAGGTAAATGAATAATTAATAATTAATAATTAATAATTAATAATGAAAATTATAGCAATCCGCTTATAAACTATCCGTTATTAATTATTACAGGACTTACGCAAACTCGTAGATAATACGCTTTCTGTAGGGGGCAAATGTCATTTGTCCCTAACAAATATGCTGGTTCTGCGTAAATCCTGAATATAAAATAATGAAGAGGAATAACAGCTTTATATCCCCCCCCCGCAGCCATTGGAAAGGGTAGAAACTCTCAAAGTCCCCCTTTCCAAGGGGGATTTAGGGGGATTATAAATTTAGCTCATAACTGTGAGAATTGCTCTATTAATTATCCATTATCCATTATCCATGATTAATAATATCATTGTAATTTTTTGAGTTGATCTAGGGACCTTTGATAGAACTCTTGGTTTCCTTGTTGTTTGTATAAGTCGGCAGCTTTTTTCAAGTCCGATCTAGCTTTTTCAATTTTTGAGATAGCTTTGACGCAATGCTCCGCAAAGGTTTCTATAATTATACGAAATCCGGTTAGAAAAAGGTAGTTTATCCAAATCATTCTAATCCTTTGGCTTTAAGTATTCCATAAATATCCTATCTAAACTGGATTTAGTATTATTATAATTTTCTGAGTTCATCTAGAGACCTTTGATACAACTGTTGATTTCCTTGTTGTTTGGATAAGTCGGCAGCTTTTTTCAAGTCCGAGCTGGCTTTTTCAATATTCCTGTTACGCTTGTGAGTCAAACCCCTGTTATAGTAAGCACCAGCATATTGGGGATTGATTTTAATAGCTTGGTTAAAGTCAGCGAATGCCTTTTGATATGCTTTCTGTATTCCGTAAATAACACCCCTGTTATTGTAAGCTTTAGCATATTGGGGATTGAGTTGAATAGCTTGGTTATAGTCAGGGAGGGCTTTTTCATATTCTCCTAGGTCATCGTAAATAAGACCCCTGTTACTGTAAGCTTCAGCAAATTGGGGATTGAGTTGAATAGCTTGGTTAAAGTCAGCGAGCGCCTTTTCATATTCTTCTAGGTCATCGTAAATAAGACCCCTGTTGTTGTAAGGCAGCCAAAGTTGTGGATTGTTTAGTCTGATAGATTCGTTGTAATCAGCGAGCGCCTTTTTATATTCTCCCTGCTCGTGGTAAATCTCACCCCTGTTATTGTAGGCTTTAGCATATTTCGGATTAAGTTGAATAGCTTGGTTATAGTCAGCGAGCGCCTTTTCATCTTCCCCTAGATCATTGTAAATAATACCCCTGCTATAGTAAGCTGTAGCATCTTCGGGATCAAGTCGAATACCTTGGCTGAGGTCAGCAAGGGCCTTTTCTTTGTCTCCTAGGTTATCGTAAACAATACCCCTGACAACGTAAGCTTTAGCCAATTTTGGATTGAGTTCAATAGCTTGGTTATAGTCAGGTATCGCCTTTTGATATGCTCCCTGATCGGAGTAAACAAGACCCCTGACAAGGTAACCTAGAGCAAATTTTGGATTGAGTTGAATAGCTTGGCTAAAGTCAGCGATCGCTTCTTCATATTCTCCCTTGCTATAGTGCTTAAAACCCTGTTCAAAGTAACTTTCAGCATCCCGCTCGGTAGAATCTTTTTGACCAATAATTACCTCCAAACTAGCAGAAGTAAACCTACCGTTTCCAGTAATCAAACTAGGAGTAATAATTTCTACGCTACTTATTTGTGCTTCAGATTTACTATAGCCAACTAGAGCTATTGTGATTAATCCAATTATTAGTTTAGTAATATGTTTCATTATGGTTATTTGGTTATTTAAACCTTTTGAGATCGCTTTGACGGAATGCTCCGCAAAGCTTCCTAGCCATGACATCGGGTGTCATTGCCAGGAAGGATAGTTAACATTTTATATCAAGTCTCAAGCTTTTTCAACAATGAATAATGAATAATGAATAATTACCTCTTCTTTTCAAGGATAGGATTGACTCGAAGGAAAATTTTTATTTATTATCCCCTTAAAAGGGGAGGCTTTAAACCAAAATTTTTCGGTAAACTTCTGATATGTTACTTTTCCCATACTCCTTAAACGACGTAACACTAAATATTCCCAACTAAAAATCGAATACCCATAGCCTTGTTGTTTGACTGCTGCAACCTGTTTTTGTACTGTATTAAGTGAAAAAGGTACTACATTCCAAGTTGCTGAAATGCCTACTCCAACTGGCACATAATCAGAAGCAGTATAAATACCAGAATTTGATAAACTTGCCACCACTGCTTCTGGTGTTGGACGATAAACCTGCAATACTACTTCATCTACTATGCCTTGTTTTACCCACCACAACCAATCTTGATTGTATTTCGAGACGGCAAAGTTGTAAGGATTAGGTGAAACGCTAACAACCATTTGAGGATTTTTAGCTTTAATGTAACTATACACCTTTTTGGTTAAGCTAGTTAATGCCTGACGTTGATTGCTATTACCAAAAGTTTTGGGAACGGCCCAATGATCGTCTAGTTGAATTCCTTCTAGTCCTTTGATTTTCAAAATATCATCTATGTGACCTAAGATGTATTCTTGAACTTCTGGATGAGTTGGATCTAACCAAACATTTCCATCTTCTACAGTTTCCCCTTCTACTGTTTTTAGCAACCAATCTGGATGTTTCTCAGCAATAGAATTTTCAGGATGAAGCATCATACCATATTCAAACCAAGCATAAGGTTTTAATCCTTGACGGCGAGATTCCTGAACTGCTGCTTTGAGAGGATTAGTCAAAGGAGGACGCAATAAAAAGTGAGTAGAACTGTGAGAAGTTGGATAGAGCGTTCCTGTTAAACCATAAACACTGAAGTAAACACGGTCATATCCTGAGAGAGAAAGATGATGTAGGATTTCGTCTAAGAATGTGGTGTGATGTAAAAATGCTGTTGCAACATTGGTCATCCAAATTCCCTGCATCTTATCCTTAACTACAGGAGAACGAGGAGAGGCATGATTAGTTGCCACCAACAATAAACAAACTACTACTACGATGCACAACCATCTGAAGAACTTTTTGATGATTCTTTTCATTAGACATCTCCAGAAACTAAGTTTTATAGCGCTACGCGCTAGGGAATAGGGAATAGGGAATAGGGAATAGCAAGCTTTCAGAAGGTTTCAGGATTTATAAGTGTCCTAACCTTTGCTTCGACTGCTATACTCTCAGAACTTACACACAACCACCGTATAGAACCCATGATGAATATTAAGTAGGAACGGGCAAGATACCTATTCCACTGGCGTTGCTGAATTAAGGGATGAATATTAAGTAGGAACGGGCAAGATACCTATTCCACTGGCGTTGCTGAATTAAGGGATGAATATTAAGTAGGAACGGGCAAGATGCCTATTCCACTGGCGTTGCTGAATTAAGGGATGAATATTAAGTAGGAACGGGCAAGATGCCTATTCCACTGGCGTTGCTGAATTAAGGGATGAATATTAAGTAGGAACGGGCAAGATGCCTATTCCACTGGCGTTGCTGAATTAAGGGATGAATATTAAGTAGGAACGGGCAAGATGCCCATTCCACAAATATTAGACATCTCCGAAAATTAAAAATAGAATCAATTCTTATCCAGAAATTATCAATTACTGTTCCCTGTTCCTTCTTTTCCGGAGAGATCTATTAAGGAACGGGCAAGATGCCCCCAAACACAAAACTATTAATAACGGGCAAGATGCCCATTCCACAGCGCATTTATGCAACACCCCACCAGTTTTTCTAAGTTGGTGTTTTAATTGCCATCTGAATTTTTTTGTTTCTACAACACCCTCAATACACTAGCGATGCTATCAATCACATCTAATGATTGAACTTCCTCTAATGCTTGCCGGAAGTTGCCTTCTCTGACATCATGGGTGACAACAACTATTTCTGCAAGTTGCTCCTGTATTCCTGTTTGTACCACAGATTTTAAACTGACATCATGTTTACCGAAGGCACTGCCGAGTTTACCTATTACTCCTGGTTTATCTTGAGTTAGGAAACGAGCATAAAATCTGGTGACGAGTTCTATGATCGGTGCTATTTCACAATAATGTTGATGGGTGCAACTTAATAATGGGTGGGGAATAGGTTCGGTTTCCGTTTGCAGAATAGCAGCAATACTCATAATATCCGAAACGACCGCACTCGCAGTCGGACCTTCACCAGCACCAGGACCAAAAAACATGACTTGTCCGATGGGTTCTCCTGCGATGAGAATGGCATTGTAAACATCGTTGATACTAGCGAGGGGGTGAGTTTTGGGAACTAGAGTCGGATGAACTCTTAGTTGTAGTTCTTCTGTGGTGGAGTTGGTGTTCTTGGGGTCGTGCTTGGCGATCGCTAATAATTTAATTACGAAGTCTAGTCTTTCAGCATAGGCAATATCTGCTGCCGTTACTTGACGAATACCTTCGCAGTGAATATCTTCTAATTTGATTCGACCGGCAAAAGCAAGGGAAGCAAGAATGGCGATTTTATCTCTGGCGTCCAACCCATCTACATCAGCAGTGGGGTCTGCTTCTGCGTAACCTAACTTTTGAGCATCATCGAGAACATCTGCAAAGTCTGCTCCCTCTTTTTGCATTCTGGTTAGAATGTAGTTAGTAGTTCCGTTGATAATACCGATAACAGAATGAATGCGATTAACTCCCAGAGATTCTTTGAGAGGTTGAATGACTGGGATACCGCCTGCAACTGCTGCTTCTAGCATGACATAAACACCTTTAGCGTTAGCTGCCTCGAAAATTTCAGGACCGTAACGAGAAATGACAGCTTTGTTGGCAGTAACGATATGTTTACCATTTTCGATCGCTTTGAGAATTAGACTTCTTGCTGGTTCCAACCCACCGATGAGTTCTATTATTATGTCTACATCTGGGTCAGTAGCGATCGCCTCTAAATCTGTTGTTAAAATCTCTGGAGATATATTAACATCTCTAGTTTTGGATAGATCGCGCACTCCCACTCGGTATATTTCCAATTCCTGAATTAAAGGATGGCGACCTTGTGGGGATAGCAAAATTTTTGCTGTCCCTGTACCGACTGTACCTAATCCCAACAAACCGATTTTGAATCCCACGATTGTTAACCCTTACTGAATTAAATTTTTTGAGCAAAGTTCAGCTATAATAGCTGAATATTATTTAATATTAACAGATAAGTTGAACAAAAAAATAGTTTCTCTAGAAAAATATTAGACCTCTCAGGAAAAGAGGGAATAGGGAACAGGGAACAGGGAACAGGGAGAAGTAATTGATAATTTCTGGATAAGAATTGATTCTATTTTTAATTTTCGGAGAGGTCTATTATTTCTAGTTAAATATTTATTATTCAAATAGTAGGTTACTTTAGTTATTAGTTATCAATTAATGGATGGATTACCTAACCAGATCCAATTGATCAAGAGAAAAGAGAATTCCGTATTTCAATCCCGAAGCTTTAGCTAGAGGTACTGATTACTGATTACTGATATGACATCCTTATCCAAACATGATATAATTTTAATAGACATCTCCAATAATAAAAAATTCAATCAATTATCGTAGATAAATTATCAATTATTTTTCCCTACGAAAGTAGTTGAATTTTTTGTCACAATTAGTTTGAGATTTTTTTTTATGAATCAACTTAACTTAAATAATTACAAACAAGAAATAGCAGATTTATATACTAGAAGAAGCGAGGGATATGATAATAGTGATTGGCACTGGAGAATTGCTAATCGTTTAGTTGAATATGGACAAGTAAGTCCCGGTCAAAAAATTTTAGATATTGCCACAGGAACTGGTCATTGCGCTATTGCAGCAGCTCAATTAATGGGTGAAACAGGAAAAGTAATTGGGATTGATATTGCACCTGGAATGATTATTCAAGCCCAAAATAAAGTTAAAACTCTCAGTCTAAATAATCTAGAATTTTTACTAGCTGATGCTGAAAATATTGATTTTCCAGAAAATTATTTTGAACGGATTTTTTGTGCATCTGCATTTATTTGGATGTCGGATCTAATTAAGTCTCTGCTGCTTTGGCATAAACTTCTTAAACCAGGAGGTATTTTGGGAATTCAAGCTTTTGCTGAAACTGCTTTTGTTGGCGGATTTATTACACAAAAAATCCTTGAAAAATACGGTATTTCATATTTGATGAGTAAACCAACTGGAACAGTTGAAAAATGTCAAGATTTGCTTCAGAAAGCGAATTTTGAATCAATTAAAATTCAAGTGGAACAAGATGGTAATTATATTAGTTTAGAGGAAGCAAAAAAAATGTGGTCTGGAACTTCTCATCCCGCACCAGGGCAATATCCTCACCCTTTATTACAGCTTTCAACAGAGCAATTGAAACAAGCCAAACTAGAGTTTGAAAATGAATTAAAAGTGTTACAAACTGACCAAGGTATCTGGAATGATATAACGACTTTCTACATATACGGTCGTAAACCAATGAATGAGGAAAAGAATTGAAATGACTCAAAGTACAAATATTAAAATATCGGAAATTAGAGGTTCATTTCTATATTTGATTCCCTAAACAATTAAACAATTAAATCATTAGATAATTCAGGTTTAAAGCCTCCCCTTTCAAGGGGAAAAAAATAAATTTTTTCCTTTTAGTCAATCCTCTCCCTAAAAAGGAGAGGTAATTATCCATTATCCATTATTGAATGACCCGTTTTACTACCCAGAATTAGAAACTGTCCGCTATATAAATGATGGTTTAATGATTATCTCTGGAGGCATAATTCAAGAACTAGATACCTACAATAAATTAAAGTATAAATATCCTGAAATTCCTGTTACTTCTTATCCAGGAATGCTAATTTTCCGGGATTTATCGATCTTCATATTCATTATCCTCAAACAGAAATAATTGCCTCCTCTAGTACACAACTTTTGGAATGGTTAGATAAATATACTTTCCCAGTAGAAGGAAAGTTTCAAGACAAAAACTATGCTCAAAAAATAGCATCATTTTTTCTTGATCAACTCTTACAAAATGGCACGACAACTGCCTTAGTTTTAACTACAGTTTATCCTCAGTCAGTCGATGCTTTGTTTGAAGAAGCCGAACTACGAAATATGCGGATTATTAAATGCTTTTCACAGTCTAAAATTTAGCCGCATAACGCACCCTAGAAGTTTTCCACTTTTAACTTTTGACTGTTCAGGTTTTTAGTCTATAAAATCTTACTTTTGAATTTTGACTTTTGACTTTTGAATTTTAAGAATTCCCTTGACTAAAAGGTAAATCTTCATTAATTCTATCCATTTCTAATTGCTCCATTTCGTTCACTTGCCCAATGTAAGATAAAAAGATTTTTGACAAACGATTATGATAAAATCTGTGCATACTATGGTTAGGTGTCGCAGGAAAACCACGGCGTTTTTTATGTCGCCCTCCAGCACCAGGATCGAAACTATTAACACCATGCTCGATCGCCCATTCTATCGGTGCATAATAACAAGCATCAAAATGTAAACAGTCTATTTCATAACTACTACCCCAGTAACGTCCGTAAAGGCGATCGCCCTTGGTAATACAAAATGACATTCCGACTGGAAACCTATCATCTTCTTCACTGTAACCAGCGACAAATAATACTCGATGGCGAAAGTCGTGATGTAATTGTTCAAAAAACCGCTTTGTCAGATATTTACTTCCCCACCAACCAAATTTATCGCAGGTACTCTCGTAAAAAGTATACATCTTAGAAAACAAGGCTTTCGGTATCTCATCCCCAGTGAAAGTCTGCATTTGTAAACCAGCTTTTCCTACCGCTTTCCGTTCCCGCTTAATATTACGACGTTGGTTAGCATTAAATACCTTCAGGTAGTCGTCAAAAGTTTGATAACCTTGATTTTGCCAAATGTAACTATGATGGAGCCAATTGGTAAAACCATTCCGTTTGATAATGGGGTGCCATTCTGGATCGACATAGAGAAAATGACATCCAGAAATATTGTTGCGATCGCAAAAACGGTCAATCTCGCCAACCATCATACCCGTTATTTCATCCTCATCCTCCCCAGGGGCAATCAAAAATCTATATCCCTCAGCAGGAGTAAAAGGCGACATTCCCAATAATTTCGGATAATATTCAATACCTATGCGATAGGCAACTTCGGCCCATTGATGGTCAAAAACAAACTCACCTTGACTGTGCCCCTTGACATATAGTGGTGCTGCTGCTATGAGTTGTCTATCTCGCCATACCGTTAAATGTTGGGGTAGCCATCCACTTCTACCACCCACACTACCAGATTTTTCCATATTGTGGAGCCAGTCCCATTCTAGGAAAGGAGTTTTTAAAGGTTGGGCCAGAGCATCCCACTCTGGTTTAGGGATTCCTGTAATTCTACCCATCCAGGCTAGAGAATATTGAGATTTAGGCTGTTGGATCATTTTTCACTCTCATCGGCATATCTTAGATATCTAAGGTAATCTATTATTTGCTGAGTTGACATTAGAAGTCAGAAGTCAAAAGTCAGAAGTCAAAAGTTAGAATTTAACAGCGCTTTTCAGATGGATAAACCACATCGTCACAACCAAAACCCTGTAGGGGCGATTCGCGAATCGCCCCTACAGTGGTCTACTGAAGTGAAAACCGCTGTAAGATATTTGTTCTAGTATCAGTTATCAGTTTCTACCAGTGCGAGCATCTTGCTCGCCAGTTGTATTCAGTTATCATATTAAATCCGGTAGTATCGGTATAAAAAAGCAGAGAAACCGGGTTTGTAAATGCCCTACCTTGCTGATATTGACTTTCCACAAACCCGGTTTCTTATGTAGGGGCGATTCGCGAATCGCCCCTACAAAGCAAGGGGATTTGATATCAGTACCGAAAATTCAGTCAGAAATTACTTCAGACTTCTGACTTTTGACTTCAGACTTCACTTCTTACCCAATTACGAAATGCTTTCATGGTTTTATTTCTACCTAGAGTTTGACAGCGATCGCGATATTCGGGAATAATTTCAGTTAAGGGTAAATTGGGAAAATGAGGACTAAATTCTGATTCTATATATTTGTTATTTTCTAATACATATATTTGCAATTTTCCTTTTTCAAATCGCCACAATTCACCCACTCCTAAACTGGCATAAATATTAGGATGAGTACGGGAAGTTACATCTATTTCTAGAGCTAGATCGGGAGGCGGATCGATTGTTAAATCTAGACGTTCCTTGTCACGAACTTTAGCTTCATTTTCTATATAAAAACAATTGTCAGGTTCTATTCCTTTTGCCATCTGCTCATTTTTGAAAGTTGTGGAACCTAGAGTTGAAAATTCTATTTCTAGTTCTTCTAGCAGTGCTTTTAGCAAGTCACTAATAATTTCTTTACTACGTTCATGTTTTGGTAAGGGAGCCATAATTTCTAAAGTGTTATTTGCATAAGCTATTCGAGAGGAACGACTTTCTCCTAAGTCAGTGAGAATTTCTTCAAATTCCTGCCAACTTACATCTTTTAGTAATACTTTTTGTCCAGCAGGTACTATCAATTTTTTTAGTTCGAGTAGCATTTTTTTCCTTTTAGGGAGTAGTGAACAAGCAAAAAATATTTACCCCATTAATTGTACTATATTAATCACCGAATCTGCTGTATTTATTCAGCACAAATGATAACTCAAAAGTCTAGTAGGTTGGGTTGAGGAACGAAACCCAACAAAACTTTATTGTTGTTAGGTTTCTAGATTTTTAGACGTGTCAGTCCACTACAATAATTTTCTCAAATTTTAGATTTTTTCCAAAACTGCAATTTTTTGCATGGAATAGCAGATAAAGAGAATAGAGGCACGCAAGAAGATTGCTGTGGCCAAATCTGTCCTTTTTTTGTCCTTAAATTTCAGTAGAAATATGACAAAGGCACCGTTAAAAAGTCAACAACAACAAGTAATGAATGGAAAACCGGAAGACATTATTCAGTTATTCAAGGATTTACTTAGTGATGAATCTCATACTTACAAAATAGCTCAAGATAAGTTGTCAAAATGGCTCTGGCGACATCCGAAAATTGGTATGGTAGTTAAGAGGAGTTTTTCTCAGATTAATTTTGGTGATTCAAATGAGTTTTATAATGATTCTCTGGCGGAAACATTCTTAAAGTTTGACAAAATTATTGAAGCTTTTGTGAGGAAAAATCAAATTACTATTGACAGACTTGATGATTTTTCTGATGAGAAGCTTGGTAATTTATTTATTCGTTACTTTAATCAAGCTCATTACAATAAAGCTTGCGATTTATATCGTAAATTGAAACGAAAAAGTCAAGTTTATGGGCAAATTATTGTCAGTTTAGACCAGCCTAAAAATAATGCTGATGGTCAAGAATATAAAACCCTTGGTGAGGAAATTCTAGACCACAAAAATTTAAACGATTTGGATAATTTTAATCTGGGGGATATGTCTCAGGAAACTATAGATAAGTTACCTATTTTTGGTGATGCTATAGATAAGTTGCGCAATTGTGCTAAAAATGTTGACTGCTTTGAAATTTTACTGCTGAAATGTCAAGGTTACACGCAAACAGAAATTGCTGCAAAGTTAGGTGTTCATCAATCTAATATTAGTCGAAAGTGGCAGAATAAATGCCTCAAATGTATCAATCAAATTATTGCAGAAAATAATATTGAATAATGGGTAATTGATAATGGATAATGAAAGTTACAGCGGATTTCAGTTTGGTGAGGTAAACCCACGCGAGCAAGATGCTCGCACTGGTAATATTTAATTATTAATATCTGTACTTTATATACTTGGAATCTGCTCTATCTATAATTAGAATTATCCATTGATGACTACCAATTTTTCAATTAATTGTCAACCAAAATTTACTAACTTAAACTATGTTCAATATTTACACAAAACCACTTATTTTTAGAGTTCCTTTATCTCTAAAAAATCACGCTCTAGCTGAACAATTTGCTCAACAACAAATTAGCCAAAAACGAGCAAAAGAAATTTATCTAAATACTCTGGCTGTAAATATCGGGCAGGATTTTCTCAATGGCTTAGATTTTGAGACAAATTTAGAGAATGCTGACTGTTTTAATCCTGTTTTGCGGATGGCTGAGGATGTGGCAGATGTAATTATTCCCAATTTGGGAGTAATAGAATTTCGCCGGGTTTTATCAGGAGAAACTGGCTTTTTTATTCCAGAATTTGTCAGAAAAAATCGACTGGTTTATGTGGCAGTTGGTTTTGATGAATCTTTGGATTTTGGCGATATTTTAGGATTTGTTTGTTTGAGCGATTTAACAGAATCTGATGGTTATGTTTCTCTGGAAATGTTACAACCTGCTGAGAATTTATTGGATTATTTAATGCAGTTGGAAGCAGGTAGAGATTTTCTGTTGAGTGACGATCCTTTAGCGGTGGAATTTCGTAATGTTGTCGAGGCAGAAACCCAGGAAAAATCTTTGGGTTTGATGGCGGCAGCATTGGAGGCAATTTATCGTCAATCTCCTGATGATGGCGGTAACTGGCGCGGTAAAGGCGGAAAGGTTTTGGCGGGTGACTTGCCTGCAGTGGGTAAGGTTGTTGAGGAAAGGATGGCTGTTGCTATCAGAGATGAGGTAGGGGAAGTTGTGGCAGAAGTTAAGTCGGTGCCGCGTAAGACTCAAAAGTTGGCTAAACAACTTTTGGGTAAATTGAAAGAGATTTGGGGCTAGACACAGATTTGGCCACGGATACACGGATGATTTGGGGCAGAGGTTAGCGATCGCTTAAGAGCAAGAAAAGGCTAGACACAGATTTGGCAACAGATACACGGATAATTTGGGGCAGAGGTTAGCGATCGCTTAAGAGCAAGAAAAGGCTAGACACAGATTTGGCCACGGATACACGGATGATTTGGGGCAGAGGTTAGCGATCGCTTAAGAGCAAGAAAAGGCTAGACGCGGATTTGGCCACGGATACACGGATAATTTGACGCAGAAATTAGCGATCGCCTCTCTCCAGTCCCCCCCTTTCTAAGGGATAAACCAAGCAGCCAGACACAGATTTGGCCACGGATACACGGATAATTTGAGGCCGAAATTAGCGATCGCCTCTCTCCAGTCCCCCCCTTTCCAAGGGGGGTTAGGGGGGATAAACCAAGCAGCTAGACACAGATTTGGCCACGGATACACGGATTAATTCAGTCGCTCAAACTACTGATAACTGATAACTGATAACTGAAAAGGGGGGGGATAAACCAAGCAGCTAGACACGGATTAATTCAGTCGCTCAAACTACTGATAACTGATAACTGATAACTGATAACTGAAAAGGGGGGGATAAACCAAGCAGCTAGACACGGATTTGGCCACGGATACACGGATTAATTCAGTCGCTCAAACTACTGATAACTGATAACTGATAACTGATAACTGAAAAGGGGGGGATAAACCAAGCAGCTAGACACGGATTTGGCCACGGATACGCCGATTAATTTAGTCGCTAAAATTACTGATAACTAATAACTAAAAAAAAATGAATAAAGAACAAGTTTTGTTAGATAAATGGCGGAGTTTACCTGTGGAAAAACAGCAGGAAGTATTAGATTTGGTGGAACAATTTTATAGGCAAAATCTGGATATAGATCGGGAAAGTCTTTATCAACCTAAAACGGAAATGGGTAAAAAATTATGGCAAATTCGTTCTCAAGCACTTGCTAAACAACCTAAGTTACTAACTTGGGATGAAGTTGAGGCCGAAATTAGCGATCGCCGGACTTGCTGATAACTGATAACTGATAACTGATAACTGAAATGACGATCCCCAACGAGAATATGCGACTAGCTTATTTGTGAAGTTAGAGGTATTGCCCAAAGCTAGATATAATAAACAACTGGATGAAGTTGATTTTTATGAAACTTTTTTTGCTGGTTGTAGTATTTGGGCAAATGAACTGGAAAAGATTGTTGAATCTGCACAAAAGTTAGCTTCTGATTTTGGGTTGGGGGCAATGGATGCTCTTCATGTAGCGGCGGCTATTTCTGTGGGTGTTGATGAGTTAATAACTACTGAAAAGCCAAGTAAACCTATGCACCGAGTAACTGAAGTTCGGGTGGTTTCGATTTCTCAATAACGGATAATGTACAAATATCAACTAACCAATAACTAAAAATGAATGAACAACGCCTAACAGAATACGGAAAACTAATTCAACAACTCCTAGAATGTCCCGAAGGCGAAGAGCTAGACATTCTCCAAAACCATCTACACCTAATAGATGAAGGATTAATCACTGCAACGCAGCAATATGCACAACATCTGGCAGAAACAGGCAAAAAAAATAAGGCTCAACGGCTACTGAATATCGCTGAAAAACTAACAGAATGGTTAAATCAATCGCCAAATTCTGTCTCCGAGGAATCTTACATCACTTTAGTCCAACAACTAATACAAGCAGAATATGAAGTTGGTACAGGTAAAGCAGACGAAAGCATTGTCTACCACATTCTAGACAACAACCGACATCTCCTCGACGAAAACCTCGCCCGCATCCTGCCACAATACGCATCCGACTTGATCGCGAAACTTCCCGCCGAATATATTGATCTTATTGTTAAGTTAATTGGAAACCTGAGTATTGATATTAAAAACTTTCCACGGGGCGACAGAAAAGCACAAATAGAAATAGCGATCGCCGGATATCTTTTCGTTCTCAGCCACCGTCAGGAAAACAGGGAAAAATGGGCAATTACTCAAAACAATCTAGGCAATGCCTACCTTTATAGAATCAGAGGCAACCGGGCACAGAATCAGGAAAATGCTATTGCTGCATATCTTCTGGCATTGGAAGTTTACACCAAAGAAGACTTCCCCATAAATTGGGCAATGACTCAAAATAATCTAGGCAATGCCTACAGTGACAGAATCAGAGGAGATAAAGCACAGAATCTCGAAAATGCTATTGCTGCATATCATCTGGCTTTGTTAGTTCGTACCAAAGAAGACTTCCCGATAGATTGGGCAATGACTCAAAACAATCTAGGTAATGCCTACCTTTATAGAATCAGAGGCAACCGGGCACAGAATCAGGAAAGTGCTATTGCTGCATATCTTCTGGCATTGGAAGTTTACACCAAAGAAGACTTCCCGATGGATTGGGCAATGACTCAAAACAATCTAGGTAATGCCTACCTTTATAGAATCAGAGGCAACCGGGCACAGAATCAGGAAAGTGCTATTGCTGCATATCATCTGGCATTGGAAGTTTACACCAAAGAAGACTTCCCCAAGGATTGGGCAATGACTCAAAACAATCTAGCTGGTGCCTACAGTGACAGAATCAGAGGAGATAAAGCACAGAATCTCGAAAATGCTATTGCTGCATATCATCTGGCATTGGAAGTTTACACCAAAGAAGACTTCCCCAAGGATTGGGCAATGACTCAAAACAATCTAGCTGGTGCCTACTATGACAGAATCAGAGGAGATAAAGCACAGAATCTCGAAAATGCTATTGCTGCATATCATCTGGCATTGGAAGTTTACACCAAAGAAGACTTCCCCAAGGATTGGGCAATGACTCAAAACAATCTAGCT
>NZ_JAAHHT010000239.1 GCF_010672085.1 Okeania sp. SIO3I5
TCCAGACCCATCAGAGAGGTAGCAACTCCTTCGTTATCTTCTATTTCTCGATAAATAGCTAATGCCTGCTGCCAAGATTCTAATGCAGCTTCAAATTGACTGGTTTGAGCCTGTTGAAGCCCTTGCTTAAGTAGTCTGTCTGCCTCTGCTTTGCGGGACTCTGAGGTTTGTGCGACTACCGGAGATGCTAACAAAAATGAGCCATTGAGCAACAAAGGGAGTGAAACATTGGTTAGTAAAGTAACAAGTAGAATCAATCTAAGTTTTGGAAATTTCATAAGTTTCTCCTATTTATCAATTATCGGGATTTGTGCAGATAGTCTATGTCTATATTGTAGGGGCGAATGGCATTCGCCTCCAAACATTGTACGACGACGAAGAACTATATTACTCAGAATTGCACAGGACTTGCGCAAAGAAACCCGGTTTCTACGAGAAATCCTTGTTTTGAACAGTAAGTGTTTACAAGAAACCGGGTTTCTGGGTTCGCCTGCGTAAGTCCTGTTGATATTATTCCTCAGAATTGCAGCAATCAACAAAAGGCTTATCGGCGATTTTTTCCAATTGTACTTGCTGCAATAAATTTTCCCAATCCTCATCAATGGATGTATCCGGCAAATTCGCGACACAAAGTTCAGCGAGAGTTGTTAGTAAATCAAACCACAAGCCATTTTCTGCATAAATATCAATACGTTTCCGGTAATTGTTATCTTGCAACTTGCTTTCTAATTGGGAAGTTATCGGCACCCGTTCAACCGCACCATTAACAAAGGCATCATCTAAGCGATTATTTGGATCGCAGATGACAGAAAAACGCCAAGTATAAAATTTTTCAAGTTCTAGGGGTGACTCTGTTGCGGGGAAAGTAAATTTGACAATTCCGGGCGTATTCTTGAGCGTCACAATTTGCTGATAGACTTCATTTCCTTCTTTATCTGTCAGTGAAAATTCTGCTTCCAGTCCGAGAGTCTCAGGATATGGAACATAGAACCAAAATGTCGGACGTTCGGCGATGGTTAAGCCAAAGTTCGTCCCTGGCATTAAAGCGATCAGTTCTTTGGAGGAACAATAATCGCGAGTAGACGCACCTCGACGTTTTCCCGGCGCTCCTTTTGGCGGTAAGTTGAATTTCAGTGCCATCAAAAAGGGAGATTGATTGAGCGGAATTGCCGAGGTAATTTTTGGTAAGATTAGGGGTTTGAGGATACCTACGGCAGTAACGAGTACAGGGGTTAATGTTGCAAAGAACATGATTTGCTTTGTTAGATATTTTTTTTGAGACATTATTTTGCTCCATAGAGATTATTGAGGACAAGGGGGACAAGGAGGGCAAGGAGGACAAGGGGGATAAGGGGGATAAGGGGGACAGGGGGGACAAGGGGGATAAGGAGGGCAAGGAGGACAAGGAGGACAAGGAGGACAAGGGATACAGGGGAATGTTGGGTTTCGTGCCTCAACCCAACCTACGAATATCGCCAACAATTCCCCCCGTGCCAACAAACACCAATCCCGATGGCACCAAAGGCACCCACCACCCTTGAAGAAAAAGCAAGAAACAAATACCGCCCAAAACCGCGATCGCTAAAATTCCTCCTCCTACCCAATACAACAGGCGATCGCTAACCAAAACCAAGAATCCTCCGGCAATTCCCCAGATCCAAATCCAGAAAAATTCACCCCAAATTGACCAAACCCACAACAATTTTCGACCATCTAAAACCGCACTAATAATTTGGCTAACCATTTGCCCATGAACGAACACCCCGCGCATAATTTCATCGGACTGCTGACTAAAAGGAGTGCGAAAATCATCCTGAATACTGGGAGCAGTCACCCCAATTAATACGATTCGATTTTTAATCCAATCTGGGTTAACATTCCCTTCTAAAACCTCCTGCAACGTCACCGTCTGAGCAACTTTTCCCTGAGTCCGGTAATTGAGCAGCATTTGATAGCCATCCAACTCCGAATAATTCCCGGCATAACTTTTCAAAGATTTCAAACGCACTGCACCCAAATGCAATTCATCCTCAACCACTTCTGGTTGAATTTCCTCTGCCGCTAAATAATGCAACGCTAACTGTAAACTGAGCGATCCTTCCGTCAAACAAGGGGAATCACTATTAAATGTAGCATACCAGAGGTGGCGACGCAGGATTCCATCCGCATCCTCCACCATATCGCTAAATCCCAAACGTTGCTGCGGAACTTCCGGAGGTGGGGCAATACCGGGATGATTGACAGTCGGATCGTTCCCCTGACAAACAGCAAAAAAGTTGTCTGTCTGTGCTAACCGACGGGCTAAATCCCGATTTTCAGGACTCACGGGAAAATCCCGATAAATATCCAAACCGATCGCCCGAGGTTGATGCACTTCTAATTTTGCCAATAATTGTGACAAAGCGTTATCAGCTAGGGACCATTTTCGTTCCATCCCTTGTTCATCTTGGTAGTCAAAATCTGCCTCCGTTAACTCCACTACCAAGAGACGGGAATCCATTCCTTCATCGGAACGCCAACGCATAAATCGATCATACATCTGTAATTCCCAAGGTTGTAGCACGCCAAAATGTCGCACCACCATCAGCAACACTGTCACCAGAAAACTGGTTAGCACTACCTGACGTGGCAAATACCAAGGAGATTTATCCTGCCTGCCATAACGCAACTCTTGCCAAGTTGGCGGTTGCACCGTGGGATTTTGGCAGACGACTGGCAACCAACTAGCACAAGGATAGTTTTGTTCCCAACCGTGCAATTTCTGCCTTGCTTCGGCAACTGCGCTATTCAGGGACTCCCCTCGAATATACGCTTCGAGAAAATACGACAAAAATTTTGGGGAAATGGGATCGGGTACTTTCTCTCGCATCACGATTACCTGAGACAAATATAAATCTGGTTCCGTTGCCAACTGATGCGCTAACCCTAAGCCATCACAAGAGTTAAAAATTGCTAACTGTAACCCTTTAGCGATCGCCTTTTTCAAAGCAAACCGCAAATCAGCGATGGTTAATTTTTCTCGTTCATTGAGTTGAATTTCCCCGCGCTTTCCCGACTCGGAAGTGCCGCTATGTCCGGCAAAAAATAGAATATCCCATCCTTGCTGCCATAACTGCTCATTTAAGTCAGAGGTTTGAGGTTGTTCTCTCCAGGTAATTTCTGCCCCCGCTTTGACTGCCAAATTATCTAAAATTTGCTTATCCGCATCGCGATCGATATCTGTCCCCTCACCTAAAATTGCTAGAATTTTTACCTTTCCTTTTGGAGTAGAAAAGAGATTAAAATTATTTGGAGAATCATATTCGATGGCACTGAGGGCAAATTCCGCTTCTGCTTGAACTAATACATCCCAAAGTTCCCAGGGAAATCGACGCAACCAAGAGTTATTAGTCTGTAAAAGGAGTTGAAATTTTTTCTGGGATTGTAATAACTTATCCCGAATCCCGCGAAAATCAACACAATTATTTAGCCAATCATTCAGAGTTTCCTGGAAAACATCAGCAGCTTTGCGAAAAGCAGTGAATGCTTCTTTTCCCTGGGATGAATTGGTTATTTGTTCGGGGTTTGCAGTCAGAGCGCGAAACAACATTTCTAAGCTGAGATAAAGTCGCTGCCAATCGCGATAACGATTGAGTATATTTCCGTTGGCGGATAATCGCCCCTGAGTTCGACTTTGTGAAGGGGAATGAATATTCCCTTGCCGGATTTCTAAGGTTGCATGAAATCCTGACTCAAAGTCTCCATCTAATATTAAGGTTAATAGTGTTCTCATTGCTGGTTATTCCTGTAAAATCAAATCCGGTAGTATCAGTAGAATTCAAGATCGTAGGGGTTTGGTCTCCAAACCCTCCACAAACATAGCGTTCTTATTGCTGGTTATTCCTGTAAAATCAAATCCGGTAGTATGGGTAGAATTCAAGACGGTAGGGGTTTGGTCTCCAAACCCTCCACAAACTAGGATTTTTAACCAATACTGATGGTAGAATTATATCACTTCAAAGCCAGCGGATTTGATATAACATTTTACCGTAGGGGTTTGGTTGCCAAATCCCTTAATGCTTGGGTTTGGAGACCAATGGGTTTGGAGACCAATGGGTTTGGAGACCAAACCCCTACTACGAAAGTTAATTATAACTATTCAACCGGACATGATATTATAAGAAACTGGGTTTGTTGAAAGTTGATGTTAGATCATGTCCAGATAAGAACGTGATAAAAACACTTCTTTCTCCTGTCTCCTGTCTCCTGTCTCCTGACTCCTCCCTCTTTTCTCCTGTCTCCTGACTCCTACCTAAATAATCAAACTCGAAACTTTTCTGTCAGACTTGCTTCACCCAACGCCACTTGAATATCAAAACTATCTCCTAGTTGAGCATCAAATTCATATTGAATAAATTCATCATTACTTTTTGCTGTCACTTCTTTAAAAAGCTTGTCTGTGTCAGTCAATATTGACATTTTCAAATTAGGTGGCAACACGATCGCTTCTCCTGTCGGATAAACCTGCCCTCTAACCTGCACAGTTTTCTCATCCTTTTCTTGAACAGTAATAATTAACACAACCCGACGATCGTCCAGTTCTATTCCTAAATCGATTAATTTGGCTCGTTCTTGTTTTTTCAGCTCAACATTTCTAAATGCTGGCCTCAGTTGCGGTGAAAGTAATTCCTGAACCGCTTGCCAACCGACATCATATTTTTCTTTCAACCAATCCAGTAAATTCACGATATCCGATTGTATTGGTTCTCCCCCCGGCAATTGATAAATTAACTGTTCGAGAGAGTTGAGTTGACTAATCTCTAACCATCCTTCCGGCGCAGTGCTAGCAAATCCGATCAACTTTGCTTGATTTATTTCTTCGTCGATTTCTACCACCACATAACCCACACGATCTGACAAACTTTCTGCCGGAATATGACAAATTTTCTGATTAGGCAATACAGGACGACATTCTAGTTTTCCCCAATCTTTGACTGGTAAATCAGCGACATCAAGCAGCGATCGTAATGCCGGATTCCAGCGATCGCTTTTCTCCAAATTCGTTTCTACTTCCATACAATCTAAGTAAAAATTTACCGCATAAACTGCTAAAGTATTCCGGTACACTTGTTGTGCTTTCTCTGGTTCCTGTTGTTCTCGACTAAATTTTTGCGCCTTTCGATAGGCATCTTTTGTCAGAGGAACCGAAAATTCCAAATGCTCTGTGAAATTATTCATTACTATTTTCTCCGTTAAACTTTAAGTGTGAGTTGAATATATCTGGACGTATTTTTTTAATGTCTCAGCAAAGTATCTGCTAGAACGCGAGTAAAAACCTTGTACCGTTGACTCTTGTTCTGGCTTTAATCCCACAGCGATCGCTATTTCTTTCCAAGTCTTCCCATCCAAGTATAAAAGAGCAATCTTCCTAAAATTTGCTTCAGGGTTTCCCCGAATATGCTTTTTGACAAACAAACTGTCAGAGTCCTCTTCAATAAATTGACGTACAAGCTGTGAAAGAGAAGGATTTTTGTCCGATCGCGACACATTATCTAAATATGTCATGCCCGATTGATGATCATTTCCAGACTGGGAAAAAGAGAGCGACACATCTAGAGAATGTTCTTTGCCAGATTTGTTATGTCGTTTATTGGCATCAATTAACCGTCTCTTCAAAACGAAATTGATCCAATTAATCACAGGCCCTTTTTCTGGATGATATACGTCAATTTTGCGACAGACATATAACCAAACTTCCTGAAGAGCTTCATGATAAACCTCTTGAGGACAGTCAGGTTTCTTGCGAGACAATTTGCCAGACTGTTGAACTGCCTGAATCAATAGCGTCAAAGCTAAACGACGAGCAGGGCTTTTTGACGGATGCCGTTGAGCCTCCAAAGCAAGCTCTTGCAGTGGTTCGTCCCATTTGTCCATTGATTTTCTCCATCGACTTATCTTCTACCTCACCTTTGATCTCTAAATAACTAACGGCTGTTAACTCAGATTCCATGCAAATTTTTCAAAATTTTTTCCTATAGGAGTCAGGAGACAGGAGACAGGAGTCAGGAGGGAATAGGAGGAATCAGTTTTAAGGTATCAGGACTTAGGCAGAACCGCCATATCTAGCATTCGCCCCCTACAGATAGCTTGTTCTCTAAGAATTTGCCTAAGTCCTGATAATTATGTCGTCTGTTAACTCAGATTCCATGCAAAATTTTCAAAATTTTTTCCTATAGGAGTCAGGAGACAGGAGACAGGAGTCAGGAGGGAAGAGGAGGAATCAGTTTTAAGGTATCAGGACTTAGGCAGAACCGCCATATCTAGCATTCGCCCCCTACAGATAGCTTGTTCTCTAAGAATTTGCCTAAGTCCTGATAATTATGTCGTCGTCATACAATGGTTAAGGGCGAATGCCATTCGCCCCTAAAATACTGAATAACACCGATGCTACCGGATTTGATATGACAGGACTTACGCAAAGAAACCCGGTTTCTACGCTAAATCGTTGTTTTTGACAATAAACATCTACGAGAAACCGGGTTTCTGGGTTCGCATGGCTTTAGTCTTGTATGAAAGATAATGAGACTAAAAGTTCTCTTCTCCAGTTCCGCATGAAATGGCTATTAAAGAAAGTTAATAAAATAACACTCTCATTTATTTTATTAGCTTTTTTATGTCTAATCCGAAACAGAACAAAACGCTCAAGCTTTTGCTAGTAGGACTTCTAGCCATTCCTCTGATCTGGCTGTCTCATCAAGAGTATCAAGATCAGCCATTCAACCAAGCTCATAATATTATTGACTTTTTGGTTAAAGTTGTTGTGTTAGTTGATGCACTTATTGGTACTTAAACATTATGCTCAAAAAGTGAGTATTTTTAGCAAGAATTGGGCAAAAAAATTACTCCCGTACGGACGTTCATGCAACGTCCCTACCTACTCCCCTACTCCTTAAAAAAGACTTTTTCAGCAAACCCTAAGTAACAGCAAAACCTGTTTCTTCTCGAATTTGAGGATCGTAAAATGCTAAAACAATTTTATCTTTAGTAATACCAGCATCTAAAAAATCCCTAGCAATACCTTCTTCTGTTCCATCTCGTTGAATCCAAATTTTATCATCCAAAATATCTACATGAATTAAACAACCATGAACTCTTTTTGTTCCTGAATATTGAGAATTTATTTTTTCCCTACCCACAATCATTAATAAATAACGATTCTGTTTAGTATCAAAAACTGTTTCAAATTTAATATTTTCATCTGCATAAGGGATGTCTGTATAAGATAGAATAACTTTTTGGATAATATCGCACTATTCATTTATGGTATCCATTCGATAATTTCCTCCAAATTAATATCAAAAATTAGCAACAATATAATAATTGATTTTACTTTTAATTTTTGGAAATGTCTAATAAACTTCATCGTGAGTTCCTATATTCAACAATAAAATAGCCTCTTTCTCTTCTTCCGGATCTAGAACAAACTCAAAGATAATTCGATAACTATAATCTACACAACAAGACCAACAACCTACTAAATCTCCCCTTAATTTATGAGTTCGCAAACTATGATGAAATGGGTCATTTGCCAACTGCCGTAGTTTCTCTTCAATTAACAAACGTAATTGAAGATTTTCGCGAACTAGACCTTTAAAAGAACGCAAAGATTTAGCACTCCAAGCAACTTTCATTAATCTTTATCCAAAGCCGCTAAAAAACCATCTACTGTCCCAAACATAACTTTTCCCTTTTGATAATCCTGTCTAACTTCAGCAATTTCTTTTTCTAATTGTCTTCTTCGCTCTTGAGATAAACGCTTTTTCAGAATATCAAGCAGAATTTCTCGATCTTCTAAAGAAAATTTTTCTACTATTTCTATTACTTCTTGAAAATCAGAAGTTGAGTAATTTTCACTCATAACTTAAAGCTTATATTTCTTATATTCTATAGCGATCGTAGATTTATTGTCAAGGTAAGGCAGAAGGCAGGAGGCAGAAGGCAGAAGGGTTAGAAGGATTTGAAGAAACTAGCTTTTTATAACCGAATTTGGTATGATAATTGAAAAGGAGAGATTGCCTCATAAATAATACTAACCTTTGTAGAAATAGAGGCAGAAGTAGACAGAGCATTGCAATATTTAGGGCAGGCAAAGAAATAGGCAAAAATTTATCGTTGCTTGATAATAATTCAACATTTGCCCACCCTACTATAGCAATCCTAAATAGGTTGTAAAATTTTATCGTAGGGGTTTGGTTTCCAAATCCCTTTGCGCTTGGGGAAAGGAGACCAAACCCCTACAGTTTTTGATCACAAATCATTTCTGATGGCTATATTATTGACTACTCTAAATAGAATTAGCTTCTAAAGACAAAGAATAATTTGTATCACCATCAAACTGAGAAACTCTGACAAAATAATTACCCTCTGGCAAGAAATCAATAGCTATTCTCTCATCAAGATTACCAACATTTCTCGAATCGGCAAAAACCTCTAAATTGTCTACAACTCCATTATTATTAATATCCTCAATTAATTCGATATCTGCATCTGCACTCAAACCACCTAAAAACACATCTAAACTACTAGGAGTATTCAAAATAAAACTGTAAATATCAACTGGATTTCCACTGCCAACAAAATCATTTGCTTCTGCCGTTCCTAAAACACCCAAACTATCAGTAATATTCAATAAATTATCTCGAAAATCTGGAGGTACGCTCAAACGATTTTGTGGCAAACCAACAACAATATAATGTTGAATTGCACTGGAAAATACACCATTATTTAGGAACTCGACTACATCAGGATTTTCAGCAAGATAAAACTCTGTATCAAATAAAATACTGGAGTTTCTTGATTCAAATTGACCAAACCTAACAAAATGTTCAAAAGGAGTTAAATTTCCTGATTCTAATGCTGTAGCTAACTCAGGATTTGAGAGATAAAAAGCAGTATTAAAAAACGGACTAGGGTCGCGAAATTCAAATTGACCAAACTCAAGAAAATGCTCTACTGCTGTCAGACTACCTGCTTGAGTAGCAGCAAGTACACCAGTATTAGTCTCTAGATAAAAGCTAGTATCAAATAAAGCATTGGGGTCTCGATTTTCAAATTGACCAACATTCAGAAAATGTTCTAACCCACTACTGAAATTTCCCGCAACAATTTCATCTATAACATCGGGGTTTAAGGCCAAATAAAATATTTCATCAAATAGAGTCTCAATAGTTAACATTATCTTAAAAATTTCCTTTTGACTTGATTGTTAATGTTATCTTACTACAGTCATATATTTATCTATAAACATTAAATACAAAATTAATACTTAATAATTAAAGGACTTAAACTATGGCTAAATCTTCCTTGATGAAAATGCTGCGTCGTGCTTATGGCATTGCTAATACGTCGCGAAAAACAGGCATTCCTACCGATGAATTATTGGGAATGCTCACAGAAACTAAAAGTAGGAATTTTCGGACTACTCGCCGTCGTTTATTACAAGGAGGTTTAGGGTTTGCTGGAGCAATGGCAGCTTCTAATTTTTTTAAGGGTGGGGAAAGGGCAATGGCTCAAACAACACCTATATTAATAGTAGGTGCGGGAATTGCAGGATTAACTGCAGCTTACCGTCTGACTCAAGCAGGGGTGCCAGTAAATGTGATCGAAGCTAGAAATAGACTAGGTGGGCGGATTAGAAGTATCTCTAAAATTGCTGGAACAACTATTGATGCTGAGTTAGGAGGTGCCTATATTGACACTGATAATGTTTGCATTCGTGACTTAGCAGCAGAACTGGGATTGACGGAATTCGATCTAGTAGCTGGTGAGCAGGGGTTAACGCCAGAACTTTACTTTGCTGATGGTAGAATTATTCCGATACAAGAAATTATTAATGATTTTGCTCCTGTTGCCGAAAGAATAGATGCCGATCTGATAGCAATTGATAATTTTGAAGATTATACAACTTTTGACCAACCTACCGCAGATATAGATAATCTCTCAATTGCGGAATATCTAGAAACTATTCCTACTAGCACCACTTTGCGACAGCTACTTGGAGTAGCTTACAATGCTTTCTATGGTTTAGATGCTCAGGAACAGTCGAGTTTGAATCTAATATATGTTATTGGTACTGAACCAAATACATTTGAATTATATGGTTCTCTTGACGAGCGTTATCGAATTGTTGGTGGTAATAGTCAAATTATTAATAATCTGGCTAATTTTTTACAAGGTTCCATTGAGACTAGCACTGTTCTAGAGGCAATAACAAGTTTATCAGATGGTAGTTATAGAGTAAGTTTGAGGTCTGGAGAAAGCACTTTTGACCGTACTTATGAAAGAATTTTATTAACTATACCTTTTCCGGTACTCAGGCAGGTTCAACTCAATGTCGATCTACCACCAGTCAAAAGATTTGCGATTGATAATTATGGTTTTGGTACAAATTCTAAGTTACATATAGCTTTTAATAACCCAGTTTGGCGCACTCGGTTTGGTTCAAGTGGGGAAAGTTATGCAGATTTAGGGTTTCAAAATACCCGAGAAGTTGCCCCAACAAGTCCGACTACGGAGGGTGTGTTGGAATTTTTAGCTGGTGGAAATTTGGGGTTAGCTTTAGGTAGCGGGACTCCAGAAGATAATGCACAGCGATTTTTGCCAGAGCTTGATTTGTTATATCCGGGCATAAGTAACGATCGCATCGGTCGCGCTGTCCGCTCTTATTGGCCTGGGGAGTTATATACTCAGGGTTCATATACTTGTTATCGCCCAGGGCAATATGTTCAATTTTTTGGTGTTGAAGGGGAGAGAGTGGGGAATTTATTTTTTGCTGGCGAACATACTTCTTTAGATTTTTCTGGTTTGATGGAAGGTGGTTGTGAGAGTGGTGAAATTGCTGCGATGGAAATTTTAGAAGATTTGGGTTTAGCTCCTGCTGTTGAAGCGCTGAGGATCAGACAGTCTTTACAAGAAGATCGTCGGGGTTCTCGTCCTCAAGGACCTAACGCTACTGGGATTCGTAGAAAGCAAGGTTTACCAATTAGGCCAAGGTAGGATGGAAGATGGTGGCGATCGTGGTGAAATTGCTGTGATATAAATTTTAGAAGATTTGGGTTTAGCTCCTGCGGTTGAGGCGCTGAGAATTAAACAGTCTTTACAAAATAGCGCTCAAAAGGGAGGACGTACACAAAATAAGAAGCGGAATCCTTCTTAAAGATGGATAGTTTTTGAACCTGATCAGGATTTACGCAGAACCACCTTATGTAGTAGAGGGCGAATGCCATTCGCCCCTACATAAGGTGTATAATTTGGTATTTTGCGTAAGTCCTGCTTATATTATGGTGCCTCTGCTTTAGTCCTGTGATAATGAGATATCAAAAATTATGAAATCTTCCATGATGACAATACTAGGTCGCGCTCATACTATTGCCAGAATGTCAAGAGAAACTGGTATCCCTAGTGATGAATTATTAGGAATGGCAAAAGAAGCTAAAGCTTTAAAATTTCCCAATGCTTGCACTCGCTTATTAAAAGGTGGTTTAGACTTAGCCAAAAAATTTAAAGTTTCCCTTTTATCCAAGGGTGGAGAAAGGGCAATGGCGAAAACAACCCCAGTATTAATAGTAGGGGCAGGAATTTCCGGATTAACTGCTGCTTACCGTCTAACTCAAGCGGGGGTTCCAGTTAACGCGATCGAAGCTAGCGATCGGGTAGGAGGTAGAATCAAAACTAGACAAAAAGCATTAGGTACTCCATTTGCCGTTGAACTTGGTGGAGAATTTATCTACAGCAAGCATATTTATCTGCGCAGTTTGATTGAGGAATTAGGATTACATCTTGTGGATTTGCAGGCAGTCGATAAAAATTTGGAAACACCAGAAATTTACTTTTTTGAAGGACGCAAAGTTTCATTAGCAGAAATTATCGCCGACTTTGAACCAATTGCAGAGCAAATTAACGCAGATTTAGAGGCGATCGCTAACTTTAAAGACTATCCCACAAATTCTACAAAAACTTTAGCAGTAGTAGAACTAGATAATATCTCAATTGCTGAATATTTAGATCGAATTCCTCAAACTACACCAGTAATTCGCCAGCTAGTTAAATCTGCTTACGAATGTTATTACGGTCTCAATATAGAAGAGCAGTCTAGTTTCAATTTAATTGATTTAATGGATACTCAACTAGATAAGTTTGATATTCTTGGTGCTACCAAGCAACTTTTTCATGTACAGGGAGGTAACGAACTTATCCCCCAAAAGTTGGCCAATTTAGTCTCTAATTCCATTGAAACGGGAACAATATTAGAAGCGATAAATTATCTTTCCGATGGTCGATATCGAGTGGCATTAAGGTCTGGCAACAGTAGCTTTGAGCGTATATATGAGAGAATTTTGCTAACATTACCTTTAACTTTGTTACGACAAGTTGAGCTTAATGTAGATTTGCCGCCTTTGAAAAAGTTATCTATAGATACTGCTAGCTACGGAACTCACTCTAAGTTAACTACTACTTATGAAGAAAAATTTTGGCGTACTCGCTACAACTCTACAGCTAATGTGTATTCAGATTTAGGGTTTCAAAACACTTGGGAAACTTCTGAAAGTCGTTATCATCCAGGCATGGGTTTGATTACACAATTTGTTGGCGGTAGTCAAGGTTTAGCAATAGGAACTGGTAGTCCTGAAATTTATGCTCAAAAATTGAATTCCCAACTAGAACAGGTTTTTCCTGGTATTAGTAATATTTCTATGCCAGATCGGACAACTTGTAGTTATTGGCCTGGAGAAGTTTATGCTCGCGGTTCTTATTTGTGTTATAAACCAGGGGAGTGGACAAAGTTTTATGGTGTGGAAAGACAGCGAGTGGGTAATATATTTTTTGCCGGGGAGCATACATCTTTAGAAAATCAAGGTTATATGGAAGGTGGTTGTGAGACTGGTGAAATAGCTGCTATGGAGATTTTACAAGATTTAGGCTAATGCCGCTACGCGGAATTCAAAATTCAAAATTCATGCATTATTGGTTAGTGTGGGGAGTGTGGGAGGTGTGGGAGGTGTGGGGAGTGTGGGAGGTGTGGGAGGTGTGGGAGGTGTGGGAAGATAGAACAAAATCAGAAAAAAACCCTATTTTTATAGGGCTACGCATTAAGGTTAGGACATTCCTAAATCTTGAAACCCTTTGACAGTTTACTATTCCCTATTCCCTATTCCCTATTCCCTAGCGCGTAGCGCTATAAATACATTTCTATATCCGAAAATTATGAAATACTTCTATTTTACTATATTAATACCATTGTTGCATGGGAATGTTGATCATCAATTATTACAGAGTAATATGGTGAATCTACTTGCTCAAAAATCTGAGCTTGACAACCCAATTTGTTATATGGAAACTCCGGAGGGAAAAATTATTAATTTAGTTAATCTCTGTGGGGACTCAGAAGCTATTGATGAAACCCAAAAAATTGCTTGTAAATCAGAGGAAGTTAAAGCTACAGAAATACCGATTACTAATGTTAACTATGATGGCAATTTTTTAACAGGTAAAGTGGCTAACAAAAGTTGTAAAACAGTGAAATCAATTAAAGTAAATTATCAAGTATTAGATGATGGTGGCAATATTATTGATAATGGTTATATTTATGCTCAACCTGCCACAGTTGAACCGGGAAAAGTAGCATCTTTTAAAGGTAATGTTTCTCCAGGAGCAAAAGTAGAAACAACTTTTGTGGAATGGAGTCAATAACGAAGTCAGAAGTCAGAAGTCAGAAGTTAGAAGTTAAATTATTATATCAACAGGACTTACGCAGAACTGCTATATCTAGTAGGGGCGAATGGCATTTGCTAACGCAAAGCTCCGCTCTGGCAAGAGGGATATACCACAGCTATAGAAGTGGGCAATTTAGAATATGTTGGCTATAATATAATGCACAATATTTTTGCATCCACTCTTTTTTTGTTGGTCAAGTTTTAACAGAATTAGAACAAAAAACTCGTACTTACTGCGAGCTACTCATACAACTTAATCAATTCATGGTTGTGAATAGATGTCAACCTTGGTGGCAAGTGATCTTGACATACTCCCGACGTTGCCCTTCTATTCCCCCCTTTCAAAGCTATGCTTTATAAACATTTTTCTTAACATAAAACTTGACAACATAGACAAGTTATGTTTTAGTCTTGAATCGGCTTTTTCAGGAGAAAAGTGTATTGAAAAACACACTTTTTTATGAATGTAGACAGAATTCTTCCTCCCCCTCCTCCCCACCCTCCCCATCCTCCCCACCCTCCCACAAGGGTTTCAAGAGTTCCTTATAAGGGATAGCTTAAAAAGGGGGGAGTCTTCAAAGTCCCCCTTGAAAAGGGGGATTTAGGGGGATCGTAACTGTACCTCATCTTTATGAGAAATGCTATATCTAAACTAAAGATTCTTTTGAAAGCTGCACAACGATATTTAGAAAGGATGCAACGGGACGACCAATTACGAATAATTAAGGCTTTGGATACTCTGGTTGCAGATGCGACTGGTCTTGATATTGACATACTCCCGACGTTGCCCTTACGGGACAACGCGGGATTCTTCAGTCTGGGAAACCCTGACCGCTGTTTAGACAGAGGTGATGTCCTCCCCCTGTGTTGACATTGATAATAACAAAATTCTCC
>NZ_JAAHHT010000024.1 GCF_010672085.1 Okeania sp. SIO3I5
GTATGGGAGCGAGTTGCTAGTCGGATATTTTATCCCTTGGTTTTTCTACCAATAGTCAACCCTTTCATCCTAACTTTTTTAGCTGCCTACAACGAAAACCCTGTACTTTTTCAATACCTAAAAAGGCTAAAGCCTTTGTATGTAAATGCTTTGATCTTTAATCAGCAAGTCCTAATTACTGACCTACCTGAAATTCTCAATTCTCAATTCTCAATTCTGAGTGCTGAATTAGGAATCATAATTACTGACCTACCTGAAATTGTCAAAAATAGAATTCTCAATTCTCAATTCTCAATTCTCAATTCTGAGTGCTGAATTAAGAATAATAATTACTAATCTACCTGAAATTGTCAAAAATAGAATTCTCAATTCTCAATTCTCAATTCTCAATTCTGAGTGCTGAATTAAGAATAATAATTACTAACCTACCTGAAATTGTCAAAAACAGAATTCTCAATTCTCAATTCTCAATTCTCAATTCTGAGTGCTGAATTAAGAATAATAATTACTAACCTACCTGAAATTGTCAAAAACAGAATTCTCAATTCTAAAAATCTAATTTGTTATTGGATTGTAAAGTATATCAATAGGATGCTAATCAGCTTGATTCAAAACTCTTTGAATTAAAACTATTACTGCTAAGGTTCTTGAGTTTCATAGCTGGGATAAAAATTTTTTGTAGTTTCGATAAAAGCTTAATTTTAGGATTTACAAGCATTTATTTACCCCCAAAAATGTTGATAAATAAACATTCAGCTCTTAGCAGTTACCGATCAGCTCAAGTCAAAACTATTGGCAGATTTGGATTTCAATTTTATCCATGTTCTAACACTTTTTTTGTAGTGCTATATCTCTAAGGTTCTAAGCTTTTATCCCAGGCATCAAACTTTTTTATAATGCAATAAAAGCTTAATTTTAGGAATTATAAGCATTTATTTACCTCAAAAAAAATTGATAAATAGGAGTGTTTTTTTTATGACGAATACTATTCAACCTGAAGCTTTAACTTTTGAGTGTGAAACAGGTAATTATCATACTTTTTGTCCGATTAGTTGTGTATCTTGGCTTTATCAAAAAATAGAAGATAGTTTCTTCTTAGTAATAGGTACTAAAACCTGTGGTTATTTCCTACAAAATGCCATGGGAGTAATGATTTTTGCTGAACCTCGTTATGCGATGGCTGAGTTGGAAGAAGGTGATATTTCAGCTAAGTTAAATGACTATGATGAATTGAAGCGTTTATCTTTACAAATTAAACGTGACAGAAATCCTAGTGTGATAGTTTGGATTGGCACTTGTACAACTGAAATTATTAAAATGGATTTGGAAGGTTTGGCTCCTAAATTAGAGTCAGAAATTGGCATTCCAATTGTAGTTGCTCGTGCTAATGGTTTGGATTATGCTTTTACTCAAGGGGAAGATACGGTATTAGCAGCAATGGCAGCTCGTTGTCCGAAACAAGTTTTAGAAGCAGAAAAAGAATCAAGAAATGGCATCCAAAAACTATTAAGTTTTGGCAGAAAAAAAGAGGAAGTTGCTGCGGAAAAATCTGAGTATGTTAATTATCCACCTTTGGTTTTATTTGGTTCTTTGCCAGATCCAGTTGTAACTCAATTAACTTTAGAATTGAAGAAACAAGGAATTAAGGTTTCTGGTTGGTTGCCTGCGAAACATTACACGGAATTACCAGTTATTGAAGAGGGATATTATGTGGCAGGTGTTAATCCTTTCTTGAGTCGTACTGCTACTACTTTAATGCGGCGTCGGAAGTGTAAATTAATTAGTGCCCCATTCCCGATCGGACCTGATGGAAGTAGAGCTTGGATTGAGAAAATTTGCTCTGTTTTTGGTATTGAACCTCAAGGTTTAGCAGAAAGAGAAAAACAAATTTGGCAAAATTTAGAAGATTATATTCAGTTAATTCGTGGCAAGTCTGTTTTCTTTATGGGAGATAATTTGTTGGAGATTTCTTTGGCTCGTTTTTTGATTCGTTGTGGGATGACTTGTTCAGAAGTTGGCATTCCTTATATGGATAAAAGATATCAAAAAGCTGAGTTGGAAATGTTGGAAAAAACTTGTCACGAAATGGGTGTGTCTTTGCCTAAGATTATTGAGAAACCTGATAATTATAATCAGATTCAAAGGATTTATGAATTACAGCCAGATTTGGTAATTACTGGTATGGCTCATGCTAATCCTTTGGAGGCACGGGGGATTAATACGAAATGGTCTGTTGAGTTTACTTTTGCTCAAATTCATGGGTTTACAAATGCTCGTGATATTTTGGAGTTAGTAACTCGTCCTTTGCGTCGAAATAATGCTTTGAAAGATTTAGGTTGGGATAAGTTAGTAAAGGAAGAAGCTAAGGTTTAATTGATAGATTTGTCGGTAGGAAAAATTCCTAAATTTTAGAATTTAGTTCTCAAAATAGTAGGGTGGGATTTTCTGGCTATACTAATTTTTTTTGAGTAGGGAAGTAAAAGACAACTCCCGCTTCATAGAAAAACTCCCCACTAGAAAAATTTTCATCATTTTACCAAGATTTAGCAGGGAGTCAGAAAAATCCTCTAGGGTGATTTTCGGAATTTATCCATTTTATTTGAGGAGGATATGAGGTGATAATTTTCTAGTTCTACTAATTTTTTTTGAGTAGGGAAGTAAAAGACAACTCCCGCTTCATAGAAAAATTCCCCACTAGAAAAATTTTCATAATTTTGCCAAGATTGAGACACCAAGTCAGAAAAATCCTCCAGGGCGATTTTCGGAATTTACTCATTTTATTTGAGGAGGGTACGAGGTGATAATTTTCTAGTTCTACTAATTTTTTTTGAGTAGGGAAGTAAAAGACAACTCCCGCTTCATAGAAAAATTCCCCACTAGAAAAATTCCCATTATTTTGCCAAGATTGAGACACCAAGTCAGAAAAATCCTCCAGGGCGATTTTCGGAATTTACTCATTTTATTTGAGGAGGATATGAGGTGATAATTTTCTAGCTCTACTAATTTTTTTTGAGCAGGAAAGCAGAAGATAACTCCCCTGATCATAGACAAATTCCCCACTAGAAAAATTCCCATTATTTTGCCAAGATTGAGACACCAAGTCCTTTGAGCCAGTTGGATAATTCTTCTTTTGTGACTGTTGCTGCACTAAATTGTGGGCAAGGTGGAAAAGCAATCATTACTGTCAAAACATTAGGACTATTAGGGTTAGGATCTTGAACAGATCGATTAGCAGCAGCAGCATGAGTTTCAATGTGGCATAAAAACTAAAAAATGCCCAGACTTTAAATTATATCCCGAATTAGAGGGCAAGAATTTCAAAGATTTTCTACGCCTTGTCGTCTGTCATCAATTAAAAAAAATTGCTTTTTCTTGTCTTTGTTCAACTTCAACTAATTGAATTTGAGATTCAGCAACTTCTACGGTGTCGTGTACAATTAAACCTTCAACACTGTAGCCTTCTTCTCCTTCAAACATGGGATAATGTTCAACAATTACCCCGACGCTACCTTTTTTGAGATTAAACTCAGGAATATCTTGAGTTAATTTGACTTGAGAAAATAGAGGAAATGTCATTTTTATCTCTCCTATGTTATGCAGGAAANCTTCAACACTGTAGCCTTCTTCCCCTTCAAGCATCGGATAATGTTCAACAATTACCCCGACGCTACCTTTTTTGAGATTAAACTCAGGAATATCTTGAGTTAATTTGACTTGAGAAAATAGAGGAAATGTCATTTTTATCTCTCCTATGTTATGCAGGAAATAGAGTAAGAAATTTAGTTATTTCTTCAGTAGTTATCCAAATCGTTTTGATCTTCAAAACTACCCCATTAGGACAATTCAATGACCCAATAATCTGATATTTTTGACCATATTTTGTTTTTAAAGTTGGTTGTGCTTCTAACGTTAAAATTTGTTCTCGCAAATCCTTCTCTAATTGTTGCCAGTTATCTAAAGTATAACCGCCCTGAGCTAAATATTGAGATTTATCATCTTTCGACAAAGGAATTAATAGATAATTGGTGAGTTTATCAGGAGAAATTATCGCATTTTGATTCAAATACATTTAACTAAAATCTAAAATAAACTAAATCAACTCACTTCATCATCCAATGCAGTTTTAAACCAAGGCAACACACATCTAATTTTCTGTTAATAAACCAGACATATTCAGTAACCTTTGATA
>NZ_JAAHHT010000240.1 GCF_010672085.1 Okeania sp. SIO3I5
TGATATTAGAAAGTTTGGTGACTTGAGGCGCAAGCTGACTTGGCGACTTGCTTATAGGAAATATTGTACTCCTAGGTTGTCGGATAGCGATCGGGATTTGCTGTTTGGTGAGGTTGAGTTTAAGAGCGATCCTTCTGGGCAGTTATTGCTTGAGTATGATGATTATTGTGAAGGACCTGACCCGGATGATTTCTCTAATCTGGACGACTTCTATTGCGAGTTTCGACGATGGGAGCAAGATTTTCCAGATTATGCAAAAGCTTTAAGGCGGTGGGCGAAGTTACAGGTTGCAGCTTATGACCTGAGCCTAAACATCTACTATCAGCGGTTTGCACGATGGGAGAAAGATTTTCCAGATTATATGAGACATTTAAAGCGGTTTGTGTTATCAGGAATTGACTCTCGCAAAAATGGTTGCTACCATGAGTTTCAACTATGGGAGCAAGACTCTCCAGATTATGCAGAAGCTTTAAAGCGATGGTTTGGACTAGAAACTGCTTATGATCGGAGTGTTGAGAACCGAACTCCGAGCATAACTGCTTATGATCGGAGTGTTGAGAACCGAACTCCGAGCATAACTACTGATAGTCGTTATGAGCAGTTGCCATTGTTTGAATATGATAATTATTTTGAACCGCCTGATCCGGATGATTTTCCTACTACGATTTCTGTACTTAAACGTGCTGTTTATCGTGCGGGTTTGGGGGAGGATGATGTTAAAAAGTTTGGTGACTTGAGGTACAAGCGGACTTGGCGACTTGCTCATAGGGAATATTGTACTCCTAAGCTCATAACTGCTGACAGTCATTCGCCACCTATGCGTCGGGTGGGTTAAAATATTATTGTGAGTCCTAGACAAGAATTGGGCATGAACCCTTTGATATTCTTGGACTCACTTCTAAATAAAGTAACAGGGCGCTTAAGATGAACTGGGATAGCTCCCTGAAAGATTCATGCGCCCTTTTTTTCTCTTCACTTAATTTATTATAACATTAATGCGAATCCTCGGTATGGATGTTGGACGAGGAAGTATTGTGGCGTGTCTGTTAACAGAGCGCCCTAACAATCCCCGACAAGCTTATCACTCGTGCCAATTTTACCACATTGAAAATAATGCATCAGGAGTAGAGTTGCTGCGCAGTCTATCTCCCGACATTGCTGTTGCGGAGCCTACTGGAATTAAATATTTGAAGTTCTGGGAGCGGTGGCTTTTGAGTATGGGGTGTGAGTTGTGGCTGATATCTAATCAGGCATTGGCTCCATATCGGAAGTTTCTGGATTTGCCTGATAAGGATGATGAGGCTGATTCGTTAGCGTTGGCTTGCTATTGGTTTGATTATGGTGACAATCCGCGTCGTTTTTTATCTCGTCGAGACCCGGTGGTGGCGGAGATTCGAGATTTGGTGATGCGCAGAATTTCTTATGAGAGGGAGGTTGGTAGGTTGGTGAATATCTGCCATCAGGATTTGGAAGATGAATTTCCTGAAATTTCCCGGATTAAGTCTCCTCGGAAAATATTGAAGTCGCCTCCTTTGTTCTGGAGGTGGCTGGCTGGGGAGGAAAATCAAAATTATGATGAGCTTTATTTGGAAAGTTACGGGAAAGGTTTGTCAATTTATACGGAGTTTAATTCTCAATTAATCTGTTTGATTGGGGAGCATGAGTTGTTGATTGAGAATCGGATTGAGCAGCTTTTATCGTTGTCTCAATTTGAAAAATATTTGGCTGCTGTAGAGGATTTGAAGTTTGGCTTGACTACGCAGGCGATCGTCATTTCTCAAGTTTATCCTGTTGAGAAGTTTTTTGGTTCGGATGGAGAGCCTGAGATTATCAGTGCCATCGGTAAGGAGTCTGGTAAGCGACAAACCTATGATTTGAGCCTCAGAAGGTTTCGGAAGATTTTGGGGGTGGCTCCTACTAGAAACTGGAGTGGCACTAAACGTAGCTATGGCAGAGGGGGGAATATCATGGCCAAAACTGCTCTATGGCAGTGGGCCATGACTAGGATTCAGCCACAGCATTCTTATCCGAGGACTCCTATTGGGGAAAAGCTTAGGGCGATTTATGTCAAAGAGAAGGCTGAGGGCAAGCCTCTGCCCAAAGTTATTAGGAAGATTTGCGCTAAGGCTGTTGAGTATTTTTACCGGGAATTGCTCAAGCACTAAGATGAAAAGCTGGTATTCTTACTTTAGAATAGGATAAAAAATGGCGATCGTTTCAATATAGCGATCGCTCTTTCCCAACTACTTCCCACTAGAGAAGAGTTTATAATGTAGGGGCGAATGGCATTCGCCCTCAACGGATTTAGTGTCTGTGGGTAAGTTCTGTATTTTATTCAACTATAAATTCATCAAAAATTATGGCAAAAGGATTTGGGGAGGCAAAGGCTAGCAAAGCATCTAAACGGCAAAAAGCTTATTTAAAGCTGATTATAGAATTGCTCAATTGTCGGAGGAGTTCTACCAGTGGGGCAGAATTTCAGGAGGTTTTAAACAGTCACCAAGAGCTAGCTACGCCGGAGTTATTGGAAGTAATGGCAGAGGAGGTGGAAAGTTTGAGGGATAATAAAAGTTGGGATAAGGCAAATTCCCTGTTAAGTGTGGTGCTGCAAGTGGGGGAGGTGTTGGGAAGTTCTGAGAGAGAGGCGGTTGTCAGGCAGGAAACTGCGGATGTTTTGAGTCAAATGGGGAGGCGCGAATATGAAATTAGTCAGTTTTCTGAAGCGCTACAATTTTCCGAACTGAGTTTAACCATATATCGAGAACTTTCAGACTCTCAAGGAGAGGTTGATGCACTCAATGGTTTGGGTAAAGGTTGTCGGTGTTTGGGCGAGAATGAAAGGGCGATCGCTCTGCATAGGGAATCTTTGGCTATTGCTAGGGAAATTGCATATAGTCAGGGAGAGGTTGATGCGCTGAATGGTTTGGGATCGGTAGATAATTTTCTGGGAAAACATGAGGAGGCAAAGGCTTATCATCAAGAGGCTTTAAGTATTGCAGAGGCGATTGGGTATGCTAAAGGGAAGGCTGATGCTTTTAATGGTTTGGGTAATGTTTGTAGAAGTTTAGGAGAATACGAAGGGGCGATCGCTTATCATCAACAGTCTTTGGTTATTAGACAGGAAATTAAAGATCGCTGGGGGGAATGTGCTTCTTTCTATAATTTGGCTCTTAATTATCGGTCTTTGGAGCAATATGAACAGTCTTTGGAGTGCCAACAAGAATCTTTGGTTGGTGCTAGAGAAATTAAAAATCGTTGGTGGGAGTCACACTCCTTGAATACACTGGGCAGCACTTATCGTTCTTTGGGTGAATATGAAAAGGCGATAGAATTTTCTCAACAGCGTTTAACTCTCAGCAGAGAACTTAAAGACCTGAAAGGGGAGGATGATTCCGTAACCGATCTAGGTCTGGCGTACAATTCCCTAAAGCAATATGAACGGGCAATAGAGTTTTTCCAACGGCGTTTAGAAATCAAGCGGGAACTCAAAGATCGTCAAGGGGAGGCAAGCTCTCTAGGTATTTTGGGCGAGATGTACGACTCTTTGGGGCAGCACGAGCAGGCGATTGAATTTCATCAACAGTCTTTGACTATCTATAGGGAGTTGAAAGATCCTCAAGGAGCAGTCCCATCATTGGACTATTTAGGTACTGCTTACTATTCTTTAGTCAACCAACTGAAAGCAGAGGGAAACCACAAAGCCGCAGCAGAAAATTTAGAATTAGAGATTGCAGCCTACCAAAATGCCCTAGAAGTTTATACAAAAGAAGCTTTTCCCAACAAATGGGCACATACTCAGAATAATTTGGGTTTAGCCTACTCTGAGAGAATCAAAGAAGACAGGGCTGAAAATCTGGAAATGGCTATCGCTGCCTTCCAAAATGCTCTTTTAGTTCGCACCAAAGATGATTTCCCCAACGACTGGGCAGCAACTCAGAATAATTTGGGTGTAGCCTACTCTGATAGAATCAAAGGAGACAGAACCGAAAATCTGGAAATGGCTATCGCTGCCTTCCAAAATGCTCTGGAGATTTATACAAAAGATGATTTCCTCAACGACTGGGCAGCAACTCAGAATGATTTGGGTGTAGCCTACTCTGATAGAATCAAAGGAGACAGAGCCGAAAATCTAGAAATGGCTATCGCTGCCTTCCAAAATGCTCTTTTAGTTCGCACCAAAGATGATTTCCCCAACGAATGGGCAGGGACTCAGAATAATTTGGGCAATACCTACAGAGAGAGAATCAAAGGAGACAGAACCGAAAATCTGGAAATGGCTATCGCTGCCTTCCAAAATGCTCTGGAGATTTATACAAAAGCTGTTTTCCCCAACGAATGGGCAGTGAATCAGCATAATTTGGGCGCTGTCTACAGAGAGAGAATTAAAGGAGACAGAACCGAAAATCTGGAAATGGCTATCGCTGCCTTCCAAAATGCTCTTTTAGTTCGCACCAAAGATGATTTCCCCAACTACTGGGGAGATACTCAGAATAATTTGGGCATTGTCTACAGAGAGAGAATCAAAGGAGACAGGGCTGAAAATCTGGAAATGGCGATTGCTGCCCTCCAAAATGCTCTGGAAGTTTTCACCAAAGATGCTTTCCCTTGGAACTGGGCAATGGCTCAGATTAATTTGGGCGGTACTTACTCTGAGAGAATCAAAGGAGATAGGGCTGAAAATCTGGAGTTAGCCATCGCTGCTTCCCAAAATGCTCTGGAAGTTTGCACCAAAGATGGTTTCCCTTGGAACTGGGCAATGGCTCAGATGAATTTTGGGAATGCCTACAGAGAGAGAATCAAAGGAGACAAGGCAGAAAATCTGGAGTTAGCCATTGCTGCCTTCCAAAATGCTTTGGAAGTTTACACTAAAGCAGCTTTTCTCTACAAATGGGCAGATACTCAGAATAATTTGGGCGCTGCCTACATAGACAGAATCAAAGGAGATAGGGCTGAAAATCTGGAGTTAGCCATCGCTGCCCTCCAAAATACTCTGGAAGTCTACACCAAAGATGGTTTCCCTTGGAACTGGGCAATGACTCACATTAATTTGGGCAATGCCTATTGGAGGAAAATCAAAGGAGACAGAGCCGAAAATCTGGAGTTAGCTATCGCTGCCAACCAAAATGCTCTGGAAGTTTTCACTAAAGATGCTTTCCCTTGGAACTGGGCAATGGCTCAAATTAATTTGGGTGCTACCTACATAGACAGAATTAAAGGAAAACGGGCTAAAAATTTGGAGTTGGCGATCGCTGCCTACCAAAATACTCTGGAAGTTTACACAAAAGATGGTTTCCCCTGGAACTGGGCAATAACTCAGAATAATTTAGGTGCTGCTTACATAGACAGAATCAAAGGAGATAGGGCTGAAAATCTGGAGTTAGCTATTGCTGCCTACCAAAATACTCTGGAAGTTCACACTCCAGAAGCGAATCCCTTTGAATGTCTCAGAACTTCGAGCAGTTTAGGCGAACTCCACTTCAAGGAAGGCAACTGGCAGTCTGCCGTAGATGCCTACAAACAAGCCATAACCGCAGTGGAACTCAGTCGTAGTTGGTCAAAAGACGACGATCGCCGCCAACAAATCCTCGAAGAAGCGCTCGGCGTTTACAAAAACATCGTTCAATGCTTCGTCAACCTCCAGCAATACTCCCAAGCTTTTGCATACGTCGAACGTTCTCGAAGTCGGCAGTTAGTTGACCTCATGGCAAGTAAAGACCTTTACCACAAAGGAGAAATTACCACGGAAGCCGAGGAACTGTTGCAGCAATTTGAATCTTTGGAACAGCAAATAGAGCGCTTGAGGTCTTCCAAGCAATCCCAAGATAACCGAGAAACCAGGGATGCTGCCACCGCTACCCGCCAACGTGCTGCTTTGGAAGCTAAAAGTGAAGCTATAGCCAAATTAGAAGCTGAAAAGCAGGAAGTTTACCGTCACATTCGCAAATTCGACCGAGTGTTGGCGGAAGGTATTCAAGTTGCCCCCTTGGAATTTTCCAAATTGCAGCAACTCATAGAAGACGAGACCACCGCCATCCTCAGCTTTCACAGCACCAACGACGACACCTACGTTTTCATCGTCCGTCGCAGTGGAGTTGATGTTCATAGCTGTCCAGGGAAAGGTGGGGGCGAGTTACAAATCTGGTTGATCTACAACTGGTTAGAACCTTACGTTACCACTGATGACTGGCGTCAACAGATGCCCTCAAAACTTGCAGAAATCAGTCAGCGGTTGCAATTAGATAAATTAGTAGAGAAATTAGACGACATCCAAGAACTAATCCTCATCCCTCATTTATACCTGCATCAAATCCCCTTTGCTGCCCTACCCCTGGCAGACAACCACTATTTCGGCGACAAATTCCTCATCCGCACCCAGGCAAGCTGTCAAGTTCTCGACTTCTGCCACCAGCGTCCACCCCTGGCAACCAGTTCTCCCACCTACGGCATTGTTGAAAACACTACCCAAGACCTACCCTGTTCCAGCTATGAAGGGCGACAAGTTGCCGAAATGTACCAAGTTGCCGGTAGCCAATATCTCCAAGGCAGTCAAGGCACTGTCAGCAAGTACAAAAAACTCTTGCCCCAAGTGCAACGGTTACTATCAACCCACCATGCTCAATCTCGCCTGGACAACAACCTCGAATCTGCCCTCATCTTAGCGGACGGCAGAATAACCCTGGGACTGCTATTATCTCCGGCGTTCCGTTTCCCGGACTTAGATGAAGTATTCCTATCTTGTTGCGAAACTAACCTGGGAAGCACAGACATCAGCGATAACATGATGACCTTGAACACAGGGTTTTTATGTGCCGGAGCTAGGGGGGCAGTTAGTAGTCTTTGGTCGGTGGACGATCTAGCCACTTCTTTATTTTCAGTATTTTACCATCAACTACGCCTGGCAGGTAAAAATCGTCCCCAAGCTTTGCAACTCGCCCAACAAAAATTGCGACAGTTGACTGGGAAGGAATTTGAAGAGAAGTATAGAGAGGATTTGGAGAAAACACTAAAAGAGAAATTCAAGGAAGCTGGCAAACGGAGGCGAGAAAGAAAAAAGCAGCGGAACAGTCACCCCCAAGATTCCCCGGAATATAAAGAGTGGGATAAAAAATGGAAAGAGCAAGGCAAAATTTACGATCGCATTGGCAGAACAATTGAAAACCTAAAGCAAAAGAGCCAAGAAGAATATCCTTTTGCTCATCCGATATATTGGAGTGGTTTTATTTGTGCAGGTTTGAGGGGTTAATCTAGAAATTCTAGAACGGCCTAGAAAGACGCTACTGAATATGAGTGCTACAGGCTAGAAGCCTATGCTACATAAGGCCAAAGTAACACAGGCTAGAATCCTGTCTGATTTTTTATGATATAATATAAAACCTTTGTATACTATCATTTTATTCCAATAGTTTATTATGAATACAAACCCACGTCGCTATCATATTACCACTTTCGGCTGTCAAATGAATAAAGCGGACTCCGAACGGATGGCAGGTATCCTAGATAATATGGGCCTCATCTCCTCAGATGACCCGAACGAAGCCAATATCATTCTATACAACACCTGCACCATTCGCGACAATGCGGAACAAAAAGTCTACTCTTATCTTGGCAGACAAGCAAAACGCAAACATAAAGAACCAGACCTCACCCTGATTGTTGCTGGATGTGTCGCTCAACAGGAGGGAGAAGCATTACTGCGACGAGTCCCCGAACTAGATTTAGTTATGGGACCTCAACACGCTAACCGTTTGCAAGATTTATTAGAACAGGTTTTCAATGGCAACCAAGTAGTCGCTACCGAACCCATTCATATTGTGGAAGATATTACCAAACCCAGACGGGATAGTAAAATTACTGCTTGGGTAAATATAATTTATGGTTGCAACGAACACTGCACCTATTGTGTTGTTCCTGGTGTCAGAGGTAGAGAACAGTCTCGCTATCCTGAAGCTGTTCGCGCTGAAATGGAAGAGTTGGGGCGACAAGGTTATCCAGAAATAACATTGTTAGGGCAAAATATTGATGCTTATGGGCGCGACTTACCGGGAGTGACAGCAGAAGGACGCAAGAAACACACATTCACAGATTTACTTTACTATGTGCATGATGTACCAGGTGTCGAACGTATTCGTTTTGCTACCAGTCACCCCCGCTATTTCACAGAACGTTTAATTAGAGCGTGTGCTGAGTTGCCCAAGGTTTGCGAACATTTCCACATTCCGTTTCAGTCTGGAGATAATAAATTATTGAAGGCGATGGCAAGAGGTTACACCCATGAAAAATATCGCGGAATTATTGATAATATTCGGGAACTGATGCCAGATGCTTCTATTAGTGCTGATGCAATAGTAGGTTTTCCTGGGGAAACTGAGGCACAATTTGAGAATACCCTGAAGTTGGTGGATGATATTGGGTTCGACCTGTTGAATACTGCTGCTTATTCTCCCAGACCAGGAACTCCTGCAGCGTTATGGGAAAATCAAGTGAGTGAGGAGGTAAAGGCAGATCGACTGCAACGGTTGAATCATTTGGTGGGGGTAAAAGCAGGGGAGCGATCGCAACGTTATATGGGTCGCACTGAAGAAATTTTAGTTGAAGATATAAACCCTAAAAATGCGAATCAAGTTATGGGTCGTACCCGTGGCAACCGTCTGACATTTTTTGAGGGGGATATTAATGAGTTGAAAGGTAAGTTAGTCAAGGTGAAAATTACTGAGGTGCGTCCGTTTAGTTTGACTGGTGAAGTCACTTCAGTTATCAATTATCAGTTATCAGTTATCAGTTAGTCTCATAAGGTCGGAACTGCGTTAACAGTACCTCTGGCGCTCACCATTGGGATTGAAATCAGGAATATTCTTTATTTTATCCCCTTAAAAGAGGAGGTGTAACTACCCCAATTTTTGGGTGAATAAATAAAATTTATTTCTGAGTAAAAAGTTCTACTTTGACAATTTTAATAAATTGCTGAAATCAAATAATAAATATCCTTGCTGGTAAACCATCCTGTCAGGTAGAAAGGTGTTAGATTTGATCTCTAAACCCAAAACCCTACTTGGCAGTTTTTCTCTTTGAGAGATCATATCAAATTCGGTAGTATCGGTATTAAAAAAGCAGAGAAACTGGGTTTGTATCAAAACTTTTGAGAATTAGTATAAAAACTACACTAGGAATGTTTCATCAAACATCCCTGATATTTACTAATATAATGAAAACTACTGTATGGTATTTTATTTTATTAAATTACTAATGTAATATAAGTTGCACCCAGATAATTTACGGTTCTTTTTAGATAGAGAAATATTCCGTTTAATTCAACAATAAACTTTTGGATGAAGAGTAATATTTAACAACAATCAAATGAAATATTATGAACTACAAATAAAGCCATAATAATAAATTCCTAATTATCAAAAATTTTCTCATAATTGAATTAGTAAATCTACTCCCCTCTGTAAATTACTTGTTCTTTCCTGACTACCAATCCGTTTATAGCCATACTAAAATGAGTATTGTCGATCATAAAAGTTTTACTTCCATCAATAGCTAAATATCCTTGTCCGCCACTGACAGGTAATTCTAAAAGTTCATTAGGATTTGATTTTGCACCAGCTACTAAAGTTAATTGACTATTAGCATTACGACAAATATTGGCAAAATAATTTTTAGATTCAAAGTATTTTACCTCAGACCAATTTTCTCCTTTTTTATCACAAATACGCCACTCTTGACGAGATGCTTGAGCAGCTAATGTAGTTTTGTTCTTGATTTCTGCAGGAGTAGATCCTAAAACTCTTGCAGAAGAAGTTAATAATAAAAATGTACCAAGTGTAAATGCTCCCAATTGGAAAAATTTTTGATTGATTTGAGGTAAATTCATAGTCAGCTCCTTAAGAAGAATAAGATGTAAAACTAGATTGGTATTAACAATTTACTGGCTTTTAATTATTAGTAGCAATGATTCAAATCACATTTTTTTCATTGCTTTTTAACTTATTAATATCATTATCAACTAAAAATAATTAACTATCCACCCGGAAAATACGGAACTTTGATGAAGATTTTTTTTAAGATAAATTGCCGATAAAGTTGCTATATAAAATTAGCTATAGTCTACTATTTTTCGGGAATGTATCACTTCAAAGTTTGGATATTCTTAAGCAGTTACCACCGAGAAATTACTGAGTTTTCCTGGGGAAACTTTTTTTTGCTATTTTTTGGTTGCTAATGTAGTTATTAACGAAAAGTTACTCTGTAAAATCAATTCTTAATAAACTTTCATAATCAGCTTCAAAAAGGTAAGGTAGTTTTAGAGAAAAATTCTTAGGTATAATAATGGAGGTAATAGGTGCAAATTACTAAACGTAACATTAATTTAATAGTTGATGATAGTTTAATGCGTGTATATGTGGCAACTCCTAAACCACCAGGAATTTACCCAGGTATTATATTTTACTGTGATATCTATCAGTTAGGAGGCCCAATAATTCGTCTAGCTAACTATTTGGCGGGATATGGTTATGTAGTTGCTGCCCCAGAAATTTTTCATCGAACTGAGCCAATAGGTCTTGTTATGGAGCCAGATGACCTAGGGAAGATGCGAGGTAATGATAATGCTCGTCGAACAGCAGTACCTGAGTATGATGCAGATACTCGAGCTGTTATTGAATTTCTCAAAGCAGAAAGTTCTGTTGCCGGAGATAAAATAGGAGCTATGGGTTTTTGTATTGGTGGCCATTTAGCTTTCCGCGCTGCTTTTGAGAAAGATATTAAAGCTACAGTCTGTTGTTATCCTACTGGAATTCCTATTGGGAAGTTAGGTAAGGGGGTTGCTGATACTATTAAACGAGTGAGTGAAATTGAAGGTGAGATACTTATTGTTTTTGGTAGTCAAGATCCTCATACACCAGAAGGCGATCGCCAAACTATTATTCAAACTTTGGAGGAAAGTCGTGTAACTCACCAAATTTTCTTATATGAAGCAGAGCATACTTTTATGCGTGATGATGGTTATCGTTATGACTCTGTGGCAACTACTTCAGCTTGGTCTGAAATTATACCTTTCTTTGATCGTGTGTTTGATAATAAGGGGAAATAATTAATAATTAATAATTAATAATTAATAATTAGGGTTTGCTGAAAAAGTATTTTTCCTTAAAAGTATTTTTCCTTTTTGTAGTAGTCAGTAGTCAGTAGTCAGTAGTCAGTATAAATAGGAATTTAGAGGAGGTAGGAGTTAGAATTGTTCCTCAATTTATCTGTCCAACTATGCGCCTAAAATACTAACATGAGGAGGCTTTTCAACTCAAAATCTTCCACTTTTTCAATACTTAAAAAGGTCAAAAGCTTTAGAATGTAAACACTTTCAGATTTAATCAGCAGAGCAATAATTAATAATTAATAATGATTAACTAGACAGTGTTAAATTCTGGGAATAACTATTACTAACTAAGGCTTTTAGCAATCTTAAGGTTAAAAATTATTTTCATAAGAACTGTAGGTATTGTGAGCCTTTTCAAGTAATACTTTCAGTCTTGAAAGCAAATTGTTTTTTGGTATAACTTTGCACTCTCCAGTGATTAAAATTTGGTGGTGGTGCTGAGGAATGGTAGAGAGAGTATGGGAGGTGTGGGAAGTGTGGGAGGTGTGGGAGGTGTGGGAGGTGTGGGAAGTGTGGGAAGTGTGGGAAGTGTGGGAAGAAATTACAAAACTTATGTATCTTCGCCATTCCTCAGCAGGACTACCTAAAATTTTAAATTATTGGGCAGACGATTGAATAATTAATAATTAACAATTAATAATTAATAATTACCTCTTCTTAAAAATAAGACGATTAGTTAAAAAGGAAATTTTTTTTCTTCTCTTGGTCGATTGGATATGGCGCCGGTAACCCATCCATCCCATCCTACGGAAAGCTCCGCAAACATGTCGCGCAGCGTTAACGTAGTTATGCGTAGCAAAACGACCGCTTTTTTCTCCTTGAAAGGAGAGGCTTTAAACCTTGATTTTTTTGTAAGTTTTTTGTCAACAAAAATTTTTCATGCTTAATATAAAAACCTCCAACTTAAATAATTATTCATTATCCATTATTAATTATTAATTACTAATAAATATTTCCGTAAATTCAAAAAAAATCAATTCTGATCCATAGCTTATGAATTATTTCTTTTTGTTCCCAGTTTAAGTGTTCCCTGTTTCCTATTTTCTGGAGATGTCTAATAGATATCTCCAGAATTATAGCCGAAGTCAGACTCTCCAAACTTCCCACACTCTAATTAAGCGGATACTTTATCAGGAAAATATTTCTTGAGTTTTTGCAACTTTGGAGGAATTGAAAATATACAATAAGGTTGATAAGGATTCTTATTAAAATAGTTTTGATGATATTCTTCAGCTCTATAATAATCCTTCAAATCAACCACTTCAGTTACGATAGGATTTTTAAAAGTACCATTATTATCCAAGGTTGAAATTACTTCTTGAGCAATATCTTTTTGTTCTTGAGAATGACACATGATAATTGAACGATACTGAGTACCAACATCATTTCCTTGTCTATTGAGTGTTGTGGGATCGTGAGTCGCAAAAAATATTTCTAAGATTTCACCCAGGGATATTTTTTCAGAGTCAAAGGAAACTTTTACCACCTCAGCATGGCCAGTTGCTCCAGAACATATAGATCTGTAGTCAGGATTTTTAGTATTTCCTCCAGCATAACCAGACTCTACTTCTTTTACTCCTGCTACAGAGAGAAAGACAGATTCTACGCACCAGAAACATCCGCCACCTAATACGATTGTATCTAACATTATTTTTTGCCTCCAAACTTTGGCTCTAATTTCCATTAGATATTTATTGTAAACTGATTAGAGAGCAATAGGTTTTAGATAGAGATATTCGTCAGTCTTTCTTTAACAAACTGTTAGCAAAACTTATTGACAGAATAAAGCCAACAAAACCTCTGAAAATTTTGGTTTATTATTTGGGAGGAAAACTATATTTCTCAACCCAAGCTAAGAAATTTAAGGTTTTTGGCTTTAACTAAAATCTATTCTATTAGAGAGCAATTAAGTCAACAAGTCGAGTTTTTCAATTTACTTTGGGTGAATTAGGTACGATAATTTATTTTCAATTCACTAGATATATCATCCTGCTTAAAATTTGTATAAATTGAATAAAATTCCTATTTTTCAGCAAAAAAAACCTTGCAAGTTACGAAAACTTGCAAGGTTTAATTATTAGTTTTTTGTCATATCTGATCGCTTGAAATCAGCGATCAGATTTTTTTTAGTAGATTTCTACTAAAAGCAATTTAGCTTTATTAGCTATTTGATTAAGGAGCAAATTCGAATTCCAGAGGTGCTGGTTCTGCTGCTGCTGCTGCTGCTGCTTCTGCTGCTGCTGCTTCTAAGGCCAACTGTTGAAGTGTCACAGTGTTGTCGTTAACGTCTAAATTTCCACCATCTACAACTGCATTAGGCACTTCGTCTGCAGGTATAAAATTACCGCTACCAGCAGGAAACTCAACAAACAATAGACCTGTGACAGCATCTGTTTGAGTAGGCAAGGTATTCAGGGGACGACCAACTGGACTAACGTTAACTAAATTAGGCAGTGCAAAGTTGTTAACTCCATCGCCTCCAAACTGAGTACCCACTAGACCAAATAGCTCCCCATTACCAGCGATCGGTAATATTTGACCTTCAAGAGAGAAGAAACCAGGTGGCACAGATAGACCAGGCCATAGAACAATTTCCCCAGTTAAAAAGTCTGCGGGAGCGTTGTCTCCAGCAATTATGTAGCCAATAGGGAAAGTTGCTATTCCAGGACCAGCAGGACCAGCGGGACCTACCGGACCAGCGGGACCAGCAGGACCAGCAGGACCAGGAACACCAGCGGGACCTACTGGACCAGCAAGACCAGGAGCACCATCTAATCCCGGAGTACCAGGAGCACCAGTGAGACCTACTGGACCAGCGGGACCAGCGGGACCTACTGGACCAGCAGCACCAGCGGGACCTACCGGACCAGCGGGACCAATAGGACCAGCAGCACCAGCGGGACCTACCGGACCAGCAGCACCAGCGGGACCAATGGGACCAGCAGCACCAGCGGGACCTACTGGACCAGCGGGACCAATGGGACCAGCAGCACCAGCGGGACCTACCGGACCAGCGGGACCAGCGGGACCTACTGGACCAGCAAGACCAGGAGCACCATCTAATCCGGGAGTACCAGGAGTACCAGCCGGACCTACTGGACCAGCGGGACCAGCAGGACCAGCGAGACCAGGAGCACCATCTAATCCGGGAGTACCAGCGGGACCTACTGGACCAGCAGCACCAGCGGGACCTACTGGACCAGCGGGACCAGGACCACCAGTGGGACCCACAGGACCAGCGGGACCAGGAGCGCCAGCGGGACCAGGAGCACCATCTAATCCGGGAGTACCAGGAGCACCAGCCGGACCTACTGGACCAGCGG
>NZ_JAAHHT010000241.1 GCF_010672085.1 Okeania sp. SIO3I5
CAACACATCCCACACTTCCCACACTTCACACACTTCCCACACTTCCCACACTTACCACACTTCCCACACTTCCCACACTTCCCACACTTCCCACACTTCCCACACTTCCCACACTTCCCACACTTCCCACACTTCCCACACTTCCCACACTTCCTTGACGCACTACCAAATTTTCCTTTTCTAATCGCTCAATTAAACCTGTATTTGGAGGTGCCGAAAGAAATAAAAACTTTTTCCGAGAATTGGTATGTTTAATTAACAGCAAAGTATTAATAACACCAGCAATTTGTGGCGCTGAAAATACATGAAATTCATCAAAAATAAACAAATAAAAATCTTTATCAATCCTTCCCCAAAGTTTATCTGGATTATCTCCTTGAAATTTTTTATGAGAATTACTTTTAATGATATATGCACCCCGATGTAGATAGTGCAAAATATCTAGATTAGTCAGTAAAATATCATAATTAAAAGCCCGATTTTCAATAGCAGCAGATTTTTTTAATCCCTCATTTTCCGCATAGATTTATAACTCTTGTCCGCTTAAACGTACAACACAAGGTTCGTATTTTGGCTGAAATAATTCTATATATTTTTGTATTTGATTTTGTTGGTCGCGGGCAAGTTCATTAGTAGGATAAAGACCCATTGCTAAAAAGTCAGTTTGCATTGTTTATAGATAAACTGCCAGACTTTTTCCTTCTCCTGTCATGGTGTAATTAAAAATATAGCGCTACGCGAAGCGTGAATAGGGAATAGGGAATAGGGAATAGCAGATTATGAAAAGGTTTTTCCTGCGGAATGCTGCGCAAACAGGATTTAGAAATGTCAAACACCTTAATGCGTAGTGCTATAACATCAATATTATCGTCGCGTAATGCTTTAAGAGTTTCTGCTTGATGCCAATATAGAGAAAAATTAGGAGGTTATTTTACTTTTTTCGGTGTCGATACTGTTTCAGAATAAACATATTTGAGAGTGATTTTATTGTTAGATATCATCGTTATTTTTTACAATTTTATGATTTTCTAGCACTAGAAAAAAGTCTTATAATATTAATAAATAAGTTGTAATGTTTTGGTAGTATTTAGGAGTTATGAATCATAATCTTCAAGGTTTTTATTGAATATTAAATGTTGTTTTAAAAATACTATACCGTAGTAAAACTTCAATTATTAAGTGTTTAATACAATCAAATATTTTATTGATAATTATGAGCTAGTTAGTTTTAATTATTCTTAGATTTACTTCTACCCCCCACTCCACTATTCCCGTTCTTGGGGAGTTATATAAAATCCGGTTATACAGTAATCGCATTCAAAAATCCTCAACTAAAATATGTGTTTGTTAGAAGCACGAATTTAAAAATTTATGCATTTTCATTTCCTTTCTTACTTCTTACTTCTTACTTCTTACTCCTTACTCCTTACTCCTTACTCCTTACTTCTTATTTCTTACTCATTACTTCTTACTCCTTATATCATGTTCGGGTAATCAGTTCTAAATAAAATTTTAGGTCTGAGAGTAGGGAAAAGATATTATACTTCTACTTTTCTCCTGACTCCTTTCTCCAGAAATTCTGACTCCTGACTCCTGACTCCTGACTCCTTGATAATTATTTATAAGTATTCAACCGAACATGATATTACTCCTTATTTCTTACTCATTACTCCTCAGTAATACGATAACTAATTACCCGGATTCTATATTAGGGGTGGGTATCCTACTTTCCCACTCAAAAAAGCGTACAAAAACTTATCAAATTAGTATTACTTATTCAATTGTTTCATCCCCTTCAATAGATTGATATTCCAAAATTTTTCCCCTTCCTCTAGAGTAACAGTATGAAAATCAGGATAACTAACACTACCTGGCAAAGCTTCCACTTTCTATTAATTTTTTTCAGTAAATATCTATTAATTTATCAATTATTTGCTGCTAGGTTTAGAACCTAATTAGTATACATTCTTTGTCAGATTCCTAACTTTATACCAACTCTGCAATACCATTTTCTGCACTTCCATCAAAGACATATTTTCCTGTCTAGCTAATGCTGCACAATCTTCGTATTCCGGTTGCACATTCACAATTTTATCTCCCATTTTTGCCACTTTTAACCGCACTGCTCCATACTCCGTTTCCACCTGATGAATTTCCCGCTCCAAAATACTCCGTTGTTGAGTCGAGCGACGAATACCCAAAGTCGTAGTCTCTCGAAATATCACCTCTTCACAAACAGATAACTTTTCCGGTTTACAAATAACAGTTAATAAAACCCCCAAGCGAGATTTTTTCATCGTCACAGGTTGACTAAAAACATCCAACGCTCCCGCAGCAAACAGAGCATCAAAAGTATAAGCGATCGCTTGAGGAGAACAATCATCTATTTGAGTTTCCAACACTGACACAGTTTCTAAGTGAGAATGTTCGGCAGTAGGAGCATCAGACTTTTTCATAAGAGAATATTGAGTTTGAACTTTTTCCTCTCCGATCCACAAACGGAGAATATTAGGAATAGCCAAATTCTGGGAACCCGCACCCAAACCTACTTTTTGCAAAAACATTGACGGTGGCGAACCAAAACCACTAGCAATAGTACAAGCGATCGCGCTACCCGTAGGAGTACACAATTCTTTTTCAATGCCATTACTATAAATCGGAACATTATGCAACTCCCAAAGTTTTAGCACTGCTGGTACAGGTACAGGTAACCTACCATGAGCAGCTTTAACAGTTCCCGCTCCAGTAGGCAGTGGCGAACAATACAATTCGTCAATATTTAACCAATCTAACCCCAAACAAGTCCCCACAATATCAATAATCGCATCAGTTGCCCCCACTTCGTGAAAATGTACTTGATCTGGAGCAACACCATGTACAGCACCTTCTACTTCTGCCAACTTACGAAACACTGCCAAACTCCAAGCTTCAGCACGTTGAGGCAATCCAGCTTTTTTGATTAATGCTTCAATTTCTGGCAAATGGCGGTTGTGAGTATGATGATTTTTTTCTGTGCTAGAGTCATTTTCTGAATCGTGATGATCGTGATGGTGGTGGTGGCGATCAAAAGTTAGGGGTTCCCCATCTTCAGGATTTGCATGAGTTAGCTTAACATGAAACTTCGTAGCTACTAGACCATTACGATGCACTTTTTCTGTACTTAACTGATACTCCTGGGAAATACCCAAAAGATTTAGTTTTTCTATTAGATATTCTAGAGGAACACCAAGATGGACTAAAGCACCCAGACACATATCGCCTGCAATGCCAGTTGGACATTCAAAGTAAGCTATTTTGTTCATAAACAAGGGAATAGGGAATAGGGAACAGGGAATAGGGAATAGGGAATAGAAATTAGTATCAAAGTGTACCTCACCATCCTAAAAATTTTTGTAATTTTCCTTGAAGACTAATTCCTCTTTCCAAGACTTTGTGAAAAAAAAACTGTAGGGGTTTGGTCTCCAAACCCTTGGCCATCGAAATCCCTACAGGATTTTCCAAACAAGTCAAAATTCAAAATTCATGCATTAATCTCTGACCTGAAATGACTGAGGTCAATTCAAAATTCATAACAATTATATGATTATGGCGGAATATATAAGCAAGCTTATGCTTATGGTTTGATAAACCAATATTTTTACATTTTATCTAAAATCTAAAATAAAAAAATGACAACTTTTTACGAACTTCATCCTGATACCCCCCAACAAAGACGTGTAGAACAGATTATCAAGGATCTTAAAGATGGGGCAGTGATGCTTTATCCCACGGATACTGTTTATGCAATAGGTTGCGACCTAAATGTTAAATCTGCTGTGGAAAAAGTTAGGCAAATTAAACAACTATCTAATGATAAGCCTTTGACATTCCTCTGTTCCTCCTTGTCCAACATCGCCAATTATGCTATTGTGTCTGACTCAGCCTACCGGATTATTAAACGTTTAATTCCTGGCCCTTACACATTTGTAATGCCTGCCACAAAGTTAGTGCCACGTCTGGTGATGAGTCCAAAACGTAAAACAACAGGTATTCGGGTTCCAGACAATCAAGTATGCTTGGCCTTACTAGAGGCTTTAGGCAATCCCGTTATTTCCACATCAGCTCATATTACCAGTGATGCGGAAGGAATGGCCCCAGTAGATATAGCAGCAGTCACTGGCAAAGCAGAATTGTTTGATTGTCTAGAAAATCTAGTAGATATAATTGTCGATGATGGTTCTGATCCAGGATATCAAGTATCTACTATCCTTGACTTAACTGGCCAAGAACCCAATCTGATTCGTGAAGGTCTTGGGGTTGAAACTGTAACAGCTCTGATAGGGATTCAATAATGGATAATGGATAATGGATAATTACCTCTTCCTAAAAGGGAGAGGATTGACCAAGAAGGAAAAAATTTATTTCTCTTGGTCGATTGGATATGCCGAGGAAACCTCGACATCCCATCCTTCGGACTGCTTCGCAAACGACCGCTTTTTTCCCCTATCCAAGGGGAGGCTTTAAACCTGAATTATCTAATTATTTAATTGTTTCGGTAAAGAGTAGGAAGTAGGGGAAAAAAATTTGATTATTTCTGGACTAAATCCAGTTTGAGGTTACTTTTGAATTTTGAATTTTGAATTTTGAACTTTGAATTTTAATGTGCCACTTGTGTATCTGTTACACGGGTGGCACTGTCAATTTAATGATTGTCACAGTTCCTATAACTTAGATAGTTTGGAAATGAAAGTCCTGATTTTCAATGTACATTAAGCTTTCGGCAGTTTTTAGTATAAATCCGGAAAATATCTTTCTGATGGTGAACTTCAGAATTGGTTATCAAAACTAAAACCACATCATCAAAGTGGAACCTTCCTCCGCAAATAGTTTGGAGAACTTTCCTATAGTTATAAGTGTAGAGGCAAGGAACAAATCACACAGATTTCAACCAACACCAACAACTCTACACCTTCGTAAACTTAGACTGCATTTTCAGAGGTAAAATCAAATGACTGTTAAGACTGCTAACTCCCCCAACTCCCTATCCAACAACTCTACTACCGCTACAGAAGTTAATAACATCCAAGTTGAAAATCAAACTACAGTAAATAATGTCCTAGAAATGGATACTGAAGCTTTAGCTGCCGTAGTTTTAAAAGAATTGCAAGGCACTGCCAAAACTAAACCAGCAAAAGCTGACACTGTTGCTGTGCGTATAGCTAAAGAAGTAGAAAGGATTTGCTTAAAGAGTAATCGGATTCAAAATTCTGGTGAAGTTCGTTCTTGGCAACTTAGTTTAGCGCGTCATCGCTGGCAAAAGTGCTTGCAATACTACAAACTCGGTTCTAAGCAAGGTCGGGTAGAATTACACTCTCTGCTAGCTTCTATGATTTATCGTCATATTGCTTCTTTTGGAGCGCAGTTAAATTTCCAAGGTCGCTATAACTTGATTGAAGATTTTTTACAAGGATTTTACATTGAGTCTTTACGAGCTTTCCGCAGAGAACACAGTTTAGAGCAAGACTACACTCCTAAGTTCAAGTTGGAATTGGCAGAATATATGGCGTTCACCGAACAGTATGCTAAACGTCAAATCGGTTTACCAGGTCGAAATCGTCAGAGATTAATTGTGCTGAGAGCGCAGAGTTTTGCCAAAGGTCAACCTCCTGAAACTGCTATTGATATTGAAATGGCGGTAGAGTCTCCTAAAGGTGAAGATGCAGAAGCTTTTAGTCGTTCTTCCACTGTGCAACAGGTTAGAGAGCAAATGGTTTCTGAAACTGTTGACCCCGCTGAAGCTGTATTGCGCGATCGCGTGATTGCTGAGTTGTTCGATTACTTGAAGACTGCAGGGCAAGACCAATGTGTTGATTATCTTAAGTTAAAATTACAAGATTATCAAGCATCTGATATTGATAAAGAACTAGGGTTAACTGCTCGCCAAAGAGATTATTTACAGCAGCGTTTTAAGTATCATGTGGAAAAGTTTGCTCGTTCTCAAAATTGGAAGTTGGTACATCAATGGTTAGGTGCTGACATTGATCAAAAATTAGGTATGACTTCTGAGCAATGGGAAGCTTTCTTAGTTACACTTTCTCCTGAGCAACGGCAAATTTTACAACTCAAGCGAACTGGTGAAGATGAAAAAGCGATCGCTGCTGCTATCAAATGTACTCCTAAACAGTTACAGAAGCGTTGGGCAAAACTGTTAGATATGGCTTGGATCTTTCGCAATAGCGACCAAAGCTAGTGTGGTATTAAAAATGAAACAGATTATTTTTACTTATCCACCAATGAAAATTTGCAATATGGGTCATCCTACTTCTGTATAGGGTGGGCAATGCCCACCCTATTTGCATTTAGTCCATTTATAATAATTTTGTTATTTAAAATACAAATAAATTGCTATAATAATTATCAATATATTTAATTTTTTTTGAGAGAAAATTTTTATAATAAAATTAACACTATTAAACTAATTTATCAAAAAGTTTGAATATATAGAATTCTTCAATAACTTATCATCTTTATTCTTATATTCTGGATTTCAAAATGTATTAGAAAAGATAATCAGTCAAATAGAGGATCGTTCAATAATGAATAATTAACAATTAATAATTATACCAATATGAAATCATTTGTGAGAAAAAACTGTAGGGGTTTGGTCTCCAAACCTAATACCAATTTGAAAAAAGAATGTTACGAATAATAAGTGCAATAAAAATATTTTTTAGGAAATGTTCCTTTGACAAAAAAGAGACTTTACGAGCTAAAAACTGGTATTAAATCTATTAATTATGAATTCTAAATTCCAATAAATACCCTAGCTATTTGTAGCAAACATTTATCAAATTGGTATAAGTACCAAGGGATTTGGAGACCAAATCCCTACGATAAAATATTACAACCTATTTAGGATTGCTATATTAATTGCCTCTTATTATCAAGAATAAGATTAACTAAAAGGAATTTTTTTCTTTGTATAAATACGACTATTTTTGTCTACTTATTATATTATCAAGTGACCGAAAATTTTGGTTTTTAAGCCTCCTCTTTTAAGGGGATAAAATAAAGAATATTCTTTATTTCAAGCCTCTGGGTTTCCTAGGTCATGCTGCGCAAACAGCCAGAAGTGCTGATAATTGAAATGACCTTGGGAATGCGAGTTATTAAAAGTCCCAAAAATGATAAAAACTCTGAAACTATTATTGCTGTTACTTTCTGGAGCTGTTGCCTAATTCCGTGCATATTTTCTCAACAAGGGCACTGAGGACTTTCATATTAGTTATAGCAACAGCCAGGGCGATTAGGACATAGACTGATGATGAATCCCAGACTAGGAAACACTTTTCCCACTGTTCCCTGTTCCCTGTTCCCTGTTCCCTGCTATAACTGGGACCAACTTGCACCTTGTCAGCCAAATTTTAGATATATTGGATAAAGTAACAATTTATGAAGATATATGTCTATCAACATAACTTTGGATTCTGATTTTACTCAGAAAAGAGTGGTTAATAATTACTCTAAAATTAAGCAAATCTTTGAAACTGTTGATGCCGATAGCTGTCCACATTCTTATAACTTTCATCTACATACAATCTACTCCGATGGAAAGTTAACACCTGAGAATTTGATAGAACAAGCAATTGCGATCGGCCTCAAAGGTTTGGCCATTACAGACCATCATACTATTGGTGGTTATCAAGTAGCTAAAAATTGGTTAGAAAACTGGAAATCTATTAATCCAGATCGAGAGCATTTAGCACCTACTCTGTGGAGTGGAGTAGAAATTAATGCCAAGTTACTGAATATTGAGGTGCATATTCTTGGATATGGTTTTGATCCAGAACACCCAAGTTTACAACCTTATTTGACAGGAAAGACTACTAAAGGTCAAGAATATCAAGCTGCTAATGTGATTAGTGCCATTCAACAAGCAGGTGGTTTGGCGGTACTCGCTCATCCCTGTCGTTATAGGCGTTCTGCTACTGACTTAATCAAGGCAGCAGCAATGTTGGGTATTGATGGCGTGGAGACTTACTATGGTTACACTCATAATAAACCCTGGCGTCCTAGTCCAAAACAAACAGAACAAGTGAAACAACTTAGTGCTACTTATGATTTACTTAATACTTGTGGTACTGATACTCATGGTAAAAATATTCTGGTACGCATATAGGGTGGGAATGCCACTATCCCACCCTATTGATTGAATCTATCTTGAATTTGAATTAACCAGACCTCTTGCCAAAGAGGTCTATTATTTTATTCAGGTGCCATTGGCTATCATTATTGCTGTCAAAACCATAATCCCAAGACTGGTTAGTAAAAAAACAATTCCTAGGGATATTGACTGACCTAGATGTACTGGAGAATTTGATACTTTCATAGTTTGTTTTTAAAAGTTTTTTAAATGTTTCCTTAACATAACAAGTTTTTAAGAGTTCGTGGAAAAATTTAATATTTTGTAATCAAACTTATATTTTCTTTAAAATTAACCTCTTAACCAATCCTATTCTTAAAAAGAAGAGGTAATTATTAATTGTTAATTATTAATTATTGAAGCACCCAAACAAGAAACCGGGTTTATTGCCCTGATTATTGTTTTCCATGTAATTGCCTGGATAAACCCGGTTTCTGCGTGAGTCCTAACTATATTTTTGTTCAAAATATGAAACCTGTAATCATTCCAGCTAATAAGATAAAACCAATCCAAACATTTTGTCTGAATATTTGAGCGTAAGGTTTCAAAATATCTTCTTGCCGTAATTTTCCATATTGAATAAACCACAAAACTATAGCAATTCCCAGAGTTATCCAAAAGCCAATATGTAGCTCCATTTTTATTCCTAATAACCCCAATAAAACGGCAGTTAAAAAGAAAAATATACCCACAGCATTAGTAGCATATTCACCAAAAAATAGAGCGCTAGAATTAACACCTAAACGTCGATCGTCTTCGCGATCGCTCATGGCATAAACTGTATCAAAACCAAGCGTCCAAACAATTGTTGCACCCCACAATATCCAAGTTGCAGTATCTAACTCAGCGACTGCAGCACTCCAACTAATTAACACGGCAAAACCCCAAGCAATAGATAACACTAACTGGGGTACTGGAAAAAACCGTTTTGCCAAGGGATAGCAAATAATTACTGGAACTGCTGCTACAGATAGCCAAAAACTTAGGGGGTTGAGATATAGAGCGATAATTCCCGCGCAAGCAAGAGCAATAATGGCAATGACAATACCTGTTTGAATAGTCAGAGCGCGGGAAGCAAGGGGGCGATCGCGGGTTCTTTCTACTTCTGGATCGATATCCCTGTCCCACAAATCGTTAATTACACAACCAGCGGCACTGGTGGCGAATGTTCCTACTACTATTACTCCGACTAATGGTATGGGTGGCATGGCGTGGGTGGCTAAAAATACGGCCCACAAAGCAGGAATCATTAAAATAAAACGTCCGGTAGGTTTATCCCATCTCAGAAGTTTGATTACTTTTATTAAGGTTGATTCTGATTCAGGTAGAGTAGATTGAGTCATTTTTAGTTATTAGTTAAATGTTCCTAGTGCGGGCATCTTGCTCGCGTGGGTTTACCTCACCAAGGAGGAATTTGCTGTATAAGTTATCATATCAAATTTGTTTATTATTTTGCCCTAAAATATTTGTCTTAATTGCTGAAGCAAAACTGCAAACATAATTATAATTATTCTACCGAACATAATATAAATTATGATATTTTTTTGAGGTGATCGCTTCTTTAATTTCATCAAATTAATTTTTTTCAGATTCCATTATTTCCAATAAACAACTATAGAAAACTTGAAAACTTTTTGAGGTATTTTCCATAGGTTTCATGTATTGTGAAATATCTCTAGCAGCTCTCAACTTTTCTAATCCTCCTTGATGATAACCTTTTCTTTGAAGCACCTCTCGTAAAGCTTCCCAAGTACCACCTTTAATGTCGTCTGGGTAACGATATTTAGAATTTTGACTGAGATATTTAGATACTTTAGGATAAGCTTTAGTCAACGCTGGAATATCTCCAAAAAACCAAGCTTCTAATTCTTCAATCATAATTCTATTAATTAATTTGTATTTCTTTTTATTTTTAGTCTTTGCCAGAGATTTTGTCATAAATCCAGCTTTTAGAGCAATTTCTTCTAACTCTTGTTTCAATTTTTTACCGAAAAATTTTGGTAATTACGCCTCTTGTTTTAAGAGGATAAAATAAATAAAATTCCCTATTTCAAGCCTCCTTATTCTACGAGGTACTGATAACTGATAACTGATAACTGATAACTGAAATGGCAATCTTCATTATCTCTATCTACTAAAATTATAATTCTCCAATCATCAGGTATCCATTTTTTATACCCTTTTAATCGTCCGGGTAGTTTAGAAAATAAATCTTCTTTACCCTGAAAAAAGTGAGTTTCAAAAGTTATTGATTCACCCAGAATTTTTGGTAATAAATGACAGAGAGTTTCCTCTGTTGAGCGATCCTCTACTAGAAATTCAATATGCACTCGTTAGCTACTCCTAATAATTACTAATTTCTAGGTTAATTTTTGCGTGGTGCGCCTTGATTTTTTAAAGGATTTCCAAACTCAAAATAGTCTTCCATCCATAAATTACCTAAAGATGCTCCTTCGTCGATAAATTCTTTAATGCCTCGCATTTCGCTAGTACGTTTAGCCTGAGTATAACCATTTTTATCCCGATAAAGTACCCATAATTCTTGGGGTCTTATCCCATCAATAAAAAATGGAGAATGAGTTGTCACCATCAATTGAGTATTAGCTGAAGCAGCACGACATTCTTCAGCAAGTTCTGGTAATAAACGAGGATGTAAATGATTTTCTGGTTCTTCAATACCGATAAGTTGCGGTGGGTATGGGTCGTGTAAAACAGTGAGATAAGCTAACATTTTTAACGTACCATCGGAGGCAAATTTTGCTAAGATTAGTGTTGCAAAAGGAGCATCTTTTATCTGTAATAAAATTCTTCCATCTTGCATAATTGAAGCTTCAACTTTTTCTAAACGAGGAACTCGATAGGAAAGAATATCAAGAATTTTTTCGAGTCGTTCCGGATGCTGTTCACTAAGATATTGAATAACATTAGGTAAATTATTGCCCGTTGGCGATAACCTTTCTTGGGCACCTGCTTCAGGAATACTCCGTGTATTGTCTGCTGTTAAATAAGAAAGATGCCAACCTGTAATAAATTTTCTCAAGGCACTAACACGAGGATGTTTAGCAAATTGTCCGAGGGTACTTACTGCTAAAAATTCAGCAGATTCTAATTTTTCAAATACTCTTTCGTCTTGTTCATCTGGCATTTCTCCAGTAATTACTTTTCCTTCCCCTTCTTTAAAGTCTAAAAACTTAAAATATCCTCCTCTTTCTGCTCTTCTCCATTGCAGCCATTCTTCGGCAACATAAGGACCTTTTGTTCCTTCAGCAATGGCAAGATGATATGTAATTAAGGGCGATTTCTTTATTTCTCGATATTTAAGTTCAAACACTATATTTCCGTCAGTGTCTCTAGTTCTTAATTCTCGAAATCTACCCCTTTTTTCCCAAGCTTTTCTGAGTCCATCTGTAAAACATTCTGATAAAAATGCAAAGACATCAAATATGGTAGATTTACCACTACCATTCGGACCTAAAAATACAGTTAGTGGGGTGATTTTTTCTAGTTTTAAATCATGGAGAGCGCGATAATTTTGCACTCGTAGATATTCAATTCTAGGAATAGATTGTTTAGGCATTGTTTTAGTTTCACTTTCCTTTTTTTGATGTGATGTTACAGGGAAGATTCCTGTGCTACAACATTTTTGCTCTTGTTGCTTACCTTAAAAGTGTATAATTTGTCAAGAGTAAAAGTCCATTTTAATTATTTTTTGTAATCATTAAATAGATAAAATTATTTAATTAGGACTTATATGAGGCCAAGAAACCGGGTTTCTACGATAAATCATTGTTTTTAATAATAGATATCCACGAGAAACCCGGTTTCTGGTTTCCCCTGCGTAAGTCCTGATAAAATTTAATCAATTTGTAATTTAGGATACATTTACATGGTTACATCTGTTCCTCTGGTTAGAATTCCTACTCCAATAGGAAACAAAGACCGTATCTTGGCAGCAATAGACATGGGTACCAACTCCTTACATTTGGTGGTAGTAAAAATCGACCCCAGATTACCCACTTTTACCATTATTGACCGAGACAAAGAAACAGTAAGACTGGGAGACTGCGAAACGAAAGGTAATTTAAAACCGGAAGTGATGGATAGAGCGATCGCTACTTTAGAACGTTTCCAAAAAATTGCCAAAAGTGCTAATGCTGAACAAATCATCACAGTTGCCACCAGTGCTGTACGGGAAGCACCCAACGGCAAAGAATTTCTCAACAGAATCGCTGATGAGTTAGACCTATATGTTAATTTAATCTCTGGTCAAGAAGAAGCACGACGAATTTATTTAGGAGTGCTTTCTGCAATGGAATTTAACAACCAACCCCATATTATTATTGATATTGGTGGAGGTTCCACAGAATTGATATTAGGTGATGGTGATACATCGAGAACCTTGAGCAGTACAAAAGTAGGTGCAGTACGTCTGACGAAAGAATTTGTTACCACTGACCCTATTAGTAAGAGTGAATTTGCTTATCTGCAAGCTTACACTAGGGGTTTATTAGAACGTCCGACAGAAGAATTATTAGCTAACCTCAAAAAAGGAGAAAAACCTCGGTTAGTAGGAACTGCTGGCACTATTGAAGCTTTAGCAACTATTCATGCTTATGAAAAATTGGGGAATGTACCAACTCCCCTGGGGGGTTATGAGTTTAGTTTTGCTGAATTGGAAGAGTTGGTAAATAAATTGAAGAAGCTATCTATTTATGAAAGACTAGAACTTCCAGGAATGTCTGAAAAGCGAGCAGAAATTATTTTGGCGGGTGCTTTAGTGTTAAAAGAAGCAATGAGTTTACTAGAGATGAAATCGGTAACTATCTGTGAAAGCAGTTTGCGGGAAGGGGTAATAGTTGACTGGATGTTGAATCATGGTTTGATAGACGATCGCCTCCGTTTCCAAAGTTCAATTCGCCAACGCAACACTCTAAAAATTGCGCAAAAATACCAGGTTAATTTGGAATATAGCGAAAGGGTTGCTTCTTGGGCGTTATATTTATTTGACCAAACTCAGGGAGTGCTGCATCAGTGGGGATCTGATGAACGAGAATTATTATGGTCAGCAGGAATTTTGCATAACTCTGGTGTATATATAAGTCATTCAGAACACCATAAACATTCTTATTATCTGATCAGAAATGGGGAATTACTGGGATATAGTCAGATTGAAATTGAAGTGATTGCAAATTTAGCTCGTTATCACCGCAAGAGTCTACCCAAGAAAAAACACGAACATTATCAAAACTTACCCAAAAAATATCAACAAGTAGTGTCTGAGTTAAGTGCATTGTTGCGGTTAGCGATCGCTTTAGATAGACGACAAAAAGGAGCGATCGCTAATGTGAAATGTTGGTTAAATAAAAATCAAAAGGAATTTTATATCTGGTTACAACCTGCCGATCCTCAAGATGATTGTGCATTAGAGTTGTGGAGTTTAGAATATAAGAAGGAGGCGTTTGAGGAAGAGTTTGGTTTAAAATTAATAGTAAAATTGGAACCTGCAATGGTATCTGTTTGATAATGGATAATGGATAATGGATAATTGATAATTAGAGAGAGTTTTAATGCTCGACTATACCATATCAATTAATCAGGACTTAGGCAAACTCTTAGACAATACGCTATCTGTAGAGGGCAAATGCCATTTGCCCCTACCACCTTATGTGCTTCTGCGTAAGTCCTGTTAATGAACGCTTGGATTTGGTTTCCAAAACCCTACCATAATAATTTTACAACCTATGCAAGAATTACTTAGGACTTACGCAAAGAAACCCGGTTTCTACGAGAAATCCTTGTTTTGAGCAATAGATGTCTACGAGAAACCGGGTTTCTGGGTTCACATGGTTTCAGTCCTGTTACTATAGGAGTAAAATAATGCTAGAAACTAATCTCAATATTCCATAAATAAGTTAATATGTAAGTAAGTCCTGATCAAGCCATAGCCGTTTACGAAAACGGCGTAAGGACGTTGTGAAGCTGACTGGGCTTGAACTTTTTTAGGTGGGAGCGATACCGATACTGATGAAATGACAAGGGTTACTGTCAAACTCAGGGAC
>NZ_JAAHHT010000242.1 GCF_010672085.1 Okeania sp. SIO3I5
GAAATGGAAAAATTTCACTACTCATCTCCACGCCTGGGTGCTTCAGAAAATGTAACGACTCTTGCGACCTACGCAACAAAAGAGAAATGGAAAAATTCCACTACTCATCTCCACGTCTGGGTGCTTCAGAAAATGAATCGACTCTTGCGACCTACGCAACAAAAGAGAAATGGAAAAATTCCACTACTCATCTCCACGCCCGAGTGCTTCAGAAAATGAATCGACTCTTGCGACCTACGCAACAAAAGAGAAATGGAAAAATTCCACTACTCATCTCCACGCCCGAGTGCTTCAGAAAATGAATCGACTCTTGCTTTAATATCTACTTTTGAGTTTTGACTTTTGAATTTTGACTTTTAAATTTTAAAAAAGGTTCTGGTTGTAATAATCCTGTTAACATTTCCTCTGGTCGTTTACCATGAGGCCAAGCAAAAGCATGACGAAAAGCAGCATTTTGACAAGCTTGTAATTGTCGAAAATCAATCACATCAAAAGTCAATAAATTCTCATATTCAAAAGGCAAACGTACATTATGTAAACCAGCATTATCCGTACAAATAGCAATATCCACCCCAGCATCAAAACATTTGTCAAATACAGTCTTCAACTGACTCATATTATCCATAGTACCCGTTTTGAAATAAGTCGTCGGACAAACTTCTAAACATTGCCCTCGGTTCGCCACTTCTTTTAATAACTCTGGATATTTTAAAGGGATTTGAATTCCATGACCAATTCGCATTAAATAAGGTAATAATTCAGGATGACAACCATTAAGAGTTTCATAAAGATGTCCGGTAGTTTTTACACCTTGTTCGCGAGCATATTTATAGAGTTTAATAAACTCATCTATCCGTTCTTTATAATTATTATCCCCTCCTGCCACATCTATAGCACACACATATTCCGGCATTTGCACCGCTAAATCCACAATTGCTTGATTTACCTCATTAGGCAAGCGAGTGTGAGTACATAAAATTTGGCTAGTCACAATTGGATACTCATTCTGTTGAGCTGCCTTACCTACAACCGTAACTATTTCTGACATTAAATCTATACGTTGAGACTGAGATAAATGGTCTGGAGTTCTCAAATAAGGAGTATAACGTAACTCCAAATAAGCTAAATTTTCAAAAGTATAAGCACCACGAATTAAGCGATAAATAAAATATGGTAAAGTCTCAATAGTTTGAACCTGTTCTACCAAAGTATGTAGTTCTAAATATTCCTCTAAAGTGTTCCGTGGTTTCGTATAAAACTCTTCAAATTGTTCATATTCAGGAAAACGAGTTGCCAGTTCCTGATTTTGACCTTGAAAATATTTCCATAAAACTCTAGGGACTACGGAGCCTCCTAAATGCCGATGTAATTCTGCGTGTAAAGCCATATAAATATGATTTATTCTTAATATTTTAGTCTGGGAAAAGTATGATTAAAATCTGAGAATGTTAGCGAAATCATTCAGTCATATTTTACCTAAGTTTTTTACAGATTATAGCCCTTAAATACCACAAGATTTAACCAAATCAAAAGGCTTTTTTGTATTCCCATAGTCCTTGCATAGCAATGGTTATAAAGTTTATTTTTTAGTAATTTATCATAGCTACCCTAGAAGAGCAATTCCTTTGATTTATAGTTACCTATTTATAGATACTGCTATTTCATCAGCAACAGCTTATAGTAGAGCATTGCCGATTGCTCTTGAAAAAATAAGATTGGCCTCCTCCCTATTTACAACAGAGCAGATTTACTGTAACAAAAATTAATAAAAATGAATTGACATAATTTTTTGTTAATGTAAGAATAACAAATTGTGTTAACTATCCGTATGAGGAGACCCTTGGCTAACGTAATTGTAATAGGTGCCCAGTGGGGCGATGAAGGAAAAGGAAAAATTACCGATCTACTTAGCAAGTCAGCAGATGTAGTTGTACGTTACCAAGGGGGCGTAAATGCTGGCCATACAGTAGTTGTTGAAGGCCAAACATTTAAACTACACTTAATTCCTTCAGGTATTCTTTATCCTGATACTGAGTGTATCATTGGTTCGGGAACAGTTATAGACCCCAAGGTTCTAATTGAAGAACTAGACCAAGTAGAAGCTTTAGGCATTTCTACGGCAAAGTTAATGATTTCTCAAGCTGCTCATGTAACAATGCCTTATCATCGAATGATAGACAAGGCATCAGAAGAACGTCGGGGCAGTCAAAAAATAGGGACGACAGGTAGGGGAATAGGTCCAACTTATGCGGATAAATCCGAGCGGACAGGGATTCGGATGATTGATTTGATTAATCCAGATCGATTGAAAGAGCAGGTACATTGGACTGTTAATTATAAGAATGTAATTCTAGAAAAACTCTATAATTTATCTCCCTTAGATGCAGAGGCAGTAGTTAAAGAATACTTAGAGTATGCCGATCGCTTAAGACCTCATGTTATAGATGCGTCTTTAAATATCTACAATGCTATTCAGGAGCGACGCAATATTTTGTTTGAGGGAGCGCAGGGTACTCTATTGGATTTAGACCACGGTACTTATCCTTATGTTACTTCCTCAAATCCAGTGGCAGGAGGTGCTTGTGTGGGTACTGGTATAGGACCGACAATGATTGACCGAGTGATTGGGGTAGCTAAGGCTTATACTACTAGAGTGGGAGAAGGACCATTTCCCACAGAAGCTAAAGATGAGGTTGGGGAATTACTAGGCGATCGCGGAGCCGAATTTGGGACAACTACTGGTCGTAAACGTCGTTGTGGATGGTTTGATGGGGTGATTGGACGTTATGCAGTCCGAATTAATGGAATGGATTGTATGGCGATTACTAAGTTGGATGTGTTGGATGAGTTGGATGAGATTAAGGTTTGTGTGGCTTATGATATGGAGGGTGAGCGTTGCGAAGATTTTCCTAGTAGTTCTATACAATTAGCAAAGTGTAAGCCTATTTATGAAACATTGCCTGGTTGGCAACAGTCAACCGTAGATTGTCGAACTCTGGAAGATTTACCCAAGCAAGCTTTGGATTATTTGCGGTTTTTGGCAGAATTGATGAATGTACCTATTGCTATTGTGTCTCTTGGGGCAAGTCGTGACCAGACTATTGTGGTGGAAGACCCGATTCATGGACCAAAGCGGGGATTGTTATATTCTTAGAGTAGGGAGTAGGGAGTAGGGAGTAGGGAGTAGGGAGAAAGAATTGATGAATAAGAGTGGGATAATTGATTTTATTTTTTGGCGTTGCTGAATTATTGTATGATTTTTAGTAGTCAGTAGTCATAGGGGCGATTCGCGTAATTAGGAGCATGACCTAGGAAATCCCCGTACAGTAGTTAGTAGTCATGCACAGCTTTTTTCCTTACTATCAATATTACTCCGATACAAATTTCATACCTAATTTCAGCAATGCCAATTTTTTATTATTAGGCATCTCCAAAAATAAAAAATAAAATCAATTATTATCCATAAATTATCAATTATTCTCCTCCTGGGAGGGGTTAGGGGTGGGTTATCCCTGTTCCCAGTTAAGTGTTCCCAGTTAAGTGTTCCCTATTTTATGGAGATTCTAAAGAATAAACTTCATTATTTCAAACCTCTGGGTTTAGCCAGAGGTACTGATAACTGATAACTGAAATGACCATTTTTTGAATTCAAAATTCGTGCATTCTAAAGTTCAAAATTTTTGGTTCAAACTTAATTTCAATAATTGTTTCTGTTTAATTAATATCATGTTCGGATAATCAGTTATAAATAAAATTTGAGCTGCTGAGAGTAGGGAAAAGATATTATACTTCTACTTTTCTCCTGACTCCTTTCTCCAGAAATTTTGACTCCTGACTCCTTTCTCCAGAAATTCTGACTCTTGACTCCTGACTCCTGACTCCTTGATAATTATTTATAAGTATTCAACCGAACATGATATAAGGATTCAAGCCTCGTTCTTCTCCAGCTCGAAAAAATCAAAAATATTTTCCTGATTTTAAGCTTCTGACTTTCCTGCTCATGCTACGCAAACAGGCAGAGGTTATAATGCAAGAATTAATATAGCAGAGAAAGAGTTGGCTCTTGACAATTACTGATGATGAATCTCAGACTAGGAAATGTTTTTCCCACTGTTCCCTGTTCCCTGTTCCCTGTTCCCTGCTATAATTTTCAATTTTGAATTGATTTGACCATTGCTATGCAGGACTACTAAATTTTGATATAATCAATAAGCAAATTAAGAGAAAAAAGTCAAGATGGAAGTTACAGTAGAATGTCAAAAAAGACCTGAAGGTAGTAAAACTAAAGCCTTACGACGGGAAGGATTAATTCCTGCAGTCTTGTATGGTCATCAAGTTACAGAATCAGTTGAATTAACAATTGATGTTAAGAAAGCGCAGCAGTTATTAAAGAATGCCTCCGCTAACAAGACTATTATTGATCTTAAAGTTCCTGAGATTTCCTGGAATGGGAAAACTGTTCTTAGGGAAGTTCAATATCATCCCTATAAACCTGAGATTTATCACCTAAGCTTTTTCTCCGTTAGCGATCGCTGAACTATTGACGCCTAAACATATTTTGTGGGGGTTTGGTAATCAAACCCCTACAACCAGTTATTTCAGTTATGAGTTATCAGGTCTAGTAGTAGACTGTTTCATCTTAAATGTTGCAATAGATGTAGGTTGGGTTGAGGGACTATCTTCGGAGCTTATCCGCAGGATAAACCCAAAATTAGTAAGGTTTTCTTGGGTTTCACTGTCGTTCTACAAGAGCCTACATTTTTAGTTGAAACAGTCCACTACAAATTATAAAAGCTGATAGCTGAAATGCTGATAGCTGATAAGCTAATTAATTATTTGCTCAACTTTATCTGCCCAAGATCCTTCTAAACGCGGACCTTGAATTTGTACAACATTAGAAGCTAAATAATTTCCCCAACGTGCAGCTTGAGTAGGTTGATAACCATGGGTGAGACCATACAACACACCTCCAGCAAAAGCATCTCCTGCACCAACAGTATCAATCGCTGTTGCCGGAAACCCAGGGACAGGAGTAATTTGTTTATCCTTAACTACTAAACAACCTTCTTTGCCATCGGTAATAAAAGCTGTTTCTACCAACTCCCCAATTTTCATTGCAGATTTTTCTAAAGAGTCTATTCCAGAGAAATTACGCGCTTCATCAGCATTGCAGAATAATACATCACAATAATTTGAAAGTACCTGGCGGAAGTCATCAGCAAACAGATCTACCAAAAACAGGTCTGAGAAGGTAAAACAAACTTTTACTTCTTGGCGCTTAGAATGTTCCATTGCTTGAATACAAGCTTGCTTTGTATCGTCTCCAGTCCACAAATAACCTTCTACATAAGTATATTGGCAACGCTTAATTTGCTCTGCATCAATATCACTAGCACTGAGATTTACAGATGCTCCCAAGTTAGTACACATGGTACGTTCTGCATCAGGGGTTGTCAGTACAACACAGGTACCAGTAGGTTCATTTGCTGTAAGTACAGGAGCTACATTAAACTCTATTTTAAAATCTAGCATATCTTGACGGTATAGTTCTCCGTTGGGATCGCTGGCAACTTTGGCTACAAAAATACCTGTTCCTCCACTCTGAGCGATCGCTATCATGGAATTTGCTGCTGAACCTCCGGAACGTTTTTTTAAAGATATGTTTTCCAGTCCTGCCAAAATTCCTCCTTGTGTTTGAGCATCCATCAGAGTCATTCCGCTTTTTTGCAGAGAATATTTAGTGATAAAGTCTTCTTCTACAAGTGCGAGGATGTCAACTAGAGCGTTACCGACACCATATACATCTAATTTTTGGGTGTTTACTGCTGTCATTTACTTTTCTATTATTTAGCCGTTTAGTATAATATCATGTCCTGTGAATCAAGTCAAAAATAATTTGTATATACGCTACAGTAATTTTAGGAAATTATTTCACATTTCAGTTTAAGATAAGTAGTGTAGTCTAAGTTGATGAAATTAGTATTACCGAAATAATTAAACAATTAAATAATTAGTGAATTCAGGTTTAAAGCCTCCCCAAGAAAGGGGAAAAAGCGGTCGAGAAATGGATAGGTGACCGGCGCCATATCTAATCGACCAAGAGAAATAAATTTTTTCCTAAAGCGTCAATCCTCTCCCTAAAAGGGAGAGGTAATTATCCATTATCCATTATCCATTATCCATTATCCATTAATGAAGGTTCGTTAATTATTGACTTTTAAAATTATGCCAGAATCTACAGAAAACTCAAAGCAAATTATTACCCTAGGAGACCAACCTACGACAAAAGATGAACTTGGTTTTACTCCTTATGTTATAGCAATGGGTGAGTTTTTAACTGATAAAAATACTAAACCGCCACTAACTATTTCTATTGAAGGTGAATGGGGTAGCGGTAAATCTTCTTTTATGAAACAACTTGAAACTGAGGTTAAAAGGAAGTCTAAAGAATTAGATCAGGAAGATTTAAAGAAAATTATACAGAAGGATAAATTTTTTATATTCAAGTTCAAGTTTTGGAAATTGATATTTAAGCAGAAAACTCAAACAATTTGGTTCAATGCTTGGCGGCATGAAAAATCTGAATCACTTTGGGCGAGTTTTGCTCTATCTTTTTTAGAACAATTGTCTAATAATCGTAATTGTGTAATTAATATTTATCATGCTTTAAAGTTATCAATTTCTCGTTTTAATGTCATGGTGCAACCGCTAAAAGTAATTCAAATATTAATAAGATTTTTGTTAATTATTTTTACTATTGTAGCTATTCTAGTTGTGTCTTTCATTGTTTGGGTTAGGATAATTCCTTATTTGTCTGAAATTTTGGCAGACGTTGTTAAAACAGATTCAAATCTAAACGAGAGTTTTTTTCGTAGTGGCTTAGTTATTGCTTCCTTCGCTTCAATAGTTCAACTTATTAGAATAATAGGGGATTTAATTGGCGACCCGAAAATGGATTTAACTCAATATCTTAACGATCCTAATTATGAAAAACAAGTTGCTTTTGTTGAAAAGTTTCACGAGGATTTTTCTAAAATTGTCAATACTTATGTGGATAAAGATGAGAAGATTTATGTTTTTATTGATGATATTGATCGTTGTGAGTTGGGTAAATCTGCTGACTTATTGCAAGCTCTAAATATGATGATTTCTAATGACCCAAATATAATTTTTATTTTGGGTATGGATCGGGAAAAGGTAGCAGCAGCAATAAGTTTTAAACAAAGAGATATTATTCCTTTTCTAAGTTCAGCGATCGTCGAAAATCAACTAGAAGAAAATGAAGAGCAGAAGTTGAGGAAAAAGGTTGATTATGGTTTTAGTTTTTTGGAAAAGTTTGTGCAATTATCATTCTTAGTTCCTGCACCTTCTCAAAATAAATTGGATGGTTTTGTTGAAAAAATCTTAAAAATGCAGGCAGAAACAAAAGCTGATCCAGAAAAACAAGAAAAACGTTTTTTTGGAATGTCTCATAGTTTTTTTGGCAGAGTGGTTAAAGTGTTTAATTTTTCCGCAAAACTTACAGATATAAAACATTTACTTCAAGAATTGATAGAAAAAGTTATCATTGCTTATTTTCTGTATAATTTTTATTTGTTGGCTAGAAACTATCCCTTGAATGATAGATTATTCTTTTATTTTTATACTTTAATTCAGCAACGCTATTCACCAAAAAAAGTGGAGAAAACAGAGACAAAAGAGTCTTCTGTCTCAGAACAAAACTTAAAATTTCAAGAGGCTAAGACTTCATTTCCAGATTTAGCTATTTTCCCAATTATTGAAAAAGATTTAGATTCACAAAGCCTTGCTAAAATTATAGAGATAGTTGCTCCTTTTTTTGATTATAATCCCCGTCGTTTAAAACAATATATTAATGCCCTGAGATTAAGAATTTACATTGCCTATTATTCTATTGGAGTTACTTTTGATGAAATTGATAAAAAAAATACACTAAATCTAGAACAAATAAGTAAGTTTACGGCACTTATCCTTAAATATCCCCGTCTTCTTTTAGCACTAAGGAATAATCTAGACTTACTTGCTCAGTTAGAAAAAGATGCTGTTGATAAATCTCTGCCATCAAATAATTCTATCGTACTTAGTCCTGAATCTAAACCCAACGATCAGGAAACAGGAAATGCCAATTATTGGCTTAAAAATTATCCAAAAATTCAACAATTACTTTGCTCTGAAATGACATTGAATAACGAGCAAAAATATCGTGAAAAATATATTTTTGAAAATGCTTCCATCAAAAAACTCCTAGAAGTTTCACTACCACAAAGTTTACCTCCTCAATATTTTAAACTGCGTGAATTCCTAGCTGCTAAGAAGTGGAAAGAGGCAGATGAGGAAACTTATCGTGTTATGTTGCAAGTAGCAGGGCGAGAGAAGCAAGAATACTTGGAAAAAGAAGATGTAGAAAAATTTCCGTGTGCAGAACTCTATATAGTAGACAAACTTTGGGTAAAATATAGTGATAATAAGTTCGGCTTTTCTGTACAAAAGAAAATTATGAGAGGTTTGGGTTTCAAAGGCTACAAGAAAGAGGATTATCAAGAGGTGTGGAAGTTGTTTATAGCAGCAGTAGGATGGGATTATGGGGTGAACTATCAGAATACGTCTAACCGAGGCCACCTTCCCTTTATAGTGGTGTGGGAAAGAAAGTGGGTAGATTTCTGGATCTTCTCTCGCGCAGAGATTTGCAGACTGTAAAACATAAGCGTTTAGTCATCAACAGAAAAAAGCTTGAGAGGTTGAATTTTACGAGTTTTCTTTATTTCAGCATCCAGTAATAAGTTATCAGTTGATTTGATTCCTAATCATAGAATCTGGTTGAACATTCGTCAGCAGCAAAGAAACTTGTATCATTATTCTAAGTAAATCCTAAACAAGAAACCGGGTTTATTACCCTAATGATTCAAGTCAGGAAATTTCGTTGATAAACCTGGTTTCTGCATAACTCCTAGATTTATCAAAGTTAGAAGTCATATCAAATCCGGTAGTATCGGTATAATTCCAGACCGTAAGGGTTTGGTCTCCAAACCCTCGATCAACTAGGAGTTTTCACTCTTTTCTGATGAAAACCGCTGTAAAAAGCGATCGCTGAAACTACTGACAACTGAAAATGGCGATCGCTCAAGAGCAAGAAGAAGCAAGACACTGATTTTGCCACAGATACACAAATAAAACGACTCAAGTTGCTCTAGCTCTTGCCATCTGTAGGAGTATTGAAAATAACAGTGCAGAGAATATTAGAGTCTTCATGTTACCCAAGATGAGTGGGATAATGTTATGCAAGTTTTAGGTATTAAAGGAGAGAGTGGTTTAGGAGGAGTTGAAATCTCCTCCAGTCCCCGAAAAATTCTGCTGATTAGCTGACTGCTAACCGCTGACTGCTTCGTTAATTAATTATCTACCTTCAAACCAGCATTATTTTGAACATAAGTTTCTTGATCTATCTTAACTGATTCTACTCCCCAAATCTCTTTCGCATATTCCCTAATTGTGCGATCAGAAGAGAATTTACCCATACGAACCGAGTTATAAATAGACATTTTTGTCCATTTTTCTTGGTCTTGGAAAGCTAGACTCACCTGCTTCTGACATTCAATATAAGCCTGATAGTCAGCTAATAGCATATATTGGTCATTATAGAGCAAAGAATCAATCAAAGGTTTGAATAGATTAGCATTGCCTTTGCTAAACTGACCGCTAGCAATCCGATCTATTACAGCCTTTAACTCTGGATTTGTATTATAGTAATCTAAAGGTTTATAACCCTTAGCCTTCAAATCGGAGACTTCTTGTGCAGTCAAACCAAATAAGAAGAAATTTTCTGCTCCCACTTCTTCACGAATTTCAATATTAGCTCCGTCAAGAGTACCAATAGTCATCGCTCCATTCATAGCAAACTTCATATTACCAGTTCCCGATGCTTCTTTGCCAGCAGTAGAAATTTGCTCTGATAAATCGGCAGCAGGATAAATTAACTGACCTAATGAAGCATTAAAGTTAGCCAAGAAAACCACTTTCAGACGACCACGTACATCAGGGTCGTTGTTAACTACATCAGCAACAGCATTAGTCAATTTAATAATTAACTTTGCCATGTAGTAACCAGGAGCTGCCTTGCCACCAAAAATGAATGTGCGAGGTTGAATATTAATACTAGGATTTTGCTTAATCCGGTTGTAAAGAGTAATGATGTGAAATAAATCCAAATGTTGACGTTTATACTCATGGATACGTTTGACTTGAATATCAAACAGAGAATTAATATCAACCTCAATCCGATTATGCTTTAAAATGTGTTCTGCCAGGCGAGCTTTATTCTCCTGCTTAATTTGTCGCCAACGGTTACAAAATTCTGCATCACCAACATATTTTTCCAGTTCCCTGAGTTTATCTAAATCTCGCAACCAAGTATCTCCTAATTTCTCAGAAAATAAGGCAGAAAGTTTAGGATTACTCAATAAAATCCAACGACGGGGAGTTACTCCATTCGTTTTATTGAGGAACTTTTCTGGGAAAAGTTTGTAGAAATCTTTGAGTACACCTTTTTTCAGCAATTCTGTGTGTAGAGCTGCTACCCCATTCACTGCATGACTACCGACAGTCGCCAAATTAGCCATCCGAACAGCTTTTTCTGGGGTTTCCTCAATTATAGAAACACGAGAGATTAACTCCTTATCTTTAGGATACCAAGTTTGCACTTGCTCTATAAAGCGGTGATTAATTTCATAGATAATCTCTAAATGACGAGGTAGCAGACTACCAAACAAACTAATTACCCAACGTTCTAACGCTTCCGGTAATAAGGTATGGTTAGTATAGGCAAAAGTATTTTGAGTAATATGCCAAGCACGCCCCCAATCAATATCATACTCATCAATCAACAACCGCATCATTTCTGCAATAGCAACAGCAGGGTGAGTATCATTTAACTGGATTGCTGTTTTATCGCCTAAGTTATCTAAGCTTTGGTTGTTGAGCAAATGTCTGCGGATGATATCTTGCAAAGCGCAGGAAACGAAGAAATATTGCTGCTTGAGTCGGAGTTCCTTACCTTGGGGAGTGTTGTCATTCGGATAGAGAACTTTGGAAATTGTCTCCGAACTCATTTTGTCTGCTACTGCACCGTCATAATTTCCAGCATTAAATTCTTCAAATTTAAAATCTACACTCGCCTCTGCACGCCACAGACGTAGAGGATTAACTGTATTAACCTTATAACCAGGAACAGGAGTATCATAAGGGATACCAATAACAGTTTCACCAGGAACCCATGTTACCCGATAATGACCTTTATCATCACGATACGCTTCTGTAGTACCACCAAACTTGACCTCTACCTTTTCTGCTGGACGAGCTATTTCCCAGGGGTTGCCAAAACGCAGCCATTTATCAGGAATTTCTGCTTGCCAACCATCTTGTACAGTTTGGGTAAAAATGCCAAACTCGTAGCGAATACCGTGACCCATCGCGGGAATTTCCAGGGTAGCTAGAGAGTCCAAGAAACAAGCTGCTAACCTACCCAAACCGCCATTTCCTAAACCTGGATCGTCTTCTTGTTCTAGTAGTTCATCCAAGTTTAGTCCAGATTCGCTAACAGCTTGACGAGTTTCTTCATATATGCCTAAGTTAATTAAACTATTACCTAGGTGACGCCCCATCAGAAATTCTGCTGATAAATAGTATACTACTTTAACATCTTTTTCATTGTAGGTACGAATTGTGGCCAGAAACCGTTGGAGTAGGCGATCGCGTATAGTATAGGCCAAAGCACGGTAGAAATCATCCTGTTTGGCCATTGACTCATAGGTCCCTTGCAAATAAAATAGGTTATCAGCTAGGGCACGTCTCAGAGTAGTGATACTCATGCCTGTGCGATCGTCTTCTACCCGAATTTGATTTTCAGCAGTAGGGTTGATAGGTTGATTCATTAGCGTTCCTTAAATTTTACTGTCATCAATTTTATACTTACGCAGAAACTGGGTTTATCGACGAAATTTAGTCATTTGAAAAACAATAATCAGGACAATAAACCCAGTTTCTTGTTTGAGTGCGTAAGTCCGTTTATTTCAGTAGAAAGGTGGGTAGAGTTTGTAAGTTTATAGATGGTATAAACTTACTTTTCCAGGTGCTATCCATAAGGGGAATTACTCCTAATCCCTCTATTCCATCAGCATAAGCATTTGGAACAGCATGATCGTAATATTAAGACTCATTAGCTTTGCCACACAGGAGTTATTCTATAGGAAACTTTCGGATGAAGTGACATTGGCCAATCGAATTATATTTCTATTCTAGGCAAAATCAAAGTCTATAACTATCAAGGGTTTTAGAGTATAGATCAAAATTTAGTTTTAATCATTTTTACAGAATTGATTCCAAGATTTGGGCATTTTTTGGCCATATATTCAGAAGTCAGAAGTCAGTAGGGGCGAATGGCCATTCGCCCGTACAGAAGTTACAAGAAAATCATATTTGTATAATTAAGTTTGGAGGAACTGATAACTGATAACTGAAATGACATTACCTAATGGCCCTGCCCTCTCACCATTACAACAAAGAATCCGGACTTGGAAATTTATTTTGAGTCCCTTATCTACCATAGAAGAGCCATATTTAGAATATGGAGATATTTTTAGAACAAATACTAACTCCTCATTCCCTTTTATCTACTTCTGTAATCCTAAAGCCACTCAACAAATTTTTACTGCTCACCCTGATACCTTTACTTCAGGGGGTAGTAATGGTGTTTTGCAGAATTTGTTGGGTATAAATTCTCTACTGCTCCAAGAGGGCGATCGCCACCAACGGCAAAGAAAACTATTAATGCCGCCTTTTCATAGCGATCGGATGCGTAACTATGGAGACCTAATCTATAACCTTACTTCTGATGTCATTAGTGAGTGGGAAATAGATAAACCTTTTCCGATCCGTAGGTCAATCCAAGAAATATCTCTCAAGATAATTTTTGGTGTTGTATTGGGTTTAAACCAAGGACAACGTTATGAAAAACTTAGGCTTCTTATATCTGATATTCTCGACTCTATGAGTTCTCCCCTTAGTTCTACTTTTCTGTTCTTCAATTTCTTGCAAAAAGACTGGGGAGCTTGGAGTCCGTGGGGGAGATTTTTGCGAAAAAGGCAAAAAATATATGAGCTAGTGCTTGCAGAAATTCAAGCTGCAAGGGAAGATGGAAATCATCGTGATGATATTCTCAGTTTATTACTAGAAGCGCGTGATGAAGCAGGTAATCCCATGAGTGACGAAGAAATTAAGGATGAATTGCTCACAATGCTTTTAGCTGGTCACGAAACTACAACGTCATCTTTAGCATGGGCGTTATATTGGATTGATAAAACTCCATCAGTACAAGAAAAACTTAGGGAAGAATTAACCACTCTTCCCAATAATTCGGACAAAGTTGCTATTACTAAACTTCCTTACCTCAATGCTGTTTGTCAAGAAACTTTACGCATTTATCCCGTTATTATCAATGCTTTCCCTAGAGTTGTTCAGAAACCTGTAGAAATTATGGGTTATCAATTGGAACCGGGAACGGTGGCAATGGTGTCTATTTATCTGACTCATCACCGGGAAGATATTTATCCAGAACCCAAAAAGTTTAAACCGGAACGTTTTCTGGAAAGACAGTTTTCACCTTATGAGTATTTACCATTTGGAGGAGGTAGTCGTCGTTGTATAGGTTATGCTTTTGCTTTATTTGAAATGAAGTTAGTATTGGCGACGATTTTATCACAGTGCGAACTTAAGTTAGTTTCTGCTCGACCAATGAAACCTGTTCGGAGGGGGGTGACAATGGCGCCACCAGGAAATATGCTGATGGTTGTGAAACAAAAATTTAATAATAGCAATAGTGGACTGTTTTAGCTAAAACTGTGCATTAGTGAGTAGGGGAGGAGGGGAGCAGGAGGGGAATATTGTTGCCCTTGTTTCGTCCCTCAACCCAACCTACACTTATTGCACCATTTAAGTTGTGTCAATCCACTACTATACTGATAATTGATTTGCCTCCTAATATCAAATCCGGTTAAACAGTTATAGATTGCTTAACTCTGGAGGAGACAGGAGACAGGAGACAGGAGTCAGGAGGAGAAAGAATTGTAAAGATTGAGTAGTTATGAAGATAGGAAGTTTTTT
>NZ_JAAHHT010000243.1 GCF_010672085.1 Okeania sp. SIO3I5
TTCTCTTTTATTGCTTATAGAGCAAGAGTCGATTCATTTTCTCAAGCACCCCGGCGTGGAGATGAAATTTTTCCATTTCTCTTTTATTGCTTATAGAGCAAGAGTCGATTCATTTTCTCAAGCACCCCGGCGTGGAGATGAAATTTTTCCATTTCTCTTTTATTGCTTATAGAGCAAGAGTCGATTCATTTTCTCAAGCACCCAGGCGTGGAGATGAAATTTTTCCATTTCTCTTTTATTGCGTATAGAGCAAGAGCCGATTCATTTTCTCAAGCACTCCGGCGTGGAGATGAGTAGTGGAATTTTTCCATTTCTCTTCTGTTGCGTATAGAGCAAGAGCCGATTCATTTTCTGAAGCTCCCGGGCGTGGAGATGAGTAGTGGAATTTTTCCATTTCTCTTTTATTGCGTATAGAGCAAGAGCCGTTACATTTTCTCAAGCACCCAGGCGTGGAGATGAGTAGTGGAATTTTTCCATTTCTCTTTTGTTGCGTATAGAGCAATAGTCGATTCATTTTCTGAAGCACCCCGGCGTGGAGATGAGTAGTGGAATTTTTCCATTTCTCTTTTGTTGCGTATAGAGCAATAGTCGATTCATTTTCTGAAGCACTCCGGCGGGTGTTGCGTATAGAGCAAGAGTCGTTACATTTTCTCAAGCACCCCGGCGTGGAGATGAGTAGTGAAATTTTTCCATTTTTCTTTTGTTGCGTATAGAGCAAGAGTCGTTACATTTTCTCAAGCACCCCGGCGTGGAGATGAGTAGTGAAATTTTTCCATTTCTCTTTTGTTGCGTATAGAGCAAGAGCCGATTCATTTTCTCAAGCACCCCGGCGTGGAGATGAGTAGTGGAATTTTTCCATTTCTCTTTTATTGCGTCAAGAGCAAGAGTCGTTACATTTTCTCAAGCACCCCGGCGTGGAGATGAGTAGTGAAATTTTTCAATTTCTCTTTTGTTGCGTCAAGAGCAAGAGTCGTTACATTTTCTCAAGCACCCCGGCGTGGAGATGAGTAGTGAAATTTTTCAATTTCTCTTTTGTTGCGTCAAGAGCAAGAGTCGATTCATTTTCTCAAGCACCCCGGCGTGGAGATGAGTAGTGAAATTTTTCAATTTCTCTTTTGTTGCGTCAAGAGCAAGAGTCGTTACATTTTCTCAAGCACCCCGGCGTGGAGATGAGTAGTGAAATTTTTCAATTTCTCTTTTGTTGCGTCAAGAGCAAGAGTCGATTCATTTTCTCAAGCACCCCGGCGTGGAGATGAGTAGTGGAATTTTTCCATTTCTCTTTTGTTGCGTATAGAGCAATAGTCGTTATATTTTCTGAAGCACTCCGGCGGGTGTTGCGTCAAGAGCAAGAGTCGTTACATTTTCTCAAGCACCCCGGCGTGGAGATGAGTAGTGAAATTTTTCAATTTCTCTTTTGTTGCGTCAAGAGCAAGAGTCGTTACATTTTCTGAAGTACCCAGGCGTGGAGATGAGTAGTGAAATTTTTCCATTTCTCTTTTATTGCGTATAGAGCAAGAGTCGTTATATTTTCTGAAGCACCCAAAAACTATAAACTGTTAGGTTAGGTTACGCGATCGCGCAACCCAACAGAAAACTTCTCAACTTCCTGTACCATTATGGCTATGGTACCTCTGTAATAGCAACCCATCCATCTTCCAACTCCCACACAGGGAGGTAAGGGAGGTGTCCCCGATAAGGCGTAATTATCTTTCCATTTTCATCACTTATTTGATCATAATTGATGGTCTCCCGACTTCCATTTATATACCATCCGACTTTTCTACCAAGCTTTTCCTTATTATGCTCTTTTGTATCACCTAGACTTTGATAAATTTCCTGTTGTATAGAAAAGCCAAACATATCATCGCTATATTTTACCCAAAGCTGGTTTATCGTTTGGAGGTCTTTGGAAGTAAATTTATTGATCTTTTCCTGTTCTAGCGAGTCTTTATTTTTCTCTGTAACTGGTAACATAACTTGATAAGTTTCATAATCCGCCTCTTTCCACTTCTTGGCAGCTAGAAATTCACGCAGTTTGAAATATTTAGGAGGTAAATTTTGTTCTGGTGAAACTTCCAGAAGTTTTTTGATCGAACCATTTTCAAAAATATACTTTTTGCCAGATTTTTGTTCATTATTCAATGTCATTTCAGAGGATAGTAATTGTCGAATTTTAGGGTAATTTTTAAGCCAATAATTTGCATTTCCTGTATCAAGAGCATTTTTTTCTAAATCAGCAAGTAAGTCTGGATTTTTCTTGAGTGCTAAAAGAAGACGGGGATATTTAAGGATCAGTGCGGTAAACTTACTTATTTGTTCGATATTTAGTGTATTTTTTTCAGCAAAAGTAACTCCAATGGAATAATAGGTAATATAAATTCTTAATCTCAGGGCATTAATATATTGTTTTAAAATTCGGGGATTATAATCAAGAAAATCAGCGACTGTCTGAATGGCTAATTTGAGGTTTTCTTGGTCTAAATCTTTTTCAATAATTGGGAATATAGGTGAATCTGGATATAGAATATTAGCCTCTTGAGATTCTGAGTTTTGTTCTGAAACAGAATGCTCTTTTGTTGGAGAAGTTTTTGTTTCTGTCTGAATTTCTGATATTTTTTCAACAAAACTATCTAACTTCTTTTCAGAAGGTACAGGAACTGAGAATGATAATTGCACAAACTTTTCCAGAAAAATAAAACCATAATCAACTTTTTTGCTCAACTTCTGTTCGTCATTTTCTTCAGGTTCATTTTCAGCGATCGCTGAGGCTAGAAAAGGAATAATTTCTCTTTGTTTAAAACTTATTGCTGCTGCTACTTTTTCCCGATCCATAGCTAAGATAAAAATTATATTTAGGTCATTAGAAATCATCATATTTAGACCTTGCAATAAGTCGGCAGATTTATCTAATTCACAACGATCAATGTCATCAATAAAAACGTAAACTTTCTCATCTTTACCTACATAAGCATCAACAATTTTAGAAAAATCTTCGTGAAACTTTTCAATAAAAGCAACTTGTTCTTCATAATTAGAATGCTCAAGATATTGAGTCAAATTCATTTTCGGGTCGCCGATTAAGTCTCTGATTATTCCCAAAAGATTTCTTGCTGCAAAAAAGAAACCGCCTACCGAGCCACTGCCAAAAAGAAACTTGAACCAAACATTTAGATTTGAATCTGTTTTAACAATGTCTGCCAAAATTTTAGACAGTCGAGGAATTACCCCAAACCAAGCGTTGAACAACAGAACTAGAATGGCGATAATAGTACCAAAAATCAATAAAAAAGTCGAAAAAAGTAATAATAGTTCTATTGATTTTAGAATTGTTTTGCACGGTTTTTTGGTCAGATTTAAACGAGAAATTGATAAGTTTAAAGCATATTTACCATTAATTACAAAATCAGGTAAATTACGGTTTTTAGATAATTGTTCTAGAAAAGATAGAGCAAAAGTCGCCCAAAGTGATTCAGATTTTTCATGTCGCCAAGGATTAAACCAAACTGTTTGAGTTTCCTGTTTGAATATCAATTTCCAATACTTGGATTTAAAGAATCTGAAAAATTTATCCTCCTCCTTGATTTTTTCTAAATCTTCCTTATCTAATTTTTTAGACTGGCTTTTAACCTCAGTTTCAAGTTGTTTCATAAAAGAAGATTTACCGCTACCCCATTCACCTTCGATAGAAATAGTTAGTGGCGGTTTAGTGTCTTTATTAGTTAAAAACTCAGCTATTGCTATTACATAAGGGGTAAAACCAAGTTCATCTTTTGTGGTAGGTTTGTCGTCTAGGGTAATAATTTGTTTTGATTTATTTATATATTCAGCCATAACTTTAAAGGTTAATAATTATCAGATAGAATCCATTTGGTATTTGAGGTTTGAAACGTCTCGGTTGAGGTTTGAAACGTCTCGTTTGAAGTTTGAAACGTCTCGTTTGAGGTTTGAAACGTCTCAGTTGGCCTTTAAAACGTCTCGGTTGGCCTTTAAAACGTCTCAGTTGAGGTTTCAAACGTCTCGGTTGGCCTTTAAAACGTCTCAGTTGAGGTTTCAAACGTCTCGGTTGAGGTTTCAAACGTCTCGGTTGCCCTTTAAAAACCCAAGTTTTGTGCCTGAATCGTCAGGCTTAACGTCTGAAACCTCATCGCACACAATACGAAAACCAATATTGACGTTGCGGAGGTGGCGCTTAAAATTGTTGAAGCGATACGCAGAACGGCAACTATAAGGATCGACATACCAGGAGCCGCCCCGCAGTAAAGGATAATGTTCTTTTTCATCGTTTTCTAACCAAGCACTCCCATCAGTAGGGGCACCTTCATAGTTTTTATGCCAGTCATCAGCGCACCATTCCCAGACATTGCCGTGCATATCATATAAATCAAAATCATTTGGAGGAAAACTCCCTACGTCTGTTGTTTCTTGTCGATATTGACTTTTAGGGGAGTTGCCATAATTATAGTTGCCATTATAGTTGGCTAACTCAGACGTTATAGTTTCTCCAAAGTAAAAAGGTGTGGTTGTACCTGCACGACAAGCATATTCCCACTGACTTTCACTGGGCAGTCTGTAGTTGTTCCCTGTTTTCTGGGATAGCTGTTGACAAAATTCTGTTGCATCATGCCATGACACAGATTCTACTGGGCGTTTTTTTCCTTGAAAGTAAGAAGGATTTTCACCCATAATGGCTTGATATTGGTTTTGAGTAATGGGGTATTTGCTCATATAAAAAGGTTGGAGAGTAACCTGATGTTGAGGACTTTCTTCTTCGTCTCTTCCTTCTTCATTTTCTGGCGAACCCATGAGAAAAGTACCACCGGGAATATAAACCATTTCCAGGTTCGTGCCTTCGCCTAAATTTTCAGTAAAAAATTTAGGTTGTTGAGAAACAGGATGAGTTAAAGGTTTAAGTTGTTGAGAGATGGCAGGAGGGATTTCAAGCCAAATCTTACTCAAAGCTTCTACAGAAATAGCTACACCCTCTGTTCCGTCCTTCTCCATATTGGTAGCTATGCCCAACACATCACCAGTTTCTAAGTCAATTACAGGTGCGCCACTATAACCTGGACGGAGGCGATCGCCTGAATCTATGAACAATCCCCAAGCAATAACCCTTTCATTTTCTTGAGTTATAAAGCTCTTTTTCCCTAAAAATCCTCCAATAATTTCGAGCGTTCTTCTTCTCCCTTGACCATAGAGATACTGACCTGCTACCTGAAACTTTCTACTCTCTGTCTCAGATAAATTTATTAACTTCAACAGTGGATTATTTAGACCTTCAACTCGCAAGACTGCCAAATCAAAACCCTGAGTATCTCCCATTGCCACAACTTCTGCGGAAATACCATTAACCAACACACTTTCCTTGTCACCCATATCTTCAACAACATGAGCGCAAGTCAGTAAATAAGTATAATTTCGTTCTCTATAAAAAGCAAATCCAGTACCAATAACATTTGCTCTTTTATCAAGAGTACTGGTAATTGAAACAATAGATTCTATCAATTTATCTGAATTAATCATTCTCTGAGTGTTTAGTAGATTTGAACACTAATTTTACTTTGAAGTTTATATTAGAGCAAAGTTGTTAGATATGCAAAAAGCTACATAACCCGAAACCAATTAACAGCATCCTGAAGCGCAACTCTAATCGAAGACTGAGGCAAACCTAATTCTTTCACCGCCTTAGAAGCATCATAATACATCTTTTGTTGAGACATCCGCACGCCATCCAAAGGAACAGAAGGTTGTTTTCCCAAAAGTGCAAGAATTTTTTCATCAACCCACGCTACAGTCAATGGCAACCATACAGGAATAGTTCGTCTCGGAGCAGATAAACCTGTAATTTCCGCCAATAAATCCAGTAACTCCTTCAGTGTCAAATTTTGATTCCCCAGAATATAGCGATCGCCACTTTTCCCCTTTTCCAAAGCTAACAAATATTCTCATTCCACATCCCGAACATCAATAATATTTAGGGCTTGCTGATTAATTATAAAAGTATTGATATATAAAGGTTTGAGGTTTTTTAGTGCCAAAAAAAGTGCCTGGTTTTCAGTTGAAAATGCTAAAAAAGTCAGTATTTTGGTCTGACAAAGGCCGAAAAATCACTCTGACAATTCTTACTCCTACTTCCTCGCTCATTCCCATTTCTCCTGACTCCTGACTCCTACCCCTACAAAAAGACTTTTTCAGCAAACCCTATTTACAGCGCTTTTCAGATTGATGAACCACATCGTCAGAACCAACACCCCGTAGGGACTAACCATGGTTAGTCCCTACTGTGGTTTACTGAAATGAAAACTGCTGTAAACCTGTATCCACATAAGCAGGCATTTGCCGACGCAAAAATCACACAATAATATAGCGCTACGCGCTAGGGAACAGGGAACAGGGAACAGGGAACAGCAGACTTTTAAAGGCTTTCAGGATTTAGAAATGCCCTAACCTGAATGCGTAGTGCTATATCACCATTCGGAGTAGGTTTAATATCCCCTACTCCCCCTACTTCCTCTTTGTTCTAAAATGTCTACTAGGCAATTGGTACCTTAATAATAAACTCCGTTCCTTGACCTAAATTACTAACACAAATTAGTTCTCCCGAATGACGCTCAACTACAATTTGATAGCTAGTATATAATCCCAAACCAGTACCTGAACCTACTGGTTTTGTGGTAAAAAATGGGTCGAAGATTTTATTAACAATTTCTGGTGGAATTCCTGATCCGTTATCAGCTATTTTTATTTCAATAAATCGACTTTCAGTTGTTGCTGTAGTAATCGTAATATTAGGAATAAAATCTGATTTTTTTCCCTGAAGACTCACTTCATTTAAAGCATCAATAGCATTATTCAGAATATTCAAAAATACTTGATTTAATTGATTTGGATAACAAGTAACTAATGGTAATTTTCCATAATTTTTAATCGCCGTTATTTCTAGATATTTTCTCCCACAATTTTCCTCTTCAAAACTGTGCAACCGATGTTGTAAAATTAGCAAAGTAGATTCAATTCCTTCGTGGATATCTGCTTTTTTAATTTCTGATTCATCCAAGCGAGAAAAATTCCGCAACGAGGCTACAATATCCCGAATTCGTTTCGATCCTGTTTGCATCGAACCTAATAATTTTTGCAAATCTTCTACTAAAAAATCTAGATCAAGGTCTTCAATTATTGCTTCAATTTCAGACGTCGGTTTCGGATAGGTATTTTGATAAGCAGTAATTAAATCTAACAAGTCATTAACGTGTTGACTTGCTGGCTTAATATTGCCATGAATAAAATTGATTGGGTTGTTAATTTCATGGGCAACACCTGCCACGATCTGACCTAAAGAAGACATTTTTTCACTGTGAATTAATTGGGCTTGGGTTTGTTGTAAATTTGTCAATGCTTGTTCTAAATCAAAAGCTTTTTGGCTTAAAGCTTCTGTTTTTTTCTCTACTTCTATTTCTAAGGTTTGAGAATAGTTTTCTACTTGTTGATACAAACGAGCATTTTCAATTGATATGGCAGCTTGAGAAGTTAAAATTTGTAATGTTTCAACTCGATCGTTTGTAAATGTTCCTACTGTAAGATTATTTTCTAAATACAAAATTGCGACTAATTTTCCTTGTTTGCTAATGGGAGTACATAAAACCGATCTGGGTTGGTGAGTAATGATGTAGCGATCGCCTGCAAATTGACATATCGCACTCAAGTTATCAAAAACTGCGATTTTTTTACTTCTGGCAACAGAATAAATCAAACTTTGGGGTAATTCTTGACATTGAACGAGAGGAATTTGCAAATTTTCTGTATGGTTTTGATTCGCCTTCGCTACAACGAACCATTCTGCTTGTTGATGAATGACTAAAAATCCTGTTTCTGCTCCTCCATTAGCTATGGCAATTTGCATCAGAGTGGCTAAGAGTTTCTCTAACTCTATTTCCTCAGAAATGGCTTGGGCAGCTTTCATCACTGCTGGAAAATCTAATAAATTTGAGGATTGGGTATTCGTAGCGGTATTGATGCTTCTTGTTAGAGTCCTAGAAATCGTTTCTTCAGAGATGCTTGCTGAGTTCGTTGCTTGCAAAATCACTTCTAGTAGTTGTGGATATTTTTCTTCTAAATAGGCAACTTTTCCCTTCGCTCCCCAGCGTGTATAACAGTAATAAGCTTCTTGTATATATCCGGCAGCAACTTTTTCTTTTCCCCAATGCAGATAAAATTTAGCTGCAAGTTCATTCGCCATTGCTTCCTCTTGGATATAGTTGTTTTCTTTCGCACCAGCAATTGCGCGATCGTAGTAATCTGCTGCTTGATAATTCTCGCCTAAAACTCGACATTTTTCCGCTTCCACTAAGTCAAGTTTATGTTGATGATTCATGGGAGCAAGAACTGCCCACTCAGCGAGAGTAGTTTGATAGGTTTTCACTTGCTCAAGAGTTTTAGCTTGCTCAATTTCTGACTGAGTAGAACAGACTGCCAGGTAAGCTAACCCTGCATAGAAATGGAAAATTATAGTATGAATCATTGCTCCTGCTACCATCAAATAGCTATTTGCTTGGGGAATGTATTCTAGGCAGTTAGTGTAATTGCCAAAAACATAGGCAAGCATTAGTTTGTAGTTATAGCCAATAGCGAGAGCAGTCAACTCAAGATCCTGATGATGCTTAGGAAACATTACTGTTTCATCATAAGCAGGGCCGCCGAAAAAATCAGGTTGATTTACAATTTCCCTCAAGTTATGCACCATCTGTTGTGTCTCCTTCAGGTAAATTATAGGAGAATATTGCTTTACATTCGTTAAGGCAAAACAGTAATTTTCTATTTCTGCTGCCCAAGTATCAATCTCTACTCCTGCGAAAAAATTATTATAGAAATAACTATTGATGCTGTAGCCAGCATTTAAAAAATCGCCAGTCTCCATACCAGCTAAATAAGCTTCTTTCGCCGTTGGGATTGTTGCCATCATTGCTTCTTGACGATGCTGGATAAAACAGGTAAACCAAAGTAAAGTTATAGATTTATATTCCCGCGCATTTAACTGATAAAGTAAGCTCCGTGCTACTTGCCCAAAGCAATAACCTTTTTCTACTTCTCCTAAAAAATCAGACAGTACAATCCCATAACCCATATACCCAATTGTTGATGCGGGGGCATTTCCATATTCTAGGGATAGACTAACCATTCTGGAGCAAAGCAGAGGTTGCAAGGCAGGATTTCCCATAAAAACAGCCGGAAACAAGATGCCTAACAGTTCCATGGCTGCCATTTTCTGAGGATTGCTCATTACAGGCAGGTTAACCAGTTCCGAAATCTCTTTACCCTCCAGTTGACAAGCAAGATTTTCTAGTGCATTGCGTGTTAAAGCTTCGTCAGTTTGACTAGGGAGTTCAATGCCCAATTCTGTTAGAGCTTTTGTGCCTACAGATATTGCTTCTAACATCTGACTCTGAGTTGTCAGTGCATTGATTTGAATCTCAAATATTTTGACTTTATCTAGTATTGTTTGGGCAGCTCGCAAAATCAAGGCTGCTATTTCTTCCATAGCATCAAAATCTGCATTTAAGTAAGCAGTTTCCGCAGCAGCTACATACAAATTCAGGGTTAATTCATATTGATTTTCCCAACAGTTTTTAGGCAGTAAATTAATCCCGATTTGCACAAAGTTTCTAGCAGCAACATAAGCAGTTGAATTTCTGGCTTTTTGTCCAGCAGCTAAGTTAAGTCTCGCTAAAATTTCTCGTTCTATTGGTTGAGTAATTAACTCAATTGCTATATTAAAATGCCCGACAATATCAAATAGTTTTTCTTCTTTTTCTGTTGCTGATAAATTCTTTTGCAGCAGTTGACCAATTTTGAGATGAGTGGTTTGTTTCTGAGCATCTGGAATTAGAGAATAAGCTGCTTGTTGAACCCGATCATGTAAAAATCTGTATCTGGCATTTTGTTTCTGATAATTTTCATCTTTATGACTGAAATTATCATTTTCTTCAAGCTGATAAAACTTATACACATCACTTACAGGTAAAATTAAACTTTCCTGCAATGCTTTCCATAATAAAGTTGCTATATTTATTTCCGATTGCTCTGAAACTATTGCCAAAGTTTGTAAATCAAACCCAGCCCCAACACAAGCTGCCAGTTTAATAATCTCCTGAGTTTCTGTTGGTAATTTCTGCAATTGTAATGCCATAAATTCTACAACATCATCTGTAATTGCTAATGTTTTAACTTGGGAAATATCGCATTCCCAATGTTGGATATCCCAATTAAAGCAAATTAATTTGTCGTCATATAATGCTTTGAGAAATTGAGTAGCAAAAAAAGGATTTCCCTTAGTTTTTTGATAGACTAATTTTGTTAAAGGTTGGGCAAGAGATGATTCGCAATTTAACGTATCTGCTACTAACTGATTCAGGTCTGATTCGGTTAATGGGGATAAAGTAATTGTATTTACCATTGCCTCAGTTTTTATCAGTTCATCCAAGGTTAAAATCAAGGGATGAATCGGGGAGACTTCATTATCTCGATAAGCACCTAATAATAATAAATATTCTGTATCTTGCAGCAATAATTTCAACAGATTTAATGAGGCGGAATCTGCCCATTGTAAGTCATCCAAAAACATTACTAAAGGATGTTCTTTCCGGGTGAAAACTTTGACAAATTTTTGAAATAATAAATTAAAGCGATTTTGAGCTGCTGTTCCTGATAATTCTATAGCTTGTGGCTGTTTACCAATGATATTTTCTAACTCAGGAATTACATCTATTAAGACTTTTCCATTTTCACCAACTGCTGCGAGAATATTGGTTTTCCAGATTTCTATTTTGGCTTCTGATTCTGATAATAATTGCCTCATTAAATCTCGGAAAGCTTGCACAAAAGCAGAAAAAGGAATATTGCGATTAAATTGGTCATATTTGCCTTGAATAAAATAGCCTTGTTGTCGAACAATAGGTTTATGAACTTCATTAATAACTGCCGTTTTTCCAATCCCTGAAAAACCTGCAACTAACATCAATTCTGCCCCCCCCTTACCAAGGGGGGTTGGGGGGGATTCTTCTTCCCCCTTACCAAGGGGGGTTGGGGGGGATTCTTCTTCCCCCTTACTAAGAGGGGATTGAGGGGGAATTTTCTCCTTACCAAGGGGGGTTGGGGGGGATTCTTTTCCCCCCTTACCAAGGGGGAATTGAGGGGGGATTTTATCCTTACTAAGGAGAGTCTCCGAGAGATTACTAATAGAACTCTCAGAGAGATTACTAACTCGTTCAAAAGCATCTAATAGTTGATTAACTTCCGTTTCCCGACCATAGAGTTTTTCGGGAACCATAAATCTGTCGCTAATATCTCGCTTTCCTAGCTCAAAATCTGAAATTTTCCCGATTTGTTGAAGTTGAGTCAAACATTTTTCTAAATCATGCTTAATTCCCAATGCACTCTGATAACGATTTTCGGCATTTTTCGCCATCAACTTACTCACAATTTTTGATAAAACTGGAGGAATTTGTGAATTTATTTCATGGATTTCTCTCGGTTGTATTGCTAAATGAAAATGCAATAATTCCATTACATCTTCTGAGATAAAAGGTAATTTGCCTGTCAATAATTCATAAAAAGTAACACCCAAAGAATAAAAATCGCTGCGATAATCTATGCCTCGATTCATGCGACCTGTTTGTTCAGGAGAAATATAGGCTAATGTGCCTTCTAAAATATTAGGATTCTGAATTTCTTGAGTTTCTCGTGGCAGGAGAGAAGCAATACTAAAATCAATTAATTTAATTTGTTTAGTATCAGGATTAATTAAAATATTAGCAGGTTTTATATCTTTGTGAATGACTCGATTTTGGTAGAGATAATGCAGAGTTTCTGTTAATCGAATAGCTATTTCGAGAAATTCTGTTAAAGATAAATATTTATATCGATCATTTTTATCTGTAGCTATTTCAAGATAATTAGATAGAGAAATTCCACCCATATCTTCCATAATTAAGACATAGCCATTATCATAAACTTCCAGACTTAAAGGTTTAATAATATTAGGAAAATCAAGATTTTGAGCAATAGTATATTGGTTGCGAAATTGAACTATTTCATTAAAATTTGGATACTTATTTCGTAGTAACTTAATAACGATAGGTTCCTCGTCGCAGCGACGGATACCTCGATAGACTACAGTGCGAGTACCTGCGTAAAGTTGCTCTGTTATTTGATAATTAGGTAAGTTAGGGAGCATTTTTTGATAATTTGTTTTAGCTTTGTTAATCATACTAAATCCGGTAGTATTGGTATAAAAAAGCATCAAAACCGGGCTTATATGAAATATTCATATTCTATTATACTAACATCTGCCTCCCAGAAACCCGGTTTCTCATCACACTAGAAAGTAACCAGATTTGATATAATTCCTGACTCCTATTCCAAAAACAAATACCTTTGTCAAGATCCCAAATAATTTCTATATAACCCGAAACCAATTAACAGCATCCTGGAGCGCAACTCTAATCGAAGACTGAGGCAAACCTAATTCTTTCACCGCCTTAGAAGCATCATAAAACATCTTTTGTTGAGACATCCGCACGCCATCCAAAGGAACAGAAGGTTGCTTTCCCAAAGGTGCCAGAACTTTTTCATCAACCCACGCCACAGTCAAAGGCAACCATACAGGAATAGTTCGTCTCGGAGCAGATAAACCTGTAATTTCCTCCAATAAATCCAGTAACTCCTTCAGTGTCAAATTTTGATTCCCCAAAATATAGCGATCGCCACTTTTCCCCCTTTCCAAAGCTAACAAATGACCCCACGCTACATCCCGAACATCTATAATATTTAAACCAGTATCCACATAAACAGGAATTTGCCTACGCAAAAATCTGACTATAATATCGCCAGTCGGAGTCGGTTTAAGATCCCAAGCACCAACAGGAGCAGTAGGATTAACAATTACCACCTCTTGACCAAGTTCAAACGCCATCATTGCCTCTTGTTCCGCCAAAAACTTAGACTTTTTATAATCCCCCACCAACTTCTCCAAAGGAGACTGATGCGTTTCATCAACAACCGCACCAGAAACTCCCACCCCAATAGCAGCAACAGAACTTGTATAAACCGTCCGCTCAATTTTTGCCCGTCGCGCTGCCGCCAAAACATTCCGCGTACCCAACACATTATTTTTGTAAACCAACTCTTCATCCTTTTGCCACAAAGAATAATGAGCAGCAACATGAAATAAAACCTGACACCCCTCCATCAACTCAGACAACTGGGAGTCATTTAAGTCTCCCACTACAAGTTCTATATCTAAATTCTGGAGGTTATCAAGACGACTTGTGGAGCGAACGAGCGATCGTACAACATAACCCTGCTGCAATAACAACCGCACCAAATTCGCCCCAATAAAACCACTTGCACCAGTAACAAAAGCTTTCAATTTCTAAGAAACTATTTATATATACAGGACTTACGCAACATAACAAAATATACACCATCTGTAGGGGCGAATGCCATTCGCCCCCATACAAATAGGGTTTTGTCTAACAATTTGCGTAAGTCCTGATATAAAAACCTCTCTCCAAACCTCTCTCCTGGTAGGAGAGAGGCTTTGATACCCCCATTCCCTCGTAGGGAAGGGGGACAGGGGGGTTAGGTTCTGAGGATTCATCCGTTCCATTTTTCAGAAATTTTTTGTCAACTCATACAACCTCTCTCGAAACCTCTCTCCTGGTAGGAGAGAGGCTTTGATACTCCCATTCCCTCGTAGGAAAGGGTGGCAGGGGGGTTAAGTTCTGAGGATTTCTCGGTTCCATTTTTCAGAAACTGTTTGTCAACTCATAAAACCTCTCTCCTGGTAGGAGAGAGGCTTTGATACCCCCATTCCCTCGCATTCCCTCGTAGGGAAGCTATGCTTTATAAACATCTTTCTTAACATAAAACTTGGGCATTATAGACAAGTTATGAGCCATCCTCTCAAAGGTTTTTTTGGGAGAAAAGTGTATTGAAAAGTACATTTTTTTGATGACTGTAGACAGAATTATTCCTCCCCATCCTCCCCATCCTCCCCATCCTCCCCATCCTCCCCATCCTCCCCATCCTCCCCACCCTCCCCATCCCCCCCCCCCCCCCCCCCCTCCCCCACCCCCCC
>NZ_JAAHHT010000244.1:0-3450 GCF_010672085.1 Okeania sp. SIO3I5
ATGTCTACGAGAAACCGGGTTTCTGGGTTCACATGGTTTCAGTCCTGTTACTATAGGAGTAAAATAATGCTAGAAACTAATCTCAATATTCCATAAATAAGTTAATATGTAAGTAAGTCCTGATCAGGTCAACAAAACACAGGGGGAGGACATCACCTCACACATGCGCAGCGGTCAGGATTTCTCTGGCGCTCAGAATATCGCGCTGTCAGGCAAGCACAACGTCGGGAGTATGTCAAGTTATTAAAAAAATATACATTATGAAATTTCCCAGTATTCCGACTAAGATTTTAATTTTTCAGACTGTTCCGATAATAATTGGAACTGTTTTAGTAAGTGTACCTAGTTTAGCAGCAAGTTTTGCATCCTCTAAAGGTAAGGTGATAATTGATCATTTTAGTGAAAATCCTGATCGAGTAGGAGCTGATGCAAATGCTGAAATTTTTCTCTCTGAAAATGGGAGTGAAGTTTATGCAGATGCCTTTGCTGAAGCCAATTTTGTAGCATATCCTGGTGTGGCAGCTAATGCTGATAATTCCTCTGCATCTGAAGTTGGTGGTACAGGTAGCAACTTTTTTGCACTAGGACAAAGCACTACTAGAGTTATTGGAGACTTTTCCATAGAAGAAAAATTTTCTTTTAATTTTATGGTAGATTTTGACCTAGAAACCTCAGTTGAGAATAATTCAGATGAAAGTGCTAATGCTCAAGGAAATGTCAGCTTTTTTATCTTTGAGACAATAGCTGAGGGTACACCTATTTTGTTAGATTTTTTTGGAGTGTCTGGTAATTTGGAATCTCCAGGGGATAATGACTTTTTTAGTTCTACTCAGAATATTGTCCCTAGCAACTTCACTATACTTGATTCTAGGGTACATGAATCCTTTGGTGGTAATGAGGAATATGTTTCCGCATTTTTTAAGGGTTCATATCTGAGAACTTTTGACGGTAACCAGACCAGAAATATACGTCTAGTACAAGTCAAAGCAAATTCTGCTCAAGTACAGTCTACTCCTGAACCATCAACTACTGTAGCTTTTCTGTTGTTTAGTGTTTTGGGTGTTGCTACAGGGTTAAAATCTCAAAAGAGGGAGTAGGGAGTAGGGGAAAAGAATTGATGATTTTTGTGCAATAATTAATTGTATTTTTGATTATTGGAGAGGTATATAGCGCTACACAAATACGTTAGGACATTCTTCTATTGCCTGTTGTCAATTAAGTTTTCCCTTACAACCCAAATTTATTGTCAAATACCAAAAGACGTAGTGCTATAATAGACATCTCTGGAAAAGAGGGAGTAGGGACTAAGGATGCTTAGTCCCTACTCTGTTGGGGAAAAGAATTGATGAATAAGAGTGGGATAATTGATTGTATAGCGCTACTTGAATAGGGAACAGGGAACAGGGATCAGTAAACTGTCAAAGAGTTTTCCTAGGTCATGCTGCGCAAACAGGATTGAGAAATGTCCTAACCTATTTGCGTAGTGCTATATTTAGTAAAATCAATTCTTATCCATAAACTATCAATTATTCCTCTATAGATGTACCATTAGACTCTGGGAAAGGCTATATTAGTATTTAGTATATAGAAAGATCGGGAAATTCAGGTAATGTAACCGATATCCCAGCAGCGAAACCAGCAACACCACTGAAATCAGCACCACTGCCATAAGGTCCGGAATAAGATAAGTTTAAGACTTGACTTTCAGTTTCAACCTGAGCTATATCACCCGTTGCTTGTCCATAAACTGATAAAAAAGCTTCAGTATAACCACCTTTAACGTTATTAATTTTTGCAGATAAATCTTCTAAGTGGTTTAAATTTGAAATAATCATTGGTTGAATGTTCCATTACTGTTTATTATTTAGAATATAGTTCTATTAGTTATAACTTAGTTGCCATTTTGGCTGGAAAATGCTGATTTCCCCCTACTCCCTACTCCCTACTCCCTATTCCCTCTTTGTTGCCATTTTGGCTGGAAAATGCTGATTTCCCCCTATTCCCTACTCCCTACTCCCTATTCCCTCTTCCCTCTTTTTAATTCTTAAGCTATTTTCTGATGAAGCTGCTCACTTGATTCCGGCTCAATTTGATTATATAACATATAGTTAACTTCCCTAGCTAACCACTGTCTAAACATATTATTCAAAATTTCCTGATATCTTTGCTGTGTCAACTCACCCTGGATAAATTTTTCTACCATCAAAATATGATATCCTTGAGCTGTTTTAATAGGGGAAATTACAACTCCTGGTTTGGCGCTAAATACCGCTGCTGCTATTTCTGGTTTTAAACTCCAACGACACATATTTCCTTCATAACCACAAACTTGTCGTCGCTTTTCGTCTATATCGTAACAATGAGCAGCATCATAAAAGCTAATTTCTTGCTCTTTAATTTGATAATATATTTCTTGAGCAAATCGAGGTTCTCTAATAATTATTTGATATAATAATATTTCCTGAAAATTAAGGCGATTTTGAGCGAAGAATTTCTCGACTTCCTGTTTAAATAAATGCTCCGCTAGTTTCTGAGAAAGTAAGCGATCGCCAATTCCTGCTTCTAAATCTTCTACTGTAATCATTTGTTCTGCAAACCAGGCCATGGTATCAGATACTTTATATAATTTCTTTTCCATTCTCAGGCGATCGCCCTCTACCTGTATTTCTTCTGGAGATACAGTTATTCCTCTTTCTTGAGCTGCTTTTTCTATAACTTTTTGATTGAGGATTCGCTGCCAAACTTCCTTATATTGAACATCTTTTTTGAGGCTGTTGACGATATCTATATTTGCTATAGATTGGTTATTTATTGTCACCATTCTACTACATTATTGATTTTATTTTTACCATTAAAAAACTCTTAATTAGAGGTAGTACATTGATAATACCTCTAATCAATAACTGCCTAAATAATCGAGTTATATTTCCTCATTAAGAAGGGAAATATATTCGAGTCCTGTTAGTAAAGTGTAGAGCCTGAAACGGAACTAACAGCATAAGCAGAGCCAACTAGAGCTGAAGCACTAGCAACGCTGGTTGCAGAACCAGACTCAGAGTTGAAACCATAGAAGAAGTAGCCGTAGTTATTTCCGTCAACGATACTGACAGAAGAAACGGTATTGGCACTAGATAAAATACCACTAGCAGAAGCAACGCCACCAGCACTAAATACCAAACCACCCTCAACTACATTGGATTCCTTGACATTTTCTAGATGATTTAGTTCGGAAATATTCATTGATTTTCTCCTTATTTTTGTTTGATAATTTAATCAGTTTGGTCGTGATTCGTAAGTAATTAGAGTATTGCTTAGAGGTAGTGTATTGGAGACCTCTAATCAATAACTGCTTAAATAATCGAGTTATATTTCCTCATTAAGGAGGGGAATATATTTGAGTCCTGTTAGTAAAGTGTAGAGCCTGAAACGGAACTAACAGCAGAAGCAGAG
>NZ_JAAHHT010000244.1:3550-14020 GCF_010672085.1 Okeania sp. SIO3I5
TATTGGAGACCTCTAATCAATAACTGCTTAAATAATCGAGTTATATTTCCTCATTAAGGAGGGGAATATATTTGAGTCCTGTTAGTAAAGTGTAGAGCCTGAAACGGAACTAACAGCAGAAGCAGAGCCAAATAGAGCTGAAGCACTAGCAACGCTGGTTGCAGAACCAGACTCAGAGTTGAAACCATAGAAGAAGTAGCCGTAGTTATTTCCGTCAACGATACTGACAGAAGAAACGGTACCGGCATTAGCTGAAATACCACTTGCAGAAGCCAAGCCACCGGCACTAAATACTAAACCGCCTTCAACTACATTGGATTCGTTAACATTTTCTAGATGATTGAGTTCGGAAATATTCATTAATTTTCTCCTTATTTTTGTTTGATAATTTAATCAGTTTGGTCGTGATTCGTAAGTAATTAGAGTATTGCTTAGAGGTAGTATATTGGAGACCTCTAATCAATAACTGCTTAAATAATCGAGTTATATTTCCTCATTAAGGAGGGGAATATATTTGAGTCCTGTTAGTAAAGTGTAGAGCCTGAAACGGAACTAACAGCAGAAGCAGAGCCAAATAGAGCTGAAGCACTAGCAACGCTGGTTGCAGAACCAGACTCAGAGTTGAAACCATAGAAGAAGTAGCCGTAGTTATTTCCGTCAACGATACTGACAGAAGAAACGGTACCGGCATTAGCTGAAATACCACTTGCAGAAGCCAAGCCACCGGCACTAAATACTAAACCACCTTCAACTACATTGGATTCGCTGACATTTTCTAGATGATTGAGTTCGGAAATATTCATTTATTTTCTCCTGATTTTTGTTTGATAATTTAATCAGTTGTGTTTCAACCTTATGATTATTATCATAAGCGTTCTAAAAATAGTTGTGTTGCCATTTTGGCAAGTTTATAAATTAAGTAATTAATTGCCATTTTGGCAGATAATAAATAACAAAATATTGACTTATTATCAAACTATGAATTAAAATTAAAATTAACATCAGAAAAAAATACTCAGGTAAAAAATCAAATTTGAGCTGTGAATATAGTAATCCCTCTGACAGAGACTCCAGTCAAGTCTCTACAGAGAGAACTCACAAATTATTTCAATTGACTTGAATTTTGTTTACCTACTAATTACATCCAATAACTCTGGCATCTTGCTGATTTTTCCTATAACTTGATGCCTGTTTTTTTTGCTTCATTTTTGTTAATTAGCAGTAATATTTTTACCATTTGTTTGATCTTTATCGCCGATAAATTCAACTTCATTTTCACCCCGATTTTTGTGTTTGCTAGGTTGACAACCTTGATTATTTTGTTTCATTAACCGATTAAATGTACGATAAGGAATATAATCAAGAGGATTATGACCACCAAAACGTAAGATTAAAACACATGCCCAAGAATACTGACCAGCAATTATCGCTTCCACAATTGAATCAAACTGTTCCTGAGTCATAACTTTCTTTAATTGACTGTTATGATAAACCCCTTGAGAATTCATAGATGTAATCTCCTGATGTTACTAATAAAAAACTAGGTAGTAGTGTACAATTAGATATATTTTCTATTGCCTTTTGGAACTGCCTCGGCAATAAATCACTACATCTACAGGACTACCAAAAACTGTAGAAAGCACTAAAATGAAGTTAGAAATTAATGCCTTCTTCCTTCATTTTTCTAATTGGATCTAACAAAATATCCGCTACACGACGACGACGAATAATAATATCCGCATTAGCAGTTTGCCCTGGTTTAAAACTAATAGTTTCACCATTTTCTGTCACATAATTACGTTCCAAGGTGATTTCAACCTGATAAACATCTCCCATTTGTTCGTCTTGCTCTGTGTCAGGAGAAACGGAGGCAACAGTACCCGATATTACGCCATAATCTTGATAGGGATAAGCATCAAACTTGAGTTGCACTGACATCCCCTCTTCAATAAACCCTGCTTCTGGGTTAGGCAACTTAGCAGATAAAACCAGTTGAGCATTTTCAGGTCCTATTTCTGCAATAGTTTGCCCTGGTTGTACTACCTCACCAATATTAGTAATATCTAGAGAAAGTACCACCCCACTCACAGGAGCATAAACAAATCTTTTCTCTAACTTGGTTTCAGCAGCAGTCAGTAAATTTTTAGTTTCAGTAATTTTTGCTCGCAGTTGAGTCAGTTCAACTTCTAATTGCTGAATCCGTTGCTGCATTTCCAAGTCAGTTGCTTTTGCTTCTGCTTGCTTTTGGGCAAGTTGCGCTTGAAGTTGCTCTACTTCTGCCAACCCTTGCTGGAGTTTACCTTCAGTTTCAGTCATCTGGGTACGTCGATCGCGCAAACTCTGTTCAACTTCAAACAACTTTTCCCTTGCCTGAGTTTCTTCTGCCAACTGCGCCCGAATAATAGCATTTTCCCGGTCTCGCAAAGTTTGCTCGGCAGTAAATAATTGTTCCTGAGCTTGATTTTTTTCTGCTAACTGCGCTCGAATAATTGCATTCTCCCGATCGCGTAAAGCTTGTTCGGCAGCAAACAATTGTTCCTGAGCTTGATTTTTCTCTGTGAGATAAGCTCGCAGTAAAGCGTGTTCACGATCGCGCAGAGTTTGTCGTGCTTGAAAGAACCGTTCCCCCGAGATAGCTCCCTCATCTAGCAATTCTTCTAATTTCTTGACTCGTTCTTGATGCTCTGCTACATCTGCTTCGAGTTGTTGAATCAATTTTTGAGTTTGTTCTGTTAGCGGAGCGAGTTGTTGCCTCCTCATCCGGGAAGCATCCATATCGGTTTTCAGTTGTTTTATTAACTCATCTGTTTTATTTTCTAGAGGAGCAAGTTCTTGTCGTCGCATCCGGGAAGCATCCACATCAGCTTTCAGTTGTACCAATAGTTCCCGACTTTTTTCTGCCAAAGGTTTGAGATTTGTATATCGTTCCTCTAATGCTGTGACATCGGACTGCAACTGAGTTAGCAAACCCCGTGTAGTTTCTACATTAGTTTCAGCTTTAGCGATCGCTGCTGACTGAGCTGTTATATTTGCTTGAGCTACAGCATTTCTGGTTTCTGCTTCCATACCCAACCTTTCCAGCAAAGCTTGTTTCTGCACCAACTCTTTTTCATGGCCAACCTGCTGTTGCTGCAGTCGGTCCACTTCTGTTGTTGCTAGTTTTGTATCTAGCTCTAGCAAAACTTGACCTGCTTCAACTCTATCTCCTTCTCCCACAGGAATATTAGCTACTTTGCCCATCTCCACTGGATGAACTTTGTAAGCTTCTCCTTGAGGCACCAACTCTCCTTGTGCTTGCCCTACTTCGTTAATTTTGCCAAACCATGCCCAAATGCCGAAAGCTATACAGAAAGCCATTCCCCCTAGTATTATTTGTTTGGGAAATGCTGCTGTCGGTCGATCGAGCAAGTTTTGGGTGGCAGGCGACCACTCAGAAGTATTGACACTTTTTTGAGTTGGTTTGGATTGTTCCTGATGTTCAACAGCTATAGGTAACTGGGGTCTCCTAACTGATGTTGCTATCCCCCCATAAATAGAGGATGCTACTTCATCTAGGCGATCGTGTTCTTCATTATTTAACTCTTGCAATATCCAGGTTTGAGTAGATGCATTTTTGTTACTAAATCCTACTTCCGATTTACTTTGAGAATTCATGGCGTGACTTAATCCATTTACTTTTTTTATAGTTTTTTTAACTTTTATTTTATATTGTTATGATTTTTTAATTTTACCTCCCCAATGATTCTAACTGATTGTAATGGGGGTTTTTGCCAAATTGGCAGTTTTGTAGATCTTTTTTGATTTTTTGATTATTCAATTAAAGATAAAGTTTGTTGACTTTACTATAAAAAATTAGATTAAGATAACTATGTATTATACAAAACGCGATCAATATTTGTTACAAATGCTAGGGAAGTTGCATGCAACTTCCCTACAGAAGAAGGCTTTAGTTATCTAGGATAAAAGAGGTAAATATTCAAAAAAAATTGGAAAACGATAGGGATAGCTATCTAAAATGAATTGGAGCAGCTATTGTTCAGCATATTCGCAGATCGACTTGTATTTGAGCATTCTTTTTTAATTGACTACTAGAAACAGTCTATATTTGTAGCAAACATTGATCGCGCTTGGTATTATAGGCTGATTTATAGAGTGAGGCATAATATCAAATCCGGTTAAACAGTTTTAGTCAAATTCTCAGGACTTACGCAAAATACGAAATTATAGACCACCTGTAGGGGCCAATGGCATTCGCCCTTACTATATGTAGTGGTTCTGCGTAAGTCCTGATTCTCAGAAAAATATTAAGTATAAATACTTCGTGGAGCCACAAAGTTAACTAATATCATGTCCGGTTGAATAATTAGACTTTGGTGAAAGGAAGGCAGAAGGCACTTATGCTGAAGCTTTTTCCCATTAGACATCTCCAGAAAAGAGGGAACAGGGAACAGGGAACAGGGAACAGGGAAGAGTAATTGATAATTTATGGATAAGAATTGATTTGATTTTTCATTTTTGGAGATGTCTATTGTAAACTTAATTTTATACACGCTCCGATGCTACCGAACATGATATAATATCATTCCCTACTGACTGCTGACTGCTGACTATTGACTATTGACTACTTGGTATTTATGCTACATTTTGTCATGGGGAATGTAGGTTACAGGTCAAGCTGTTGTTGAGCTAAATGATAATACAACCCATTTAGAGCTATCAAATCTTCATGGGTACCTTGCTCCAACAAAATGCCTCGATCTATAACCAAAATTCGGTCGGCATTTCTGACAGTAGATAAACGATGAGCAATAATAAAAGTAGTCCGGTCTCGACTAATTCTAGCTAAATTTTGCTGAAACCTCTGCTCAGACTCCGTATCCAAAGAGCTAGTCGCCTCATCCAAAATCACAATTCTCGGTTCACCCAATAAAGCACGGGCGATCGCCAATCGTTGCCGTTGACCCCCAGACAGGGATGAACCCCTCTCTCCCACCTTAGTATTATATCCCAAAGGTAAGTCCTGAATAAAACCATGAGCTTCTGCTAGTTTGGCCACCTCGATCGCCTGTTCCAAACCTACATCATCAGCATACATACTAATATTTTCCAAAATAGTCCCTGAAAACAAAAAACACTCTTGGGGGACAACACCAAGTTGCGATCGCAAAGACTGGGGCGAAATATGACGTATATCGTGACCATCAATCAAAATCCGACCACTGCTAGGAGAATATAAACTCTGCAACAAATTCACTAAGGTACTCTTACCCGAACCACTGCGTCCCACAATCGCAATAGTCTGACCCGCTTTCACATCAAAAGAAATATTCTGAAGTGTATTCTGCTCCTGGTCTTCATCATAACGAAATGTCACATTATCAAACCGCACATCTCCCCGTAACCTAGGCAACACCAACATTTCCTCACCAGGTATCTCTTCTGGTTCTGCTAACAACACATCATTCAACCTTTCTACGGAAATCCAAACCTCCTGTAACTCATCCCACAGATTTACCAATGCCATAAACGGACTAATCACTTTACCAATCATCATATTAAAAGCTACAAACTGACCAATACTCAACTCTCCCTGAATCACCAAAAAAGCTCCAAACCAAAGTAACGCCGTACTGCCAATAGTATTAATTACCCCACTACCAAACTGTAAAGTATTACCCAACTTCTGCCCCTTAAACCTTGCATTCAGAGACTTAGTTAAATCCTCTTCCCACCGCCAACGCAACTCCCTTTCAGTTGCCGTAGTTTTCACAGTAGATATTCCGGTCATCATTTCCACCAATGATGAATTTTGCTCTGCGGTAGCATTAAAAACTTCCCGCGACACCTTGCGCAAAAAAGGAGTAGCAATCAAAGTTAAAATAGCTATGGGTGGAATCAACGCCAACACCAATAGAGTTAACTTCTGATTGTAATAAAACATCAATCCCAAATAAATTATCCCAGTCAAAAAATCTAACCAAGACAGCACCACCTGACGAATCAGAAACCGTTGAATTTTCTGATTTTCTTGCACCCTGGTAATAATGTCACCCACCCTCCGAGATGCAAAAAATTTCATCGGCAACTTCAAAGTGTGGTTGATAAAACCAGAAATCAGAGTCAGGTCAACTCGATTAGAAAAGTAGTCTAGTAAATATTGTCTGGTTGCCGTCAGCGCAATGCTCCCAACTCCAAACATTAACGCCCCCAAAGCAAAAACACTGAGAGCGCTGAGACTTTTATTCACAACTACTTGGTCGAGAATAATTTGGGTAAATAGAGGCGTAACGATGCCAAATAGTTGAATCAATACAGACGCTAAAATAATTTGTAAGACCGTATTACCATGAGGCCATAAAACGTTAGCAAAGTTCCCTAGAGATGTTTTAGGTGCTTTCCCATTCCGAAATTCTTGAGTAGGATGCAATAACAGAGCATAACCGCTCCAACTGCCGAGAAATTCTGAACGACCTAACCATTTTTTGCCGATCGCTGGATCTGCTATTAAAATCCGTTTACCTTTAACTTCGTAGACAACCACATAGTGTATTCCTTCCCAGTGAGCAACCCAAGGGTCTCTTTGTTCTTCTATACGACTCAGAGATGCTCGTACAGGACGAGATTGAAATCCTAAACTTTCTGATGCTTTAGCAAGATTTTTCAGGGAAGCACCGGAACGTCCTACATTAGCTAAATTTCGTAATTGGTTAATGCTGAAGCGTTTGCCCCAATATTGACTAATCATACCTAAACAAGCGGCACCACAATCTGAGGATGATTGTTGTAAAATCATTGGATAGTGGGCAAAAATATCTAGCAGTCTGCGGTTGAGCGGTTTCGGGAAAAGAACTTTGTTTTCTGTGGGTGGGGACTGAGAATTTTCTGGAGTTGGCGGTGGGATGTCGGCAGTCGGTTGTGGAGAAATGGTGACAGGTTGATGCCGGGTGATTTTATTTGGGTTTGCTAGCAACAATATCAGTTCATCCCATTGTTGTTTGGGTAGTTGATAAACAGATAGTTCTGTTTCTGCTTGCCAGTCTGTAGGTGTTTGCTCAGGATAACCCCAATTAGGAAAGGTAGGTATTTCTGTTTGGGTTGTGGAAATTTGACCACTATATAACCAATAATGTGCCATTTCCCCTGGGGTAGCGGTTGTGAGTTTTTCTCCAGGGGGTATTGCGATTTGCTGAAAGTGGGGCAATATGGGGCGTAGTTGATGACTGGGTAGCGATCGCCATTCTGTGCAGGTTTTCAGAAAGATTTGGCATTGTCGTTTTTGGGTTTTTTGCTCCAGGTTTTGTTTGATTTCCGGGAGTTTTTCTAGTAATGGTTGTAGTTGGGTAAGGTCAATTTTTGCTATTTGTCCTTGACTGGCAGCGATCGCTCCATAAGATATGATATTCTTGGTGAATAAACAGTCTCCACCAAATATTTCTCCTGTTTCTAAAACATCTACTGGTATTTCCTGTTGTTGTTCTGAATCAAAAGCTAAAATTCTTATTCTGCCTTCACATACTAAATAAATAAAATTATTAATATCATCTTTATCTTTGATCAGATTGTCGCCAATTTGGAATTCATTAGTCTCAGAAATTTTTATCAACTCAGAAACTATAGTAGTATCTATTTGTACGTTTGTTAATCTTTGTAAAATAGTTACTATAATTTCTGAATTTTGCGGTGTAGATGAACCATCGTGTGTTGATATTTGTTTCATATTTATGAACAAGTCATTTCAGTTATCAGTTATCAGTTATCAGTTATCAGTGAACCTCCGACTTCAGTCGGAGGCTTGAAATACTGAATTAAATATTTTTTTCATCCCCTTAAAAGGGGAGGCTTTAGACCTCGTTTTTTGGTCAAAATAACTACTTTGAATTATAGAACCAATTTAGCATTTTTGCCTTGATTAAATTTTTGAGTCAGGAGTTGTCTGTAGTGGACTGTTTCATCTTAAATGTTGCATTAGAAAATGGGGTGATTACGAGAAAAGCTAATGCACTATTTTAGGTGAAACAATCCAGTAGGAATTAGCTAATACACATCTGCAGAAAAGAGGGAACAGGAGACAGGGAGGAATAATTAATAATTTACCGAAATAATTAATAATTAAACAATTAAATAATTAGATCATTGAGGTTTAAAGCCTCCCCAATAAAGGGGTAATATCATGTCCGGTTGAATAGTTATAAATAAAAATGGAGGAGTAATGAGTAATGAGTAATGAGTAATGAGGGAAGAAGAGGGAATTTTAAGCTATAAAGAAGAGAAAGTTTTTTGATCACTAATTATCCGGACATGATATAATTATCCATTATCCATTATCCATTAATGAAAGCGCTTTTCAGTTGAGTAGACCACAAAACTGTTGTAGGAGTAACCTAACTCCTAACTCATTACTCATTACTCATTACTCATTACTCCTTACTCCTTACTCCTTACTCATTACTCCTAACTTGGTACTTTTAACTGATTTTTTCTTTCAATTGCTTGATAATAATCAGGCTTAATTTCTAACACAATATTGTAAGAACTAACAGCTTCTTTCACATATCCTAATTTTTCCAAAATTAACCCTCGTTGAAACCAAACCAGATGATTACCAGGTCTTAAAGAAACAATTTGGTTGTAGGCAGCGATCGCCTCATCTAACCTCTCTAATTTTTCCAACATTAAAGCTAATTGTGACCAAGCTTGATAATTACTCGGCCAAATACTAATAGCACGATTATAACTAACAACAGCCTCTTCATAATTTGCCATTTTTTCTAAACTTAATCCCCGATTCAACCAAGCATCAAAATTATCTCGATGTTTTCCAATTACCAAATCATAAGCTGCTATTGCTTCAGCATATCGCTCTAACTTTTCTAAAGCTGCCCCCCTTTGTAAACCAACTTGAGCAACAGAAACTCCTTGCTTAAAACTCATTTCAATTACCTTGTCATAAGCTGCCAATGCTCCATCGTAATTATCAAGTTTTTCTAATGCTTCACCTCGACAATTCCAAGCCTCTAAAAAATATGGTTCAATACTAATAGCATGACCATAAGCAATAAGCGCCTCATTATACTTACCCATTGCCATAAATGCCTTACCTCGACCTAACCAAGCTTCCGGATAATTAGAATTAATTGTAATTGCCTGATTAAAAGATTCTAACGCCTCGTTATACTTAAATAAATCTAATAAAATATAACCACGACCAATCCAAATTTCTGCTAAATTAGGATTAAAATTAATTGCCTTATCAAAACAAGCAACTCCTCCTTCTTTCCAATGATTTTTTAAAGCTAATCCTTTATAATACCAAGCTTCATAATCATCAGGATTTAATTTAATTGCTTTATTAAAAGAAGAGACCGCATCGTGATATTTATGTAGTTTACTTTGAGCAATACCTAAATTAAACCAAGCCAGATAACTTTCCGGTTGTAATTCTATAGCATGGTCATAACTAATAACTGCTTCTGCATAACGTTGAGTTTGAAATAAAGCTAATCCCCTGTTAAACCAAAGATGATAATTATCAGGTTGCAGTTTCACAGCACAATCATAAGCTGCTAATGCTTCAGCATATTTTTGCAGAGTTAATAAAGCTTGCCCTTGAGCATACCAAATCTCTCCCATCATCGGTTGTATTTTCAGTGCTTTTTTATAACAGTTAATGGCAGATAAATATTCTTTCAATTCAGCTAAAATAATCCCTTTATTACACCATAATTCATAATTATTTGGGTTAATTTTAATTCCCTTGTCAAAGCAAGCGAGCGCCTCTTCATACTGGTTTAAATTATATAATACAACTCCATAACAATTCCAAGCTTGATGAGCATTTGGTTTAAGCGATAGCGATCTTTTATAAGCCTCTACTGCTTCTTCATACTTTTGCAATTTATATAAGGTATGAGCCAATTTTAACCAACCTATTGCCCAGTCTGGCTTGATTTTCACCGCGTTTTCGTAGTAGGGAATAGCTGAGGAGTATCTACCCATATCATACAATCTGTTACCACGATCATATTCTGGGAATGCAGAAAAGATACTAAAAATCCCCTTGGACGGGGAAATACTGTGGGTATTTGTAGTGTCTAATGTAGTTAAAAATGTCAAATGTTCAGATAATTGGGAATGAGTTTTGGTCATAGTTTTTTTCCTAGAACCTGATCGAGTATATCTGGATATAGTATTATATTCTTTTCTAAAATTTTAAACTATTTGTGATCTTAGATACAAAAAATTTTGCAAATATATGAATCTCCCCATCTGCCGATCGCCCTATAGGTAGTGCCATACCTCATAAGGTTAAAAATTACTGTAAATCAGATCAATTATTACACTAAACTTTTTACAGCGCTTTTCAGATTAATGAACCACACTGTCATAACCAAAACCCTGTAAGGGCTTTCTTCCATTCGCCCCTACTGTGGTCTACTTAAATGAAAACCGCTGTAGGCTCTTGGTCTGGCA
>NZ_JAAHHT010000245.1 GCF_010672085.1 Okeania sp. SIO3I5
TTTTTTGAGTCCTGTACGGACTAGACTCTCCACACCTCCCACACCTCCCACACCTCCCACACCTCCCACACCTCCCACACCTCCCACACCTCCCCCACCTCCCACACCTCCCACACCTCCCACACTTCCCACGCCTCCCAATCATAGATCCCAAATGGGTTCTATATCAAATCCGGTTAAACAACCTCACAATCAAGTAGAAGTAGGATTAAAAGTTATGAATGAAATTGGCGATCAGTAAACCTTAGAATTTTATAAGTTCACAACTCAAGTTTGTCGTTATTGTACTTCAATACTCTGGTTAAAAAAGTTGTAGAAGTTAAAAGAACACTTGTTTCATTATACCTTTCCAGAAAAGAGGGAATAGGGAACACTTAACTGGGAACACTTAACTGGGAGAAGTAATTTATAATTTATAATTTATGGATAATAATTTATTTTATTTTTGATTTGCGGAGATGTCTATTCATTAAAAAGCTGACTGCTGAATGCTTATGCTAGGGAAACTGTCGAATTAGTTACATACACAATTTATATCATGTTCGGATAATCAGTTATCAATAAAATTTCAGCTCTGAGAGTAGGGAAAAGATATTACACTTCTACTTTGATCCTGACTCCTTTCTCCAGCAATTCTGAGGACCTACGGATGTTGCTTGAACATTAATCCGTTACATGTCGCGCAGCGTTAGCGGAGCGAAAGCGTCAGCAATACGTCCCTACCTCCTGACTCCTTGATAATTAGGTGGTGGTGCTGAGGAATGGTAGAGAGAGTGTGGGAGGTGTGGGAGGTGTGGGAAGTTGGTTCGTGTGGGAAGAAATTACAAAACTTATGTATCTTCGCCATTCCTCAGCAGGACTACCGATAATTATTTATAAGTATTCAACCGAACATGATATTACTCATATTTTTAGCTCAAATTAACTATTATAGAAATTGTTACAATTAACTATCGGATTGCTATATAGTGTAAATTAATAATTAATCACACTAGATATAGAAAAATTAGATTAAGTCTACTATAGGAAAGTCAAGTATTTATATTTGTAGATAGAACTCTAAGAACAATATTCATTTTTTTGTGTTAATGTAAAATATGGAAAATAAAGTCAAAAACCTAACCAAATGAATTAAAATCAATTAAGCGGTTGTCTAAAAAACAACAGAGAAAATACAGCAAAAATCAACATCAACCAAATAGACATAGGCGTGGAAATCGGCGTTGCTGAATACTGAGATGATTGAGGATGACGCGGAGACGCTCAGACGCGGGGATTATGCTTGCTCCTCGATCAACATAAATCGTCCCACAATTATGCAATGCCTAAAAATAGAATCAATTCTTATCCATAAATTATTGATTACTCCCCTCCTGGGAGGGGTTATATCAAATCCGCTTGCCACACGGAGAATAAGTTTCTATTATCAGTATTCGCAAAAACCCCAAGTTTGGTAGGAGTTTGGTCGCCAAACCCCTACAATATTGAATTGTACCGATACTATCGGATTTGATATTAGGGGTGGGTTCCCAGTTTCCTCTTTTCTGGAGAAGTCTAATGAGAATAACTCACTGAAACATGATTCATCAAGTTTGACAAATATCAGCACTATAGCAAAATGATTCCTCAAAAATTACAACTAAAAAATTTCCTCAGCTATCAGGAAGCATCTCTAGATTTCACAGGTCTGCACACTGCCTGTATTTGCGGACCTAATGGTGCAGGAAAATCTTCCCTACTAGAAGCGATCGCCTGGGCGATTTGGGGAAATAGTCGCGCTGCGACGGAAGACGATCTGATCAGTCTGGGTGAAAAAGAAGTACGGGTAGACTTTACATTCTCTACCCACGGTAACATTTACCGTGTTATTCGGGGTCGTCGTCGGGGTTATTCACCTACCCTGGAATTTCAAGTTTATACAGGTTCTAGGTTTAAAAGTCTGACTGAAAAAGGTGTCCGAGCAACTCAACAAAGTATTATCGAACATCTTAAACTCGACTACGACACATTCGTAAATTCGGCATATTTGCGTCAGGGTAGGGCAGATGAATTTATGCTCAAACGTCCTAACGAACGTAAAGAAATTCTCGCGTCCCTGCTCAAACTAGATCAATATGACACTCTGGGAGAAAAAGCTAAAGATATTGCTCGGGAGTTTAAGGCAAAAGTCGAAATACTTGAACAAAGTCTAGCAGCGAATCAAAAACAACTCGAACAAAAAGAAGCGATCGCTAAACAACAGACTCATCTCCAAACTACTCTTGCTCAACTCCAACAACAACAAGAAATTGAGACACAAGAACTTAAACAATTCCAAGGCAAACAACATGAACGGCAAACTTGGGAAAAATTATTGCAAGGTCAACAACAACAATACGACAAACTTGTGCAAGAATGTTATCGCCTCAAACAGGAGCTAAAAACTACTCAACAGCAACAAGATGAATTATTAGCAGTAGTGAAACAGGAGAATGAAATTAACGCTGGATATGCTGAGTTTCAAAATTTGCAAACTACTGAAGAAAATTTATCTGCTAAATTCAAAAAACACCAGAATGCTCTCAACCAACGTCAACAACTTCAGGAATTACAACGGCAACAACTCCAGAAACTACAAAACAACATTCAGCAATGTCGAGCGCAGTTAAATTCCCTGAAAGAGCAGGAACAAGACAACCTATATATTCTGAGTAAGCGTGCTGATATTGAAACTGCTCTGACACAACTAAAAGCAGCAAGAGCAAAATTAAACGACCTAGATAAGTTGCAGGTAGAAGTTACCCCGTTAGTGCAACAACGGCAAAAATTACAAACCGAACTGGAAAAGAAACAGGCACGTTTGAGCGCTCGTTTGGAAGAACTTAATTCTAGAGTCTGTCAACTACGACGAACTCAACAGCAAAAGCAACCTCAACTACAAGCAACGTTACAGGAAGTAGTCGCAGAAATTACTCAACTGGATAATAAGCGGGTTTATCAACAACGGGTGCGAGAAAAAGGTCAGGAAAGACATCAATTTCTCGAACGTTTAATTCGCAGTAAAAAAGATTATGAAACTAGACTGGGAGAGTTGGAGCAAAAGTTACTGTTATTAAATCAAGGCAATGGTAATGGTAATGGTAAAGTTGGAGTCAAAGAATATCCTCCTTGCCCGTTATGCGCTCGCCCCTTGGACGAACATCACTGGCATTTGGTGGTAGATAAACATCAAACTCAGCAAAAGGAAATTAGAGATTTATTGTGGGTAGCGCGGGAACAACTGACTCTTTCTGAGCGAGAAATTAAGGTTTTGAGAACAGAATATCGAGAAATAGACCAAGAGTTAGCTAAATATGATGAGTTGCGGGAGCGTCGGGGTGGTTTACAGGTACAGTTGGATAATATTAAAAAGGATGAAAGTTTGCTGCAAGAATTAGTAGAGGAAGTGGCAGAAATTGAGCGATCGCTACATACGGGAGATTTTGCGATTAATTTATATGCTGAAATTAGCACTTTAGAGCAACAAATTCAACAGTTTAATTATGATGACCGGAGTCATAGTTTAGCGAGGGAAGAAGAAAAGAAATTAAGGTGGGCAGAAATTAAGTATGGGCAAATTAAAGATGCGGATACTAAGTTAGGAAAAGTTCGCGCTCAGATGCCAGAAATTGAGGAGCAAATAGTTAGTTTGGAACAAGATTTGGAGCAACAAAAACAAAGTTCTGAAGTACAAAAACAAATTGTGGTGATTGAGAGAGAAATTTCTGAGATTGGGTATGATTTAGATGAGCATAATAATATTAGATCGGAGTTGAGAAAGGCACAATTTTGGTTAACTAGAATTGAAAAATTACGTCAAGCTCAAAAACAATATCCTCAGTTACTAGAAAGGATAAATGAAATAAAGGGAGTTATGGAAAATCGGCAGCAAGATTTAGCAGGAATTAAAGGTCAGATTTCGGTTTTGAATGAACAGTTAGAACAAACTCCAGACCTCGATAAAAAAATTGCCTATTTAGACAGAAAAATTCAAGACCGTCGTCAGCAATTAGACCAACAGTTGGGAAGTTTAGGCAAAGTGCAACAGCAGTTACAACATTTGGAAAATTTGCAAGCTCAGAATAGTCAACAATTGGAAGAATTACAAAGTAAGAAACGGCAATATCGAGTTTATCAAGAGTTAAGTTTGGCTTTTGGTAAAAAGGGAATTCAGGCATTAATGATTGAGAATATTTTGCCGCAGTTAGAGGCAGAAACTAATCAGATTTTGGCGAGATTAAGTGCTAATCAATTGCACGTTCAATTTGTTACCCAAAAAGCTACAAAAGGAAGTAAGAAAAATTCTAAATGGATAGATACATTAGATATTTTAATTGCAGATACAAAAGGCACAAGACCTTATGAAACTTATTCGGGAGGGGAAGCTTTTCGAGTCAATTTTGCCATTCGTTTGGCTTTGTCAAAATTGTTGGCGCAGCGTTCGGGTACTGCCTTGCGATTGTTGATTATTGATGAAGGATTTGGTACTCAAGATGCCGAGGGATGTGACAGATTAATTGCTGCTATTAATGCCATTGCTGCTGATTTTTCTTGTATATTAACAGTGACTCATATTCCTCATTTTAAAGAAGCTTTTCAAGCTCGAATTGAAGTTAGTAAAACAGCTCAAGGTTCGCAAATTATGTTGTCGGTGTGATTACTAAAAAAAATAATGAAAAAAATTGAATCACACTTATAGTGTGTAGATTCAGATTTATGTTCGGTGCTAGCCTGTAATAGTGTCAGAAAATATTGAGTTAAAAATGTTTGGTCAGCAAGTGCGAAAATTGCGACAGGCAAAAGGACTTTCTCAAGAGAAGTTAGCTGAACTAGCAGGATTACACCGAAACTATATCGGTGGTATTGAGCGGGGAGAAAGAAATGTTGCACTTCTGAATATTCTACGTTTAGCTAGAGCTTTAGAAGTATCACCGAGTAAATTGTTAGAGGGTATTCAATAAATGCTATCACCTTATGCGGGACTTCCTGTAGAAGCGTGGAAGGCAAAAACACTAGAACTTATCAAACAACACCCTCTCAATTCTAATGAAATCTGTGAATTGATTAATCAAGTTTGGCATGAAATTTTTGAATCTAATATTACAAGTTCTGCTTATAAAATAGGAATAGATTTATTTCCTCGTCCTCAGATTATGGGATACTTTTTACATGAACTTATTCCTTTGGAATTAGCTAGGAAATATCCTAATATTTGGCGAAGAGAAGAAAATAATAATGAAAAAGATATTGTTTGTATTACTAATGAATACTACTCAATTGAGATGAAAACTTCCTCAAGTAAGCGTAGTATATATGGAAATCGTAGTTATGCTCAAAAAAGCACTACTAACAGTAGATTAAAAAAAAATAAATCCGGTTACTGTTTAGCAATTAATTTTGAGAAATTTAATAGAAATAACCCTGCTGCAGAAAGACCAAAAATTACTTTAGTAAGGTTTGGTTGGTTAGATCAAGATGATTGGCAGGGTCAAGTAGCTGCTACAGGACAACAAGCAAAATTAAGTTTAGATGTAGAACGTTACAAGTTATTAGAATTACCTTTATAAATCAAAAATTTAAAATAAGGATAATTGTTCTGCATCAACTTGTTTTTCTGTCAACAAATTCTCAATTCTATTAGCAGCAATTTCACAATAATCTGCTCTAATTTCAAACCCAATAAACTGTCTTTTTAAACTTAAAGCAACTACTGCTGTAGTACCCGAACCAAGAAACGGATCAAAAACAATTTCATTGGGATTTGAGCAAGCTTGAATTATTCTAGAAATTACAGCAATTGGAAATTGAGCTGGATGAGGAGTTCTTTCTTTTGCAGCTCGATTTTTACCAGAAGTAACTTTAGGAAACTGCCAAACATCAGTAGGATTTTTTCCTTTCGGATTAACTTTTAATTTACCGTTTTTTTTCTGATGAGGATATTTAACATTTGGGTCACGAACTTCATCCAAATTAAACGTATATTTATCAGGATTTTTCACATACCAAAGAAACTTTTCATTTCTGGGAGAAAAGAACTTTTTACCTGCCACTCCTGCGCCATAATTCCAAACAATTTCTTGAATTAAATAGAAAGGAATTTTATCCCAAATTAAATAAGGAATAGGAATAGCTTTAGCACGATCGGGAATAGATAAATATCCCAAGTTTAACCAAAAAGCTCCTGTACTTAAAGTAATTCTATAAATCTCTGATAGCCACATATTGCACCAAGATAAATATTCATCAATTGGCAAATTTTTCTCATAGTTTTTCCCAATATTGTATGGAGGGCTAGTTACTGTTAAATTAATCAAATTATCTGGAATTTTTATCATTGCATCTAAGCAATCAAGTTGATAAATTAGACAGCTATTAGTTTGATAATAAGGTTTGCCTAAGACTCGATCAATTTCATTTACTAACATAATTAATTTTAATATTACAACAGTTTTATAAACCACATAAACAATGATAACTCTGTAAGGACTTTTTGAATAGTTATGATTAGGATATAGATGGAAGAGATATAGGATTTCTTATAAAGATAAAGTACATTTACGATCCCCCTAAATCCCCCTTGTTAAGGGGGACTTTGAAACCTCCCTCCTTTTTGAGGGAGTAGGGGGGATCTAAAACTATATCTCACCAATTTGAGAAACGCTATATCTCAAACTCCTAATGTTAAATGAAGCCTTCAATAATTAATAATTAACAATTAATAATTAATAATTACCTCTTCTTATAAAGAAAAGGATTGCCTCAAAGGAATGTCTTTTATTCTTTCTCCATGAATGGAGACGCTTTATACCCGAAATTTTCGGTAATTGCGGAGGATTTTGTTGTTTAATCAAGTTAGATTTATTCTAAAGTTATGCCAGCTAAAGACTTTTTTCATCATGCTGTTAAATCAGCTTTAATCAAAGATGGTTGGAAAATTACCGACGATCCTCTATTTATTAAGCCTAGTACTAAAATATCTTTATACATTTATATAGGTGGGGAACGAGCTATCGGTGCAGAAAAAAATGGTCAAACAATAGCAGTAGAAATTAAAAGTTTTTTGTCAATGTCACCCTTGGCAGAATTTCATACTGCTCTTGGTCAATTTCTCAACTATGTGTTAGCCTTAAAACTAAATCAGCCTGAACGAATTTTGTATCTGGCAATTACTAAAGATGCTTACAGAGATTTTTTAGTGACTCTTTTATTCAACTTTCTGTAAGTACCTATCAAGTTAAATTACTAATTTTCGATCCTTTAGAAGAGGTAATTGTTTTATGGAGCGATTAAATTATCCAGAAATTGTCATGCAAATAGTTAAAGAACACTATCAGTATCATACTCTAGATTCACAATATGAAACACAACTGATTTTGGATTCAGAAAGAAATCATTACCTCTTAATTTCTTTGCGTTGGCAAAATGAACAACGGGATTATGGTTGTTCTATTCATGTTGATATTAAAGATGGTAAAATTTGGATTCAACAAGATTTTACTGAGCAAGGAATTGCTCAACAATTATTAGATTTAGGTGTGCCAAAATCTGACATTGTTTTGGCTTTTCGTTCTCCTTATGTACGACAATTTTCTGATTTTTCTGTAGGCTAGAAATTCTTACATTTTTAACTTGATTAGAGCTTACCCAAAAACCGGATTTATGGAGGAAACTTCGTGATTTGAATCATCAGAGCAATAAACCCGGTTTCTTATGTCAGGACTTACGCAAAACCGCCATATCTAGTAGGGGCGGTTTCCTACGGAATGCTCCGCAAACGCGAACCGCCCCTACAGGTGGTGTATTATTGAATAATTTGCGTAAGTCTTGTACATGATATTATTTATCTGAAAAACGCTGTAATGCCTAGCGCTATAAAAAGTAGGGACGTTGTATACAACATCCCTACGGATCATCTAACAGAGAATACACGAAAACTAATAATCATTAACTTTTAACCATAGCTCACCATCCTAACAAGTGCTGTAAATTTTGACTTTTGACTTCCGTGAAACGGTTGACTATAGGAGCTTATCGACGTTTGCCACGACGACCAAAAGCAGCCAAACCACCTCCAATTACAGTCATTAAACCCAGTAGTGAAGATGGTTCAGGAACCTTGACTGAAGGTGTCTCATTCAGACGAGCTAAGACTTCTGCACGGCTCGTAGGAACCCCACCAATATTCCTGTCGGTTCGTACACCGAACTGTTCTTCCAACTCTTGCTCGCGCTGATTTTCAACTTCCGCAGCAGCAAGTCGCTCCTGCATATTCTCCCGTTTCTCAGTAGCGATCGCTTCATCAATAAATGGAACAAGAGTTTCTTCAATGTCTCTGAGCAAATCATTTTGAAGGTCAATTTGCTCCTGTTGTTGTGCTATAACATTAGCCTTTCGACTTTCTGCTTCATTGCGACTCTCTACATCCTCTTGCAACAAGGCAACTTCACTTTGACTAAGCGCTTTATTTTGAATTTTCACTTGCTCCCGCTGATTGCGAGCAACCTCAAATAATCCTGCTTCAAACTCACGGCGCTGATACTCGCTGCCAATAGTTTTCGGATCGCCTACTTGCACCCCGTCAAAAACATGAGTAGTGTAATTAATAATATTCCCATCTTCATCGTAAACAGGAATCTCTACAGTTAAATCTTCAGCGGTGTAGGTTTTAAAATTATTACTATCTAAACCGTCTGGGCGATCGCTATCCCTTGCTTCTGCTTTCAAAGCATCGAAATATTGGTTAGCTCCATCTAAAAGATTGTCAACAGATGACGTCAGAGTATCAATAGAGGTAGCATCAATTTCATTAGACATCTCCAGAAAAGAGGGAACAGGGAACAGGGAACAGGGAAGAATAATTGATAATTTATGGATAAGAATTGATTTAATTTTTAATTTTTGGAGATGTCTATTGAGCAGATTTTGAGTCTCAATAATATTCTGTGCATGGAAAGCCTTTTCCTCTTCCTGAGCAGGAGTTAGATTATTTTTATTATTCAGCTTAGTCAATTGTTTTTCAGAATTATCTCTGATTTTTTCCAGCTTTTGCTGCAAGCTATTCTGATTGGAAGCATCGAAATGTTGATTGTAGAAATCGTCTAACTCCTGTTCTAAATCTGGCTTAGTATTTATCGCATCTGCAAGGTTTTGTTTGAGAGTATCAATCTTATTTTTCTGATTGTTGAATTGCTTCTCAAGTTTATCAATTTTCCCTTGACGCTCGTTTTCAACTTCAGTTTCAAAATCAGCAATAAGTTCATTAAAGAAAATCAACTCCTGTTCTTGCTTTGCGAGACTACCATCGTTACGCAATTCTAGCCAATTTCCATCATAATTGTTCTGTAGATCCAGCTTTTCTTGTAAGCTTAAATTTTCCCAATTATTGTCTTGCTTATATTCATCTCAAGCTTTTTTTTGAGACTCAAGTTCTGCAACTGCAACATAAGCATCCTGAATAGTTGCGCTTGCTTTTGGTTTGGCTAGTTCGAGAGCTTCCTCTTGGGTAGGAACATTACCAAGTTTAGTTTGTATTTGATTCTGTTTACCTTCAGCGTCAATAATTTTCTGTGGGTTCTCACTAATAGTTTCCTCAACTTCATTCAGATTATTAACTATTTTGTTGCGCTTGCCCAACTCTTTTTTAATTTGACTGTTAGCTTCTCCACCAGGAACTTCCTTGACAGCGTTATTATTGCTTTTATTAAGAGGGTTAATTTCATCTTTTTGTATACGTTCAACTTCTTGCTTCGCAGCAACTTTACGGCTATTGTAAATATCTATTTGTGCTTGGTGAGCATCAATTTCATCTTGATAACCGTCTACTTCGCCTTGGATGTTATCAATTTCAGTTTGTAAACTGCCGATAGTTCCCTCAAAGTTGTCTAGTTCTCCATCCCAACCTTGACCATCCCAATCAAAACCGTACCCTTCAGCAATTCCTTTGAGAGTTTCAATATCTTTTGGAGGCTCTGGAGGAACTATAGCATCAAGATTGAATTTGAAGCCAAAAAACTCAGTTCCACCTAAAGAGTTTTGATCAAACCCTTCTGCTGTCAGTTCTGTAGCAGTCAACATTTGAAACCCATCATTGGCAACTCTGTCACCTCCAGCAATCACATTGTATCCAGTACCACTACCATCAAAGTAGGAGTTATTTGCTCCCAAGCTACCATAGAAGTTCTCCTCACTAGAATCAACTAGAGCTTCATAGTTATCAAGAGTACGATGCCCGAAGTTCTGCATCCCTACCCCTTTAGCAGCTACGTTTTTGTAAACCCCTAAACCAGAATCAGCACCGGAGTCTGAACTACCTGAAAAGTGAATAGCGTGGAGGTTTCCTGCCTCCATAGAGTCTTCAAAATTTTGACCCGCAGGAGTAAAGAATAAGTCTCCTGGAAAAATTTTATCCAAATTGCGGTCTAAACCCCTACCCAATAAAGGCATATTTCCACCAATAGCAACAAACATCTCGTTACCATCTTGGAAAACCGCCATTCCAGTAAGGTCTTAACTATCACCATCAGTCATATCTCCAGTAGCATCTTGGCTATACTGCCATCCATCCCCTCCTTCAAAAAGTAAGGCAGTTCCATCATTATTACATTCTAAGAATAAGCTAAATACTCCATCAGTCAAGGAGAAACCTTGTGCCTGTTGAGAGGAAGCATTTAATAGTAAAGCAGTTAAGGCAATTTTTGTGCCAACGTTAAAAATTCGTTTCATTGTCTGGTTGTGTGTGTTGTATTTAACTATCTCTATCTTCTGTGCTTCTCAGCTATTTAGCGGTAATTTATATCGTTAAATCAAGTGATTTATCTGTCATATTTATGTGATTTTAATCATAGATTAATTTCAGGATAATCTTTATTTTTAAAGTGATTTGTTTTGAATATACAGATACTTATAATCTACTAATATTATAAGTATTTATTCGTCAGAAAATATGCGCAAAATGTATAATATTCATGGTTTTAACTAATTTTAATCCTGATTTAAACCTATTTTTCAAATATTTTTATAGTAATTCATGTATTGAAAATCGTGTTAACTCGGTTAAATATTTTTTTTATTTTTCACAATGCCTGAAATAAATTTCTCTTAAATAAACTCAATATATTTATGTAAAAAAAAGGGGAATGAAATTAGGATTTACATGATTTTACAGTTGAATAAAACAAAAAATATTTATACCATTAAAAAAAATAATGTTACAAATAGTGTAGACAAGGAAAAAAGAATAAAAATAGTAAATTTTATGTAAGCCTTCAGCTATTAGCATTCAGCATTCAGCATTCAGCATTTCCTGCATGGTACGGAAACAGATCAGTGAACGTAATAAATTGAATTTAGAAGCGATCGCTACCCAAGGAAATCTAGAATTTGAACAGGTATTACCCATTCGCGGTAACTATTAAGATGGAAGTAGCAGTGATTCCCGAAGTCATAGGAGCATTTGAACCTTTTGAACAGTCATTAAGTTTCAAAGTACCGGAAAATCCTGTAAAATAGAGTAATCTAGCAATTTTAGCGATAATTTTATTATGTGTCGGTTTTGGTAGCGGTTGGATACTAGGTGGAGACCAAACTATTGATGAGGATGAAATTTCTCTTCAACCAGTCAGAATGTTATTAAGTGGCATGACAATAGTAGCGATCGCTGTCTTACTCTTGGTTAACCTGAGTGCAGAAGTTAACGCCCTTGATAATGAATTTGTGGAATTAGCATCTCTTTCATCCCTTGGTTTCAGCAACGCCCTCCCTCAAGCTCGAGCCTACCATATTATTTTTTCTAATATTTTATATAATATATTATAAATAATATTTCTTTTACACAGAAGCGAAGTTTGACATATAATAGTACTTATTGTTTTAAAGAAATTAAAGAAGCGAATATGTCTACATTTACTGGACCGAGAGTACGTTACTCGGTACGTCAGCTGCAAGCAGAATATGATGAGGGTAAAAGCAGTAAAGATCTGGATAAGATGAAGCCCCTCGAAGACTTGATACGTGCCTGGAAAGGGATTAAAGAACTGCCTCCAGAAGATCCTAATTCATTCTTTTGCCTGGGTGGTTATCACGGCGAGCCCTTCGTCTATCGCGATGATGTAGATAACCTCAAACGGATAGACTCTTATGTATATTGGGGAGGGTACTGCAATCATGGAAATGTGCTGTTTCCAACTTGGCACAGAGTATATGTTTTGAAATTAGAAAAAGCATTGCAAACTATTGTTCCCGATGTGATGATGCCTTACTGGGATCAAACGACTTTGGAATCACTTAAGAAAGGCATTCCCGATATTCTCACACAAGAAAAATTTACGTTTAGTGATGCTCAATATAATGGTGAACTGGCAGGTAAAACAATTGATAACCCACTGCGCTCATTTGTCTTACCCAAACGCTTATCTGATAAGGATTATGAGTTTGATGGCAATCCTAATTATTCAAAACCCAAAGGTTATGAGACGGTGAGATATCCCTTGTCAGGGCTAGTAGGGACTCCGAAAGATCGAGAAGCTACCAAAAAACACAACGACCAATATCCCGATCCCATAATGAATATCAAACTTCTCAACACAAATGTCAAGCAATGGCTTAACGGTATACCGCCGGAAAAACCTGTGCCAGAAACGCCAGAGGCAAAATTCAGCATCTATAAGAGATACGAAAAATGCCTGAATGCGCCGAACTACACAGTTTTTTCTAATACCACTTCAGCGATGGCTTGGAATCGTGGCTCGCACCAAGCAGACGTCGTGATTCCGTTAGAAAACCCTCACAATGATATTCATCTTTCTGTAGGTGGATTTGACTACATTGAGGGTAGTGAGGAGATCCAGATCGGAATAATCGCTGGTGCGAATGGTGACATGGGCGAAAATAATACAGCTGCTTTAGATCCGATTTTCTTCTTTCACCACTGCAATGTAGACCGGATGTTCTGGTTGTGGCAGAAGAAACACAATTACACCGACAAACTTACGATTATACCAGGATATCCTGGCACGAGTTCAACTGATTCACAAGGTCCTACCCCAGACTTTCCCCCCAATGCAAGCCTCAACTTAGACTCGCCACTTTATCCTTTCAGGAAAATCGACGACAAAAACATGGAAGTGCCCTACACCTCCAAAGACTGCATTAACATTGAGAAGCAACTTAATTATACATATAGTTCTGGTTCCTTTGATCATTATCATTTGCTTGACGAACAAAAAGTGCAGGAAGAGACTCGTGATGAGGGTTTTAGTAAAAAGAAATTAGTTGTTACAGGAATTGACCGTGCCCTATTCCAAGGTTCCTTTGTATTGCAAGCCTATGCAAATTTTGAGGGCAAAAAGTACTACCTCGGGCACTATTCTGTTTTTAGTCGCAGGAATGTGGTTAAGTGCGCTAACTGTCTCACACATTTGGAGGTCCAGGCGTTTTTTCCTTTAGATAAGTTGCCAGCAAGTGCGGTGGATAATAATGAGGTCGAATATAGTTTTACTTTTCGTCATCGTGGACCGCAACTCCATCAAGACTTAAAATACGATTGGGAAATTATAGATTAAACAGATACAAAACTAATGTTATAGTTTTGAACGCTATGTATTTGTCTGTGCATAAGTTTTGATATAGAATCCGGGTAATTAGTTATCGTATCGCGCACTTGAGTCAAGAGTCAGGAGAAAGAAAGAATTAATGAGCATGAGTTTTTCAATCATTATGTATGAGTGCGACTCGTTGGCCACTAAACCAGGGAACTGGGTATAAATGGCCGTTCCAAGTCAATACATGAGGGGAAACCTCGACTTGTGAATAACTCTTATTACCTTGGTGGTGAAATTCCATCTGCCCTGT
>NZ_JAAHHT010000246.1:0-12281 GCF_010672085.1 Okeania sp. SIO3I5
TCGCTCCTAATCCCACTCCTGCATTTTTCACTACTGTTCAAACTTCAATCTTGGACTGATGCAGATATTTTATTAGGGATGGTAGAAGCAGAAGCAGTATGAGGAGATCAAGCTTATGAAGCTCTTGTTTAGGGTGATTGGGCCTTGAGCTGAGAGAGGCATAGAGGTGGTGATTCCCCCGAAAAAAAACCGTGGGTGAACTCCGTAATTACGATGAGATACTCTACAAAGCAGGTCTATGAATAGAAAATTTCAAGGCAAGGCCTCAAACAGTATTGAGGGTGGGCGCAACAAGTGGGGCAGCTATATCGCCAGGAGATAGGATAAATGTTCAGTTAACTTCCTGGGAGGGATTCCTAGAGGCAGCTACAGTCATTTTGTGGCCATAGCGAGCGCCATTTTCATACAGCATACAATACCCCTACTTGTCAACCTTTTTCATTGATGACACGCCCTAGGGAAAATTCCTGAATATCCTGAATATTTTGATTGTCTCTGGCTCAGGAAATTTAGTTGAATTAAAAGTCAGGCATATAGCAAAAATGGCCAATTATAAGTTTTATAATATCACAAAAATTGTGAGGATGCAACGGAAAATCCTTTGACGCGGGATTTTTTAGGAGCTTTAGATAATGAAAAATATTGGCGATTTTCGACTAGAGAGGTATAGATGGAAAGATTTAATGATGGGAAAAATCTGATTCTAATCTTAACAAGACTTTAGGAAAAAATAGGTTAAAAATAAGTTCAAAATCTTATACAGTAATGTTTTCACCTTAAATTAACCGTTTTCTTGATATATCTAGGTTTTCCTAGGTCATGCTACGCAAACATCTATTTTGAACTAATTCAGGTATTTCCCTTGCTAATAGCCATTTTTGGTGTAAAAAATCTCAAAGCATCCTTAAAAGTAGGGAAGTAATACCAATTTGATAAATGTTTGCTACAAATATCTAGGTTTTTTTAGGAGTCAGGAGTCAGGAGTCAGATGGGAATAGCTTTGATGCCATTCTTAGTTCATAAATTATTGAATTTGCCAAAGGGAAATCTTCTGTAAAGTATTTTTATCGCCCTTATTATTCATAACATTCTTGTTTCAAATTGATATAAGGGAGTAAGGAAAAACTTTTCAATCTTTTCGGTGTATTGCCTCTATTCCACGGACGACTCGTAACTAAAAAATTTAATCCCGCGCGCGGATTACTATCTCCTATTTCAGATAATGAAAATGGGTTTGGAGGCGCAAACCTATACGACTTCAATTAAATGAATTATTAACAGAATACCACCCATACCAATGTCGAACTACTAACCAAACTACAGAAAGTAATCCAGCAATACTTAAAGTTAATCCACTATAGGGAATTAATAATGCAAAAATAGGTAAAATTCCGCCACTAATAGTACAAATAATTGCTGCGAAAGAAGCTTGACGATTTGAGCCTAAACCCCACACTAAAAATAGTAAAATTGGAGAAATTAAACTCCAGGAAAATTTAGCATCCATGAAACGACTAAAGTAAGTTAAAGTCAGTAAACAAGCAAAGAAAATTCCTCCTAAGATTGCCACATCTCGCAAACTCAAAGGTAGAGAAAAATATAAGAGAATTAACCACCATAAAAATAATAGAGGAGCTAATATTAATAAGCGAGGTAAAATACCTGTATTTTTTACTGAGTCTGTGGCAGTAAAAACTCCAAAAGGATTTTTGACGGAAACATTATCATCAAATACCCAAGTAAATTTTCGACCTGGATTAGATTCGATAGTTTCGGTAGGAACAATTCCACTTGCAAAGTCTGCTTTGGGAAAATTTGCTAATGCTATTAATCGGAAGTTTGATAATAGTTGATTATTGGCGTTATAAATCCAACGGGGTGCGCCTTGAGCTTGATAGTTGACTTTGAAATTGATGGTTTCTTCAGGAGATAAATTAAAGGGAAAACTATAATTTCCAGGGTTAGTAGGAATTAATCTTTTATTATTTTGTTCGACGCGAAAGTTTTGGAGTAAAGAATAGCCATAAGGAGGACGAATATCAAAGAAAAATTCTTGGATATTTTGAAGTTGGTTAGTAACTTGATATTCTGCGGAAAAATCTACAACATAAACAGCTTTGAGATTTTGAACGTCTTTAGCTTGGTTAATATTTACCTGAATTTTTGAAGCATTTATGTTCAAAAATTTATCTACATTTCTCGTACTTTTAATTTCAACCTGTTTATTCTCAACCCACTGATAATATGTATAGGGTTCTTCTACTATATAACGAACTTTTGGAGCGATTTGTTCGAGGCGATAGAACTCCGTTCCGCTTGCGCGATCGCCTGCCACACCCGCAGCAATTTTAGAGATTTTTGCTTGTTCCCAATTATGGTAACGATTACTAAGAGTTGAACAGAGAAAAAATCCTCCCACTAGCAATATTAAAACTAAAATTAGATGTGGTAGTTTTTTAAGTAAACTCGAATATTGAGATACTAATTCATTAATCAAATTATTTGGTTCTGATTCTTGGCGACTAGGGATAGAAAAATTGATAATTGCTATTCCTATGCCTAAGAAAAAAGTTAGAATAATTAATATGAGTGATGCTTGAATAATTTGATTGCCAAGTTCAATCAGTTCTTCGGGATGGGTAATATCGGGTATGTTAGGAATGCCTTGACTAGATTGCCACATATTTTGAATATATATAAGGTTTTAAGTGTCAAATTATAGGTCTTACTATGGGGTAATTATCGAAAAATCAACCTGAGTAGGTAGTTGATTAATTATAATTATATAGATATATAGATGTGGAAAAGCTTGACTATATTAAAATTTATAAATTAACTCTATAGTAATCCTATTTCAGTTGTAATATTTTGGTGGTAGTTAGGTGTCAGGAGTCAGGAGTCATAATTTTCAAAGTTTTCCGTTAATATTAACTGCTATAAAAATTTTCACAAATCATTTAGGATTGCTATAGTTTATGGCAGGGTGCTTGGGTAGGTAGATTGTAAGTATTCAGCCGTCAGCTTTCAGCTTTCAGCTAAAGAAAGAAAGAAGTAAGAAAAGGAGGAAATATTGAAAAAAAGGAATAATGATAATGATAGATATAGTTGTCTAAAATGAATTATAGCAGCTTTTTTAAGCATCTCTAATCAAGATGAATTTACAGGATTCTTTTTTCAAGCTTGGTACTAAGGTGTGATTTTGTTACTGAGAGCTGACAGCTAATAGCTAAATGCTTACTGTAGATTTACATTTGATTATATCGTTCTAAATTTTAATACCTATTTAATTAAAAAAGATTATTATTAATTACCCATCTAGAAATAATTTAGTAATACCGACAAATTTGAAAATTTAATTTCCCTACTCTAGCTAATTTAAATTAAAAATTTTGTAACTAGGCTTGACTTATGGAAAATCAGACATTGGAAAATCTTTTTAACTCCGCAGTAAAGAATTATCAAAAAGGAAATTTAAAATTAGCAGCAAAAATCTGCCACAAAATCTTAGAAATAGATATAGAAAATTCGAGGTCGCTACATTTATTAGGGGTTATTGCTGGTTTAGAAGGGAAAGCAAAAGAAGCAATTTCCTACCTCACTCAAGCTGTGAAATTAAATCCAAATAATCCCGAAATTCATAGTAATTTGGGTTTGGCACTGAAGGATAACCAGCAACTTGAAGTCGCCATTAAACATTATCAAAAAGCCCTTGAACTGAAACCAAATTATGCCGAACCGTATAACGGTATCGGTAAAATATTTTTAGAGTTAGGAAGATTGGTGGAATCTCAAAAATATTACCAACAAGCTCTTAAATTAGACAAAAATCATGCAAATGCTCACTTTGGTTTGGCACTTATTTTGCTTAAGCAAGGAAATTTTATTCAAGGATTTCATAAATATGAATGGCGCTGGCAAAAGAAAGATTTTAGCTCTCGTAATTTCTCTCAACCTTTGTGGGATGGCTCGAATTTTCAGGGGAAAACTTTGTTAGTTTATACTGAGCAAGGTGGGGGAGATTCTATTCAATTTATCCGCTATATTCCTCTAGTGAAAAAATTAGGAGGTCGTGTAATTATTGAACTTAATCAAGCTGGGTTGAAATTATTATTTACGACTTTTTCAGAAATAGACGAATTATTTGTTATAGGTGAAAAATTACCAGATTTTGACCTGCAAATTTCATTGATGAGTCTACCTCTAATTTTCCAAACTACTCTGGAAACTATACCAGCTAAAATCCCTTACTTATTGGTACCAAAGTCAACCCATTTTACTATCCCACCTGCTTCAGAAAAAAATCTCAAAGTAGGGATATGTTGGCAAACAAGGAGTAACACTAAAACCAGTCAAAAACGTTCTTGTCCGGTTGAATATTTAGAGGGAATTATAAGTATAGATAAAGCGAATTTTTATATTTTACAAAAGGAAGTATTACCAACAGATTTAGAATGGCTGAACTCTCAAACTAAAATACATCATTTAGGTTCATCTTTTAATGATTTAGCTGATACAGCAGCAGCTATCCAACAATTAGATTTAGTAATTACAATAGATACAGTTATTGCTCACTTGGCAGGAGCATTAGGTAAACCTGTTTGGGTAATATTAAATTTTGATTCTGATTGGCGGTGGATGTTAGATAGAAATGATAGCCCTTGGTATCCGACATCCCGATTATTTAGACAGCAAAAAATTGCAGATTGGGATAGTGTATTGCTTGATGTAAAAGATAGTTTAAAAAAATTGCTCTAGAATAGTTATCCTCAAAAATAAATGTCAAAAACTATGGATATAAAATTTGATAATGGTGAAATGAAACAAGCAATAAAAAAATACCAATCTGGAAAATTGGAAGAAACAATCAATATTTGTCAGAAGATTATAAAAAGACAGCCTAATAATTTTTTAGCTTTAGAGCTTTTGGGTGTATGTGCTTATGAAAAAGATGAAATAGAACAGGCGATCGCTTATTATCAAAAGTCTTTAAAGGTTAATCCTAATTATGCGGAAACTCATAATAATTTGGCTGTGGCACTTCAAGATAATTGGCAAATTGATGCTGCGTTTAGTCACTGTCAAGCTGCAATTAAATTGCGTCCTAATTATGCTGAAGCATGGCATAATTTAGGACGTATTTTGCGATATAAAGGAGAATTTGAGGCAGCTATTGAGCATTATCAAAAATCTCTTAAACTTAAGCCAAATTATGCTGAAGGATATAACAGTTTAGGCAGTATATTTTTAGAGCTAGGAAAACTTTCGGAATCTCAAAAGTATTATCAAGAAGCTCTTAAATTAGATAAAAATCATTTTAATGCTCACTTTGGTTTAGCTGCTGTTTTGCTGAAACAGGGAAATTTTATTGAAGGTTTTTCTGAGTATGAATGGCGTCGCCAACGTCAAGATTATGTAACTAATAATTTTGCTCAACCTGTATGGGATGGTTCAGATTTTTCAGGGAAAACTTTATTGGTTTATACGGAACAAGGTTTAGGAGATTCTATCCAATTTATCCGCTATATTCCTTTGGTGAAAAAATTCGGGGGACGTGTAATTGTTTATTGTAATAAAGCTGGATTAAAGTTATTATTTACCACTGTTTCAGAAATCGACAAATTATTTGTTATAGGTGAAAATTTACCAGATTTTGACCTACAAGTTCCATTGATGGGTCTACCTCGAATTTTTGGTACTACCTTAGAAACTATACCTGCTGAAATTCCTTATTTATCTGTACCAGAATCAAAAAAAATTCAACTGCCAGGAACTACAAATAGTTTCAAAATTGGCATAACCTGGGAAACAAATAGTCAAATCAAGACTAGCAAAAAACGTTCTTGCTCTCTAGAACATTTACAACCTATTTTGAATCTAGATAATACTAGCTTTTATATTTTACAAAAAGAAGTATCTCCCCAAGATTTGGAATGGCTGAAATCTCAGACTCAAATTCATAATTTAAGTTCATATTTTAATGACTTAGCTGATACAGCAGCAGTTATAAAACAACTAGATTTAGTAATTACAATAGATACAGTTATTGCTCACTTAGCAGGAGCATTAGGTAAACCAGTTTGGGTAATGTTAAATTTTGATTCTGACTGGCGTTGGTTAACAGATCGGGAAGATAGTCCTTGGTATCCGACAATGAGGTTATTTCGTCAGAGTAAATCTGATGATTGGCAAGGAGTTTGTCAAGAAGTTGTTGGTGCTTTATCATCTAAATTATTGACTTTTAATCAAACAGATTATCCATCAATAGTTCAACCGGGGTTATCAGTGACAACTCAGCATTTACTGACAACAGCGTTAGAAAAATATCAGGTAGAAAACTGGAGGGAAGCAGAGCAAATATGTCACTTTATTATTCAACATCAACCCAATTGCAGTGGTGCATTTGAGATACTTGCTCTATGTGCAAAAAAAACAGACAAAATTGATTTAGAAATTGCTTATCATCAGAAAGTAATTAACCTCAACCCTAATAATTATAAAACTCATCTAAGTTTAGCTATTGCTCTGAAAAAACAACAGAAACTTGAGCAGGCAATAGTTCATAATCAAAGAGCGATTGAACTAAAACCAAATAACGCTTCAGCTTGGCATAATTTAGGTCTAATATTTAAAATTCAAGGCAATATTCCAGAAGCAATTCGTTGTTTTCAACAATCTCTCCAGATTAAACCAAATAATCTTCATATCTATTACTCTTGGGGTAATATTCTGAAAGAAAAGGGAGATTTAACAGAAGCAAAAGTTCTTTATGAAAAATGTCTGGAGTTAAATCCTAACCATATCAACGCTCACTTTGCTAGAGGATTTATTCTTTTGAAAGAAGGAAATTTTTTAGCTGGATTTTCTGAATATGAATGGCGCTGTCAACGTGAAGATTATATAACTCGTAGTTTTGCTCAACCTGTATGGGATGGTTCAAATTTTTCAGGGAAAACTTTATTGATTTATACCGAACAAGGTTTAGGAGACTCTATCCAATTTATCCGCTATATTCCTTTGGTGAAAAAATTAGGAGGGCGGGTAATTTTTGAATGTAACCAAGCAGGATTAAAATTATTATTTACTACTGTTTCAGAAATAGATGAATTATTTGTGGAAGGTGAAAAATTACCAGATTTTGACCTACAAGTTTCATTGATGAGTCTACCTCGAATTTTCCAAACAACTCTGGAAACTATACCTGCTGAAATTCCTTATTTATCTGTACCAAAATCAATCGACTTTCCCATTCCAGTTGCTCTAGAAAAAAATCTCAAAGTAGGAATATGTTGGCAAACAAATAGTACCAGTGACACGAGTCAAATACGCTCTTGCTCAGTTGAACATTTACAAGAAATTATAAGTTTAGATACGGTCAATTTTTACATTTTACAAAAGGAAGTATCAGCAGAAGATTTAGAATGGCTAAACTATCGAACAAAAATCTACAATTTAGGCTCATCTTTTAACAATCTAGCTGATACAGCAGCAGCGATAAAACAATTAGATTTAGTAATAACAATAGATACAGTTATTGCTCATTTAGCAGGAGCATTAGGAAAACCAGTTTGGGTAATGTTAAATTTTGATTCTGATTGGCGTTGGTTAATAGATAGGGAAGATAGTCCTTGGTATGCCACAATGAGATTATTTAGACAGGCAAAAATAGGAGATTGGGAGAGTGTAATTAAACAAATTAAAGACAGTTTAATAGATTTCCTGGAAAATACTTACCCTGCCGAAAAAGTTTCCAGAATTAGGAGTCTTAATTTGCTAGATACTGGAATCAAGGAAGCTCTAGAAAAATATAAATCTCACAAGATTAAAGAAACGGTAAATAATTATCAGAAATTACTTCAAACTGCTGTAGAAAAATATAAAGCTGGAAATGTTGAAGAAGCAGAAGAAATATGCCATCTAATTATTCAAGAGCAACCGGATTTTGCTGGTGCTTTTGAAATACTTGGTTTATTCGCCCAAAAAACAGGTAAAACCAACCTAGTCATTACTTCTTGTCGAAAGGCAATTAGTTTAAATCCTAATAATGAGCAAACACATCTTAATCTAGCTATTGCCCTGAAAAAACATCAGGAATTTAACACAGCAATTGTTCACAATCAAAAAGCGCTCTCTATCAAACCAAATTATGTTGAAGCTTGGCATAATTTGGGGGATATTTTTAAAGAGCAAGGTGAAATTACAGAAGCAATTCGTTGTTATAAAAAAGCTCTGAGTATCAAACCAAATTACCCTGATGTCTACCAAAATTGGGGAAACATTGAGAAAGCACAAGGTGATTTTCCCGCAGCTAAAAATCTCTATCAAAAAGCTCTTGAATTAGATTCAGAACATATTGATCTTCACTTTTGTTTAGCAGTTCTCTTACTTAAGCAGGGAGATTTTATTCAAGGATTTTCTGAATATGAATGGCGCTACCAACGTAAAGATTATATAACTCGTAATTTTCCTCAACCTGTATGGGATGGGTCGGATTTTTCCGGGAAAACTTTATTAGTTTATACAGAACAAGGTTTAGGAGATTCTATTCAATTTATCCGCTATATTCCTCTGGTGAAAAAATTAGGATGCAGTGTCATTGTTGAATGTAATAGAGCTGAATTAAAATTATTATTTACCACGATTTCAGAAATAGATGAATTATTGGTTAAGGGTGAAAATTTACCAGATTTTGACCTGCAAGTTTCATTGATGAGTTTACCTCGAATTTTTGGAACTACTCTGGAAACTATACCTGCTGAAATTTCTTATTTATCTGTACCAAAATCAATCGACTTTTCTATTCCACCTGCTCCTGAAAAAAATCTCAAAGTGGGAATATGTTGGCAAACAAATAGCACCAGTGAAACCAGTCAAATACGCTCTTTTTCAGTTGAATATTTACAAGAAATTATAAGTTTAGATACGGTCAATTTTTACATTTTACAAAAAGAATTCTCAGCAACAGATTTAGAATGGTTGACTTATCAAACTAAAATCCATAATTTAAGTTCATATTTTAAGAATTTAGCTGACACAGCAGCAGCGATAAAACAATTAGATTTAGTAATAACAATAGATACAGTTATTGCTCATTTAGCAGGAGCATTAGGTAAACCAGTTTGGGTAATGTTAAATTTTGATTCTGATTGGCGTTGGTTAACAGACCGCAAAGATAGTCCTTGGTATCCGACAATGAGATTATTTAGACAGCCAAAAATAGGAGATTGGGAGAGTGTAATTAAACAAATTAAAGACAGTTTAATCAATTTACTAGAAAAGAATCCCACCGAAAAAAAATCCAGAATTAGAAGTCTCAAATTGCTAGTTCCTGGAATCAACGAAGTTATAGAAAAATATAAACCCGGAAACTTTGAAGAAGCAGAGCAAATAAGCCATCTAACTATTCAAAATAAACCGGATATGGATATAAAATTTGATGATAGTGCAATTAAACAAGCCTTCAAAAAATACAAATCTGGAAACTTGGAAGAAACAAAAAATATTTGTCATCAGATTATAAAAAGACAGCCTAATAATTTTTTAGCTTTAGAAATTTTGGGTGTATGTGCTTATGAAAAAGATGAAATAGAAGAGGCGATCGCTTATTATCAAAAATCTTTAAAGGTTAATCATAATCATGCAGAAACTCATAATAATTTGGCTGTTGCACTTCAAGATAATCAGCAAATTGATGCTGCCTTTAGTCACTGTCAAACTGCTATTAAACTCTGCCCCAATTATGCTGAGGCATGGCATAACTTAGGAGGTATTTTGCGAGATAAAGGTGAATTTCAGGTAGCTATTGAGCATTATCAAAAATCACTTGAATTTAAGCCAAATTATGCTGAAGCATATAATAGTTTAGGCAGTATATTTTTAGAACTAGGAAAACTTGGGGAATCTCAAAAATATTATGAACAAGCTCTTAAATTACATAAAAATTATGTCAATGCCAACTTTGGTTTAGCTGCTGTTTTGCTGAAACAGGGAAATTTTATTTCCGGCTTTTATAAATATGAATGGCGGTGGAAAACTAAAGGTTTTATCTGTCGTAATTTCTCTCAACCTTTATGGGATGGTTCAAATTTTCCAGGTAAAACTTTATTAGTTTATACAGAACAAGGTTTAGGAGATTCTATTCAATTTATCCGCTATATTCCTTTGGTAAAAAAATTAGGAGGGCGTGTCATTGTTGAATGTAATAAACTTGCATTGAAATTAATTTTCACGACTGTCTCAGAAATAGATGAATTATTTGTTATAGGGGAAAAATTACCAGATTTTGACCTACAAGTTTCATTGATGAGTCTACCTCTAATTTTCCAAACTACTCTGGAAACTATACCTGCTGAAGTTCCTTATTTATCTGTACCAAAATCAATCGACTTTTCTATTCCACTTGCTCCCGAAAAAAATCTCAAAGTGGGAATATGTTGGCAAACAAGTAGTGCCAATGAAACGAGTCAAATACGTTCTTGCTCAATTGAATATTTACAGGAAATTATTAATATAGATAAAGTCAACTTTTACATTTTACAAAAGGAAGTCTCAGTAGCAGATTTAGAATGGTTGGAGTCTCAGACTAAGATACATAATTTAAGTTCATATTTTCAGGATTTAACTGATACAGCAGCAGTCATCAAACAATTGGATTTAGTAATAACAATAGATACAGTTATTGCTCACTTAGCAGGAGCATTAGGAAAACCAGTTTGGGTAATGTTAAATTTTGATTCTGATTGGCGTTGGTTAACAGACCGCAAAGATAGTCCTTGGTATCCGACAATGAGATTATTTAGACAGCTAAAGATAGGAGATTGGGAGAGTATAACTAAACAAATTAAAGACAGTTTAATCAATTTACTAGAAAAGAATCCCATCGAAAAAGTTTCCACAATTAGGAGTCTCAAATTGCTAGATACTGGAATCAAGGAAGCTCTCGAAAAATACAAATCTAACAAGATTAAAGAAACGGTAAATAATCGGGAATTACTCCAGACTGCTTTAGAAAAATATCAAGCTGGAAACTTGGAAAAAGCAGAGCAAATATGCCATCTCATTATTCAAGATAAATCGGATGTTGCTGGTGCTTTTGAAATACTTGGTTTATGCGCCCAAAAAACAGGTCAAACCAACCTAGTTATTACTTATTGTGAAAAAGCAATTAGCTTAAATCCTAATAATGAGCAAACACATCTTAATCTAGCTATTGCCCTGAGAAAAGAACAGCAATTTAGCGAAGCAATTATTCATAATCAAAAAGCACTTTCTAAGAAACCAAATTATGCTAAAGCTTGGCATAATTTAGGGGATATTTTTAAAGATAGAGGTGAAATTGCAGAAGCAATTCGTTGTTATAAAAAAGCTCTGAGTATCAAACCGAATTATGCTGATGTCTACCAAAATTGGGGAGTTGTTGAGAAAGCACAAGGTAATTTAATTTCAGCAAAAAATCTCTATCAAAAAGCTCTTGAATTAAATTCAGAACATATTAATACTCACTTTTGTTTGGCAGTTCTCTTGCTGAAGCAGGGAGATTTTATTCAAGGATTTTCTGAATATGAATGGCGCTACCAACGTGAAGATTATATACATCGTAATTTTGCTGAACCTGTGTGGGATGGTTCAGATTTCTCAGGAAAAACTTTATTGATTTATACGGAACAAGGTTTAGGAGACTCTATCCAATTTATCCGGTATGTTCCTCTGGTGAAAAAGTTAGGAGGGCGTGTAATTTTTGAATCTAATAGAGCTGAATTAAAATTCTTATTTACGACGATTTCAGAAATAGATGGATTATTTGTTAAAGGTGAAAAATTAGCAGATTTTGACCTACAAGTTTCATTGATGAGTCTACCTCTAATTTTCCAAACTACTCTGGAAACTATACCTGCTGAAATTCCTTATTTATCTGTACCAAAATCAATCGACTTTCCTATTCCACCTGCTCCTGAAAAAAATCTCAAAGTGGGAATATGTTGGCAAACAAGTAGTACCAGTGAAACCAGTCAAAAACGCTCTTGCTCAGTTGAATATTTACAAGAAATTATCAATATAGATACGGTCAACTTTTACATTTTACAAAAGGAAGTCTCAGTAGCAGATTTAGAATGGTTGGAGTCTCAGACTAAGATACATAATTTAAGTTCATATTTTCAGGATTTAACTGATACAGCAGCAGTCATCAAACAATTGGATTTAGTAATAACAATAGATACAGTTATTGCTCACTTAGCAGGAGCATTAGGAAAACCAGTTTGGGTAATGTTAAATTTTGATTCTGA
>NZ_JAAHHT010000246.1:12381-13866 GCF_010672085.1 Okeania sp. SIO3I5
AGGATTTAACTGATACAGCAGCAGTCATCAAACAATTGGATTTAGTAATAACAATAGATACAGTTATTGCTCACTTAGCAGGAGCATTAGGAAAACCAGTTTGGGTAATGTTAAATTTTGATTCTGACTGGCGATGGATGTTAGATAGAAATGATAGTCCTTGGTATCCCACCGCGCGATTATTTAGACAGCCAAAAATAGGAGATTGGGATAGTGTATTTATAGAGGTAAAACAAGCACTAATTGAATTTATGGAATTTCAGCAGAATTTACCAGATTTACCAACAAGTTTTGAATTAGCTTATCAATATTATCAAGAAAATAATTTAGTAGAAGCAGAAAAAATATGTCGTCGAATACTTGCAGAAAAACTAGAAGATTTTCAGGCACTCAATTTATTAGCTGTACTAGAAAATTTAGCAGGTCGAAATGACATGGCAATTCAGATTTTGAATCAGGTTATTATTTTGCATCCTAACTCTAGTCAAGCTTATTCCAACTTAGGAAATATCCTGAAAAAAGAATGTCGTTTAGAAGAAGCTATTTCTAATTATCAAAAAGCTATTTCTCTGGAACCAAATGATAGTAGTAACTATTCAAACTTAGGATTTATTTTATTCCAAAAAGACCAGATAGAATCAGCAATAGCTAACTATGAAAAATCTCTTTTTCTTGAGCCTAATAATTCTCAAATAAATTTCAACTTAGGCCATGCTTGGCAAACAAAAGGAGATTTATCAAAGGCAATTGCCTATTATCAAAAAGCAATTAATCTCCGACCTAATTATGCTCTTGCCTATCGTTGTTTAGGATTGATTTTTCGGGGACAAAGAAATTTGACTGTTAGTATATCTCATTATATAAAAGCTATTGAAATAGAGCCAAATTATGCTGATGCTCATTTTGGTTTAGCCGTAACTTTATTATTGAATGGAAATCTAAAGGAAGGTTTTCAAGAATATCATTGGCGTTGGCAGCGTTGGGAAATTAAAAAATCTCTATCTTTAATACAACCAGAAAAACTTTGGGATGGCTCTAATTTAACAGGTAAAACTATCGTACTTTATGCCGAACAAGGATACGGCGATACTATTCAATTTATCCGTTATCTTCCTCTAGTTAAACAACACGGGGGGCAGATAATTTTAGGTTGTCAAAAACCTTTAGTTAGATTGCTAGAAAAAATTCCTGGAGTTGAGAAAATTCTAGAAGAAGGAGTAAATTCTCTCAGCTTTGATGTTCATGCACCATTATTAGAATTACCTCGGATATTCGGAACTACTTTAGATAATATTCCGCCACCAATTCGGAATTTAAACATACCTGAAGTTCTGCCGATAAAGTTAGAACCTCCAGAAATAAATTCCTTGAAAGTTGGTATGGTTTGGATGACAAAACCGAGCAATCCAACTACTACTAAACGCTCTTGTAAATTAAGAGATTTTCAATCAATTTTAGACATAGCGGGAGTGACTTTTTATAGTC
>NZ_JAAHHT010000247.1:0-2926 GCF_010672085.1 Okeania sp. SIO3I5
AGATGGATGTACTAAAACTAGGTCGAAAATTACAACAGGTAAAGACTGCAACATCAGCTATTCAGATACAAGGTGCAGACTTACTGCGACAAACTTTTGACTTGCCTAGATATAAAGAAATCAATAGGTTAGAAGCCCATGAAAATTATGTCGAAGCGGTAGCATTTAGCCCCAAGGGAGATTTAATAGCTTCTGCAAGTACTGACAACACAGTAAAACTGTGGAAACCAGATGGCACTTTGGTACGCACTCTCACCGGACATGAAAATGATGTCGAAGCGGTAGCATTTAGCCCCAAGGGAGATTTAATAGCTTCTGCAAGTAGTGACAAGACAGTGAAACTGTGGAAACCAGATGGCACTTTGGTACGCACTCTCACCGGACATGAAAATTCTGTCAACGGTGTAGCATTTAGCCCCAAGGGAGATTTAATTGCTTCTGCAAGTAGTGACAAGACAGTGAAACTGTGGAAACCAGATGGCACTTTGGTGCGCACTCTCACCGGACATGAAAATTATGTCGAAGCGGTAGCATTTAGCCCCAAGGGAGATTTAATAGCTTCTGCAAGTTGGGATAACACGGTGAAACTGTGGAAACCAGATGGCACTTTGGTGCGCACTCTCACCGGGCATGAAAATTATGTCGAAGCGGTAGCATTTAGCCCCAAGGGAGATTTAATAGCTTCTACAAGTTGGGATAACACAGTGAAACTGTGGAAACCAGATGGCACTTTGGTGCGCACTCTCACCGGACATGAAAATGATGTCGAAGCGGTAGCATTTAGCCCCAAGGGAGATTTAATAGCTTCTGCAAGTTTGGATAACACAGTGAAACTGTGGAAACCAGATGGCACTTTGGTGCGCACTCTCACCGGACATAAAAATTATGTCGAAGCGGTAGCATTTAGCCCCAAGGGAGATTTAATAGCTTCTGCAAGTTTGGATAACACAGTGAAACTGTGGAAACCAGATGGCACTTTGGTGCGCACTCTCACCGGACATAAAAATTATGTCGAAGCGGTAGCATTTAGCCCCAAGGGAGATTTAATAGCTTCTGCAAGTAGGGATAACACAGTGAAACTGTGGAAAACAGATGGCACTTTGGTGCGCACTCTCACCGGACATGAAAATCCTGTAGAAGCGGTAGCATTTAGCCCCAAGGGAGATTTAATAGCTTCTGCAAGTTGGGATAACACGGTGAAACTGTGGAAACCAGATGGCACTTTGGTACACACTCTCACCGGACATGAAGATTCTGTCAGAGGTGTAGCATTTAGCCCCAAGGGAGATTTAATAGCTTCTGCAAGTATTGACAACACGGTGAAACTGTGGAAACCAGATGGCACTTTGGTACACACTCTCACCGGACATGAAGATAATGTCAGAGGTGTAGCATTTAGCCCCAAGGGAGATTTAATAGCTTCTGCAAGTTTTGATGACACAGTGAAACTGTGGCAACCAGATGGCACTTTGGTGCGCACTCTCACCGGACATGAAAATGATGTCAGAGGTGTAGCATTTAGCCCCAAGGGAGATTTAATAGCTTCTGCAAGTTTGGATAACACAGTGAAACTGTGGAAACCAGATGGCACTTTGGTGCGCACTCTCACCGGACATGAAAATTATGTCGAAGCGGTAGCATTTAGCCCCAAGGGAGATTTAATAGCTTCTGCAAGTAGGGATAACACAGTGAAACTGTGGAAACCAGATGGCACTTTGGTGCGCACTCTCACCGGACATGAAAATTCTGTCTGGGGTGTAGCATTTAGCCCCAAAGGAGATTTAATTGCTTCTGCAAGTAGTGACACGACAGCGAAATTGTGGCGCTTCAACCGAGATGACTTAATAACTCATGCTTGCCAGTGGATGAGTGACTATCTAAAAAATAATCCCAATGTCACTGAAGAGGAGCGGAATCTCTGTGGAGTAGAAGCTTCGGGAACAGCTTTATTTTTGCAAGGTGAGAACTTAGCAGCAGAGGGTAATATTAATGAAGCTATTTCTAAGTTTCAACAAGCATTTAAACTTGATTCCCATTTCAGTTTAAATTCAGCAGCAAAAAGTTTATTCAAGCGGGGCAAGCAATTAATAGAAGATAAAAATTTTGATGCAGGAATTTTGGCTTACGAGCAAGCGCAAAAGTTAGATGGAAAGTTAGAAATAACTGCTGGTGATTGGGGTTTTCTCTGTAGCAATGGGATCTTACACGAACGAGCCAAAGATGTACTGTTTGCCTGTGAAAAAGCAGTTAAACTCGCTCCTGAAGATGGATATATTATAGATAGTCGTGGTTTGGCGCGGGCATTAACTGGGGATTTTTCGGGAGCTATTAAGGACTTTGAAGTATTCATTAAATGGACTGATAATGAATACTTCAAATCACAACGAGAAGATTGGGTTGATGCTTTGAAAAAAGGGGAAAATCCTTTTACAGAAGAGGTGTTGAAGGAGTTGCGTTAATGGTATTAAGAGAGTTTTATATTGTCCTCCGCGAGGCGGTAATAGAGAAGTTAACCTTTCGGAGAAACCATTAAGGAGCGCCGAAGCAATCTCCTAATTTGACTGTTATAGTTGAGATTGCTTCGGGGGGTAATAATTGGGTAAAGCCAAATCATTAGTTTTCTGAGCCCCCCTCGCAATGACACGGAGAAACCATTAAGGAGCGCTGAAGCAATCTCCTAATTTGACTGTTATAGTTGAGATTGCTTCGGGGGGTAATAATTGGGTAAAGCTAAATCATTGTTTTCTCAGCCCCCCTCGCAATGACACGGAGAAAACATTAAGGAGCGCCGAAGCAATCTCCTAATTTGACTGTTATAGTTGAGATTGCTTCGGGGGGTAATAATTGGGTAAAGCCAAATCATTAGTTTTCTGAGCCCCCCTCGCAATGACACGGAGAAACCATTAAGGAGCGCTGAAGCAATCTC
>NZ_JAAHHT010000247.1:2936-13710 GCF_010672085.1 Okeania sp. SIO3I5
TCCTAATTTGACTGTTATAGTTGAGATTGCTTCGGGGGGTAATAATTGGGTAAAGCCAAATCATTAGTTTTCTGAGCCCCCCTCGCAATGACACGGAGAAACCATTAAGGAGCGCTGAAGCAATCTCAATGATGCTAGAGATTGCCACGGGGGGTAATTATGGGATAAACCAAAATAATTCTTTCTCAGCACCCCTCGCAATGACAGTAGAATTTAATATTGTCATTGCGAGGCGGTAATAGAGAGGTTAACCTTTCGCAGAAACCATTAACGAGCGCCGAAGCAATCTCCTAATTTGACTGTTATAGTTGAGATTGCTTCGGGGGGTAGTTGGGTTGCGCTACCGCTTAACCCAACCTACAACTGACTTCTGACTTCTGACTTCATTAACCACCTCCACAATGTCGCACATGATAAGTAGGAAACGTGCCATAAGATTTAGCCAAAGAAGTTTGCCCCACATAATCACAAGTAAATTCCTTCACCCCCTCGGAAGCTACCATCGCTGCAAACGCTTGACTTGAATAAACCTTTCCTGGTGGCGTAATAGGTTCAATCCTAGCGGCATAACTTACATGAGTACCACTGTAACTTGTCATCCCAGTTATGGGGTTAGTGTATTTATAAACCACCCCCGTGTGTAACGCTACCCGTAAATTCAAACTTGCAGGCAACTCTACTTTTTCCCAATCTGTACTCTGAACAAGATTGCATAATTCCAAAGCAAATAAACCGGCATCCCTGACATTAGAAAAGACATAATATAAAGCATCTCCCCAAGTATTTTTCATTACTGGTTTATAATCAGACTTCGCTTCAAAATTCGCCACCGCACCGAGAAAATGTTCTACAAATAGACTAATCTGGTTTTCCTTTAACTTAGAATAACTCTTAACATCTGCAAATAACAACGCCATAATTAAATGATTTTTGTCTTCTGGGGTAGAAGTTAGTTGCAAGGAAGTTGGCGTTGTGGATACTTTATTTACAATCTCTACTTTATTTGTCATCACAGATTCTAAAATCTGCTGAATATCAATTATTTCCACATTATTGTTCCATTGTCGCCAAAATTCTACAGCTCTTGCTGTACCACCTATCCCACCAATTTGTTGATTCCAAACAGCCATTGGTATAAGTTCTGTCTCCAACTGTTGTGCCCGCATTTTTGCCAACCCATAGAGTATCCTATTTGTGTATTCATAGACAATATTGCTTTGTTCAAGATTATAATGAGTTGGAATAATCACTTCTGTCGCTTTTTCCAAAACTTGCTCAAACCGTTGTCGCCAATTACTATTAGGAATAATATCGACAGACTCTTTCAGAAAATTTTCTCGCTCATGGGGCAAGACAATATGAGTCTCCCCCTCCAATTCAGACAAAGCTTCAAGGAACAAAATATCACTACCATAAGCTGCAGAAGCATAACCCAAACGAGCATCTAACTGAATTAGGCGATCGCGAATTGCCTCATAAACTTGTGATTCTATCTCTGGCGGAAATCTAGGTATTGTGCGCCCTGGTTCATCAATCATGTGACCACTAAATACTACTACCCTAGAAATAGGCAGACAATTTTTAACCCAATTAATATCTCCTTGTCGATATTCTAAGATTAAAGTAGCATTACGGCGAGTCGAACTTAAATCCCCAAATCTATTCTTACCTTTCTCCGCAGCTTGACCATACCAATCTTCTGCCTCAGAATTTTCCCCTAAAATTAAAGCAGTTTCTCCCAAAGTTGCTAGTAACCAGTAGTCATTCTCATTCCTCTGGGAAACTGGTGGGAGTTCAGCCAAACATTTTCCCCGTACTTCAACAGCGATCGCCTTTGCTGTTTCAGCATCTCCCATCAACATTGTCATTGTCGCAGCATTAATTCCTGGATAATAATTCTTACTCATTTGATAAGCTTGTTGATATCGTTGAGCTGCCAGTGCTATTTGTTGGGTACTTTCCTCTGGAGAACTTGCTTGCTGCCACAAATCTTTATGAGTTCTGGCTAACAAACTAATAGTTTCCTGATCATTTTTACCAGAGTTTACTAACTCTAATAATAAATTATTAGCCCGTTGAGTTGCTCCAATTCGAGCTAAACTCAAAGCTAAAAGTTGTTGTAAACGAATATCATTCGGCCATTCTTTTAACCCCTCCGATAAAATATCATAAGCCATTAATGGCTCCCCAAGTTTCAGGATATATTCACCCAAAATCCGAAAAATTTCTGGGTAACGCAAATGGAGATTAATAGTTTCTCGACGAATTGTTTGTAAACTTTTTAAATTTAGTTGGGATGATTTTTTTAAACTTTCTAAAATTAACGATAAATTACTGTCATCAACTGTAGCAGTTTTTTCTGTAGTAGTTTCACTTCCTTCTATTCGATAACCTATGGCTAAAAGAGTTTTAATTACTCCCATAGAAATAACGCGGTCATATTCTTTTTCTGACTCTGGCAATTCTTCATAAGGCACTAAACCAGGATGTAATTTTTGGGCATCATCTCGATTTTTTCCATATTTCCAACCTTCAGAAATTCGCTGTTTTGCCCAAATTTCATGGGTATTTTTAGCGAGTAATTCAGTTATTTTTAAATGTTCTGTTGTCAGATTTACCTTAGAAGTATCTATTGGGTCTGGTTTATAGTTCAAAATGGTCTCCTTCCGGAAATAATAGCTATACCGTTTCACGGAAAGCAAATTTTTTATTTACATGATGTAGACTTTAACATATTTTTGTGTAAATAATTAATTGATTTTTTGATCGAATCATTAGAGAAACAAGATAAGACATAGTTTTATAATAGTCATGACCAAAAAAAATATTCTTTAAAAGTTTGATAAAAAAAATCCGAACTTAGACTCTGAGAGTTAATTTATAAAGATAATTACAACAAAGTTTGAGAGCTAATTTATCAGGAAAATATAAAGAAAGTTGAGTCTAAATGAATAATAATTTTTAATCTTTAGTATTAGACCTCTAAAAATCTAAGCGATCGCTCCGCAAAAATGCCCTAACTAATTTAATATCATCGTAACTATAACGTTCTTGTAAATACTCATAAAGAGGCGTCAATTTTTCATCCCCTACTTCTTCTATTGCTGCAATAATTTCTTTCTGAATTTCTGGTTTTACCAACTTATCAATATCTACTGGTTGTTCCTTTTCTATCAACTCAGCTAAATGACTAGCAATAGTGCTAGTTTTCAACCCTCTTTCATTAGCAATAGCATCAATACTTAATCCTTTTTTATATAACTCCAAAGTTTCTATTTGCGTCAGAGAAGGAACATTATCCACAACTTTTGCTAACTCTCGAATAGGTTCCGACTTAGTAGGTAAACCATACTCCGCACAATAATTTCTAATCACCTCAATAAACTGCTTGCCATACTTATCTCGTTTCCTACTACCTACCCCAGAAATCTCAATAAATTCATCTAATTTTTGAGGACGTTTCTGTGCCATATCTCGTAAATTAGAATCGTGAAAAACCACATAAGGCGCTACCATTTGTTCATCAGCAATTCTTTTTCGCAACCCGCGCAATTCTTCAAATAATCTCTGCTCATCTGTTGCTAAAGAAGTAGTAGTTTTCTCAATCTGATGTTTCTTTTCAATAGCAATTTCCACCTTAATTTTTTTACCCATTACATCCCAACTATTTTGATTAAGTTTCAATACCGAATAACCATCAGTTGTTTCCTCCATTAAACCTCGATGTAAAAGAGACCTTGCTAAATTTTTCCATTGCTCAACAGTTCTATCTTTGCCAATGCCATAAGTAGAAAGTTTGTCATGTTTTCTCTCCAAAACTTTCTGATTTTTAGAACCTCTTAAAACCTCAATAATATGAGTCATGCCAAACCTTTCTTTAGTTCTCGCCACACAAGACAAAAACTTCATTGCTTCAATAGTCCAATCTTCAATTGGTTTGGGATATTTACAATTATCACAATTGCCACAATTTCCCGGAAAATCTTCTCCAAAATAGCCTAATAAAATTCTATGGCGACAATCAGTAGCTTCAGCATAATTAATCATTCTTCTTAACTGTTGTTCGGCAATTCTTTGTTCTTGCTCATCACCTTTTTGACCGATTAAATATTCAATATTTTTCTTATCCCCATAACTAAAAAATAGAATACATTGAGCAGCTTCTCCATCTCGACCAGACCTACCAGTTTCCTGATAATAACCTTCTATATTTTTAGGCAAGTCATAGTGAATCACAAACCTTACATCTGGTTTATCAATTCCCATACCAAAAGCCACAGTTGCCACAATTACATCAACATCATCTCGAATAAATTTAGTTTGATTAGTAGTTCTATCTTCATCATTCATACCAGCATGATAAGGCAAAGCAGATACATTATTTTGCCGTAATTTATAAGCAATTTCATCAACCCGTTTACGACTATTACAATAGATAATTCCCGAACCACCAACTGTTCTAATTATTTGTAATGTTTCCGCAAAAGTATTTTTAGCATTAGTTTTTTGACGCACTTCATAATATAAGTTGGAACGGAAAAAACTAGCTATATGAATATAGGGTTTCTGTAAATTTAATTGAGCAATAATATCCTCTCGAACCCGTTTTGTCGCCGTAGCAGTTAAAGCCATCATTGGTACATCTGGATAACTTTCTCGTAACATTTGTAATTGTCGATATTCTGGGCGAAAATCGTGACCCCATTCTGAAACACAATGAGCTTCATCTATAGCAAAAGTAGAGATACCTTGTTGAGCATTAATTAACTCTAAAAATGGTAAAAATTTATCTGATAATAATCTCTCTGGCGCCACATATAAAAGTTTGATTTTCCCCTGCATAATATCCGTTTCTCGCCTACGAGTTTCAGTTAAGCCTAAAGAGCTATTTAAAAAGGTCGCAGTAATACCATTATCTTGTAAAGATTCTACTTGGTCTTGCATCAAAGAAATGAGAGGAGATACTACTATTGTTAAACCCGATTTTAATAATGCTGGTAATTGGAAACATAAAGATTTTCCACCACCAGTAGGCATCACAATTAATAGGTCTTTTTGTTGAAGTGCTGTTTGAATAATTTCTTTTTGCCCAGGGCGGAAAGAGTCATACCCAAAGTAATTTTTGAGATGTTTTTCTAATGATAACTGGTTAAATTTTGATTGGTTTTGTAATGACATAGTTATAATTAATTTAATAATTTATTCTATTGTAGTGCCGTGTCTAGCTTTAAAATATGGGTGAAAAAACCTAACCCCCCAACCCCCTTCCTATCCCCCCTTGCCCCCCTTTTTAATCCCCCCTCCTTGGAAAGGGGGGATGAGGGGGGAGGAGGGAAGGGGGAGAAACTCCCCTCTCCTTGCAGGAGAGGGGGAGGGGCAGGGGGGAGAGGTCTTAAGCAAGCAGCAAACTTACCCACAATTTTAGTGTATTTAAGGAAACTGTCTATAATGCCTGCAAAAGATACTTTTCACCAGCTAGTTAGAACAGCTCTTGAAAATGAAGGATGGACAATTACTCACTATCCTTATCGTATAGATTTAGGATTTGTTGATTATTATATAGTTTAGTAGGTTGGGTTAAGCGCCAGCGCAACCCAACAAACAATGTGTATAATATTATATTCTAGCTACTAAATAAACTTTTAGAAAACTGTCTATAATGCCTGCAAAAGATACTTTTCATCAGCTAGTTAGAACAGCTCTTGAGAATGAGGGTTGGACAATTACCCACGACCCCTATCGTATAGACCTAGGGTTTGTTGATTTTTATATAGATTTAGGTGCAGAAAAGTTAATTGCTGCAACAAGAGATGGTAAAAAAATCGCTGTTGAAATCAAAACTTTTCTGGCAGCTTCAACAATTTCTGAGTTTCATATTGCGGTTGGACAATTTATTAATTATCGTATTGCTTTGGAAGAACAAGAATCAGAAAGACGATTGTATTTAGCAGTTCCTTTAGATATTTATAAGCGTTTTTTCAAATATCCATTTATTCAAACTGTAATTAATCGTAACCAAATCCTTTTAATTATTTATGATGTCGAAAAGGAGGTAATTAACCAATGGATAAATTAGATTTGTATCGTCAATTAATTCAGGAATTATTAACTGCAAGAGCAAAGTTACGTTCTCCTAACGACCTAATTAAAAGTCAAACAGTTTTTGACGACGAAGGAGACCATTATCAACTTGTTAATTTAGGTTGGAAAAATAACAATACCCGAATATATGGTTGTTCCATTCATGTCGATATTATTGATGGTAAAATCTGGGTTCAACATGACGGTACCGAAGACGCGATCGCTGACCAATTAGTTGAAAAAGGAGTACCTAAAAAAGATATTGTTTTGGCATATCATCCACCTAATCTCAGAAAGTATACAGAATTTGCCGAAGGTTAATTATCATCGTTATACTTGACAATAATAATAGTTTGTCCCTACTACAAACAAAAACATTTTTATCATTGATTATCCGAACATAATATAAATAAAAATCAGGCATTGGTAAAATAAGGTATGAAATTTGTATCAGAGCTAGATTGATAGTAAGGAAAAAAGCTGTTTTAACTACTGACTACTGACTATTAGAGTTCTCCAAAAATGAAAAATCAAATCAATTCTTACCTATAAATTATCAATTACTCCTCCCTGTTCCCTGTTCCCTGTTCCCTGTTCCCTCTTTTTTGGAGATGTCTATTGACTACTGACTACTTACTTATCACTTTTGTAGTGTCGCGATCATAAAATTAATTCACTGCAAATTCAGTGTGAGGACGTACTTCTGGCGGATGAAAACCCAGAACAATTTGAATTTTTGGAATTCCTGCATTGACTAAATCATTAGCAATACCATCCTCTAAACCATCTTCATGAATCCAAATTTTATCGCCAACAATTTCTAAATGCACAATACAACCATGGACTCTCCGCCTATTTTCCCATCCCCAAGTTATAAATAAATAATGTAACTTATCCTCACTCACGATCAAATGACGTTTAACTTCTCCATAGCGATAAGGAAGGTCTGCATATTCTTTTAAAATCGGATAAATAATTTGATAATATTTAGTTATTGAATCCATTGTAAAATTGGCTCCTCTATTTCATCAAAAACTAATAAATTTACAAGTTTTTGTTTTAATAATATCTTACCAACAGGTTGTTCAAAAATCTCCTCATAAGCTGATTATTTAATTGCTAAATACAATATTATTACTTCCTGCTTTTCTCTTAAAATTTCTCTATACAAAATATATTGACCAAGAGCTTTTTCTAAATCATTAATGCGGGAGTCACCAATAATATAGAATCCGGGTAATTAGTTATCGTATTACTGAGGAGTAAGAAGTAAGGAGCAAGGAGTAAGAAGTAAGAAGTAAGAAGTAAGAAGTAAGAAGTAAGGAAATGAAAATGTATAAATTTTTAAATTCGTATTTATGCTTAACTTATGTTAGTTGAGGAAGTAATGAGTGCGATTACTGTATAACCGGATTTTATATAAAGCTTTTAATTTATACGGCAATTTTTTGGTTACTTTTCTCTGCTGCAATTAACTTTTCTGCGCCCAAATCTACAAATAAATCTTTTTTGCCGATAGATAAAATTAAAGGATCGTCTGTAATATTCCAACCATCCTTGATTAAGGCATTTTTAACCGTATCGTGGTATAAGTCTTTGAGCTGGCATCAATCTTTTTTCTCCATATCATTAGACCTCTCCAGAAAAGAGGGAACAGGGAACAGGGAACAGGGAACAGGAAGAAGTAATTGATAATTTCTGGATAAGAATTGATTCTATTTTTAATTTTCGGAGATGTCTATTAGTTAGGAAACGATATTTTTAAGGTTTATCTCCTGTCACTTGCACTTAGTATATTCATTGTAAGACTTGATAATAAATACAGCAGATTCCAAATATTATGAGGTATAGATTTTAACAACCAAATTTTTGTAGTGCGGGCATCTTGCCCGCTATGATCTCCTCAACAAACTCAGAATATAAAAATTAATGATAAACTCTTAGCAAATACTTACCAGAAATGATATAATTTTTTATTTACTCTAAATATATTATCTAAAAATAAAAAAATGAAAAAAGCCCTAATCAGTGGAGTAAGTGGTCAAGACGGAGCATACCTAGCCCAACTATTACTAAACAAAGGTTACGAAGTTTGTGGAACATCCAGAGACGCTCAGATGTCTAAATTTACTAACCTACATCGTCTAGGGATATTCGAGCAAGTCAAGCTAGAATCAATGGCTCTCAATGATTTTCGTAGCGTTTTGCAGGTCTTGACCAAAATCCAACCCGATGAGGTATATAATCTAGCAGGTCAAAGTTCTGTCGGTCTTTCCTTTCAGCAACCCGTAGAGGCACTAGAAAGCATTGCCACAGGGACCTTAAACTTGTTAGAAGCCATTCGGTTTATGAAAGTCCCCATAAAAAGTTACCACGCCTCCTCTGGAGAATGCTTCGGTAATACTAATGGCCTTCCTGCCGATGAAAATACCCCCTTTCGGCCTAAAAGTCCTTATGGAGTTGCTAAGGCCACAGCTTTTTGGCAAGTAGCAAATTATCGGGAAGCTTACAATTTATATACCTGTTCTGGTATTCTGTTCAACCATGAATCACCTCTAAGACCAGAAAGATTTGTGACTCAAAAGATTGTCTCAGCAGCTTGTCGTATTGCCAATGGCAGTAAAGAAAAGCTGTATTTGGGGAATGTTGATGTGATTAGAGATTGGGGTTGGGCACCCGAATATGTGGAGACTATGTATTTGATGTTGCAACAAGATGAGCCGACAGATTATGTTATTGCTACTGGTGAAAGTTATTCTTTAGCAGACTTTGTAGCTCAAGCATTTGAATGTGTGGGTTTAAACTCACAAGACCATGTAGTGACTGATGAAAGTTTGTATAGACCAACAGATATTGCTTGGGGAGGAGGAAATCCAAAATTGGCTGAAGAAAAATTAGGATGGAGGGCAAGGTATAAAATGTCAGATGTCGTAAGGATGATGGTTGAGGATAAACTTGCTACTGCTACTTCAGAAAATTAGTACAAATCAAATTATATTGAGTGAACAGTTATTCAACTCAGAATAGCTCTAGACAATCTAACAATGGGTTAGAACACAACTCTTGTATTGCTGTTGCCCCAGATCGTAAGATTGATTCTACTTTTTCTGTTTTAACATTCCCGCAACGTAGCCAAATTACCTTTGGTGGAGAACCATAAAGACTACTTTTTTCAGCAAAGTCTGCATCTTGGGTAACGATACAAAAGTTTTTTGCTTTGGCAAATTCCCAAATTTCTGTATCTGTAGCTATAGTCATTTCTTCAAATTAAACCTGACTTGCATCAGGGAAAATATCTGCTATTCGTTAGACTAATTTTCTGCTTAAGTTTTGGTCAAATAGTAACTTCATTCTTTAGTTATTACTGCTACTGAACGACGTTCTCTATCAGCAGCAAATTCTAGACAAGCTTTAATATCCTCTTCTGTTAATTCAGGAAAATCCTCTAAAATTTCTGCAAAAGACATCCCTGCAGCTAACCATCCTAAGACATCGTAAACTGTAATTCGCATTCTTCTAATACAAGGTTTACTACCACGCTTGTCTGGTTCTATGGTGATGATTTTTTGATAACTCATAACTTATAGTTTTAGGTGATAAGACTAATTTTTTTATCCTAATTTTCTATTATATAGCCTTTTCAAATTGTATTAAGTTCAAAACGACTATTGTCCATTCCTAATAACTAACCCAATGAGCAACCTCAAATCAATAGTAGTCATACCTGCTCGCCTAGCTTCAACTCGTTTGCCTCGAAAAATATTGGCAGACATTGGCGGACATCCGATGTTGTGGCACGTCTATCAAAGATGTCTCCAAGCTACCAAACCATCAGAGATTCATATTGCTACTGACTCGGAAGAAATAGCTGATGCTGTCCGTAGTTGGGGCGGCAAAGTCTGGATGACTTCCCCAGATTGTGCTTCTGGTACGGAACGTATAGTTTCTATTATCCATCACTTAGAAGCAGATTTTATTGTTAATGTCCAAGGTGACCAACCTCTGTTGGAACCTCAAGTAATAGACCAAACTATTGAAACCTTTGAGAATACTCATCCTTTACCAGATATTGTTACTCCTGCTTGTCTACTTTCGGAAAAGGGTGTATTTGACCCCAATGTGGTGAAAATGGTGAAAAATCATGCTGGATATGCCATGTATTTCTCCCGGAATCCCATTCCTTATGTCCGAGATGTGGAATCAGAACACTGGTTTCAATCAACTAAATTTTGGGGTCATGTGGGGATTTATGGCTATAGGCGACAGGTACTCGAAGATTATCATACATTACCGAGCAGTGATTTAGAATCAGCCGAAAAGTTAGAACAATTACGTTTTTTACAGGCAGGGAAAACAATTATGACTTTTGTGACTGACCATCATGGCATATCTGTAGATACTCAGTGGCAGTTGGATATAGTTAGAGAGAGCCTTTAGGAAGTGTCGGAGGTGTCGGAGGTGTCGGAGGTATCGGAGCTTAAAAAAAACTGATGAATGTCTGGAAAATTTAGGGAGAGCGACTTTTTTGCCAGCTCTCAACCGAGCCTAACTATTGAACAATAGATTCAGAAAATCTCCATCTCGGGAAAATTTAGGGAGAGCGACTTTTTTGACTAGCTCTCAACCGAGCCTAACTATTGAACAATAGAGCCAGAAAATCTCCATCTCGGGAAAATTTAGGGAGAGCGACTTT
>NZ_JAAHHT010000248.1 GCF_010672085.1 Okeania sp. SIO3I5
AATTAGGGTTTGGTGGGAATAGAAAAGAAGAAAAACCATTGTACTTCAATTTCATAGTTACGACTTAGGAAGACAAACTCAGAAACCGGGTTTTTTCCTAGATGTCTATTATAAAAACAACGATTTATCATAAAAACCCGGTTTCTTTGCCTAAGTCCTGATAGTATTGTAGCAAATTACTTTTTATGTAGTTACACATTAATTAATTTATTTAATTTATGATTTATTCCTACAATAAAAAAATTTATCAAAATCATTGGATTTTAAACCCCGCCTTTTAGAGCGAAATGCTTTTGGAGAGTTGCTCAAAATTCCCGTTACTAAAACAACTTTTGACTTCATTAGAGCAGAGGTGGGGATATTGATTGTTAATATTAATCGCTAAATATTTTTGTACTGAAACATAGGTTAATTAAATTTAATATTATTCCTGATAATTAGCAATCGAAAAGCTTTATTATTATTGCTAGGAACACCTTGATCAAGTCTCTAAATATTCAAACTTATCCATGAAATAAATCTAGATACGTTTCTATCTGAAAAGTTCTGTAAATTAATTTTTGAATATGGAGATGGATTGGTAGGAATTTCAATAATTAAAGGCACTGGCAAATTATGATTTTTATCAAAATAATTGGCTCTAAAATCCCGCCTTTTAATCAGTTATTAGTTAAGTATTTTCTTTGGTTTGATAAAAATAACAAACTAAGAATTTAATTTCTAACTTATAACTTCTAACTTCTGATACCAATTCACTTTCAGGATGCCACAAATAGTTTCAAACTTTAAATGTCAAATAATTGCCTGAAACTGTTGTGAATGTCAAAGTTTTTAGCCTATCAAATCTGGCATTCTGAATTCTAAATTCGCTCATTCTAAATTCAGTGAAACGGTATGATTTCTGATTTCCTTAAGGCAGTAACATAATTCGGCTATTTTTTTTGTATAAACTACTTGACTTTCCAGTTGAGTGGAGACTTTATTCTAGAGATATTGAAGTTGAATGTATCTACCTATTTATCAGGAGGTAATTATGGAAATAACGTATTTAGAATTAAAAGGTATGGGTTGTGCTGCCTGTGCTAATAAAATTCAAAAGGCAATTGAAAATGTAGCTGGTGTAGCAGAATGTCAAGTTAATTTTGCTGTAGCACAAGCAACAGTTAAGTATAATTCCCACAAGACAAATTTATACAAAATTCTACAATCTGTAAAAAATATTGGCTTTGAAGCAGAACTACTTCAGGAAACAATAAATTTCTCAGAAAAAGAGAAAGAAAATCGCCGAATAGAACGACAAATGCTCAATAAAGTTATATTCGGTGGTGTTATTAGTGTAATTTTAATTATTGGTTGTTTGCCAATGATGACTGGATTGAAGTTACCTTGGATACCTTCATGGTTAGGTAATCCTTGGCTACAATTAATATTAACAACGCCAGTTATGGTTTGGTGTGGCAAATCATTTTTTGTTGGTGCTGCTAAAGGATTAAAAAATCATTCGGCAGATATGAATACTTTAGTTGCTTTAGGTACTGGAGCAGCTTATTTGTATTCTCTATTTCCTACATTTTTTCCAGATTTTTTTACTAAACAAGGATTACATCCTGATGTTTATTATGAAGCAGCAGCTACTATTATTACTCTCATTTTATTAGGTCGATTTCTTGAATATCGTGCCCGCAAACAAACCTCCGCAGCTATTCAAAAATTGATGGGTTTACAGGCAAAAACTGCGAGAGTTATTCGAGATGGAAAAGAAGTAGATATTTTGATTGAACAAGTCAAAGTTGGCGATTTAATTGTTGTTCGTCCTGGGGAAAAAATTCCAGTTGATGGGGAAATAAAATCAGGTTTTTCTACAGTGGATGAATCGATGGTGACTGGTGAAAGTGTACCTGTAGAAAAAGAACCTGGAGATGAAGTTATTGGAGCAACAATTAATAAAACTGGTAGTTTTAAATTTGAGGCTGCTAGAGTCGGAAAAAAGACAGTATTAGCGCAAATAATTAAGTTGGTTCAACAGGCACAAGCTTCAAAAGCACCGATTCAAAAATTAGCAGATATGGTAATTTCTTGGTTTGTTCCTGTTGTAATGGGGATAGCGATCGCTACTTTTCTAATTTGGATTTATGTGACTGGCAATTTAACTATGTCGTTAATTACAACAGTCAGTGTATTAATAATTGCTTGTCCTTGTGCTTTGGGATTAGCTACTCCTACTTCTGTTATGGTAGGAACAGGAAAAGGCGCAGAAAATGGGATATTAATTAAAGGTGCAGATAGTCTAGAAGTTGCTCATAAAATTCAGACAATTATATTGGATAAAACCGGCACACTGACTCAAGGTAAACCTACAGTTACTAACTACATAACTGTTGAAGGAACTACCAATGAAAAGGAAATAAAATTATTAGAAATAGCAGCAGCAGTTGAGAGAAAATCTGAGCATCCTTTAGCTACAGCAATTGTCGAATATGCTCAAAGTCAAGGTGTCGAATTTCCCTTACCAGAACCAGAAAAATTTGAGGCAATGTCAGGTATGGGAGTGCAAGGAATTGTATTTGATAAATTGGTACAAATTGGTACTTCTCGCTGGATGAAAGAATTAGGAATTGAGATTACTAATTTGCTAAATTATCAAGATAAATTAGAAGCAGATGGTAAGACTACTGCTTGGATAGCAATTGATGGTCAAATTGAGGGAATATTTGGCATAGCTGATACTTTAAAACCATCCTCAAAAAATGTAGTTAGAACATTACAAAAAATGGGAATAGAAGTTGTAATGTTAACAGGAGATAATCGCCGAACCGCAGAAGCGATCGCTGCCGAAGTTGGCATTAGTAAAATATTTGCTGAAGTACGTCCAGACCAAAAAGTTGAAACTGTAAAAAGTCTGCAATTAGAAAAGAAAAAAAGAAGAGATGATCATCAAATTGTAGCGATGGTTGGAGATGGAATTAATGATGCACCAGCATTAGCGCAAGCAGATGTCGGAATAGCTATTGGTACCGGAACAGATGTAGCGATCGCCGCTAGTGATTTGACATTAATTTCTGGAGATTTAACTGGTATTGTTACAGCAATTAAACTGAGTCGCGCGACTATGAACAATATTCGGCAAAATCTATTTTTTGCTTTTATTTATAACACTTTAGGCATTCCTATTGCTGCCGGTATTTTGTATCCTTTAATTGGTTTGTTATTGAATCCAATTATTGCAGGTGGAGCGATGGCATTTAGTTCCGTTTCTGTGGTGACAAATGCTTTACGTTTAAGGAAATTTAAACCTCAATAAGTTAAGCAATAATGGTGCATTAGACGGCTATAATATAAGCTTTAAAAGACATTTAACAATCCGTCGTAACGCACCATTTTTAGATGTGTCGCTTGAGAGTGAATCAGCAAGTTATAAATAGGTTGTAATGTTTTATATAAGGGGGTTTGGAGACCAAACCCCTACAGTTTTTTTTGACAAATCATTTAGGATTGTTATATGCTGGAATTATAGGTGTTGCTGTTGATGTATGGGTATCATAATAGGTGCTTGAAATCTATAAACTTCATTCAGGGTATGGCAAAATTATAAATTCATTCAGCAACCCCAAATCATAGTTTGATAGATTTTTTGAGGTTGAAGATGCTTGAAACAAAAGGCAATTTATCAAAACAAAAGAAACGAGAAAAAAAGTCAGTTGAGGAAATAATCGAAGAATATAAAAAAGGGGAACGAAATTTTAGCAATTTGGACTTGCGAGGTCAATCTTTTGCTGGATATAATCTATCTGGAGCTAACTTTACCGGATGCAACCTAAGAGGAGCTGATTTTACCGGATGCGATCTAAAAGGAACAAGTTTTAGAAGAGCTAGGATGGTAAAAGCTATATTACATGATATTAAAGCTGGAAGTGAAAACGATCGTACAACATATACCTGGTTTTTCGCCCTCTTGCTTTTTGCAACAGCTCTGATTATTTGGGTAATTGGTTTATTAGTTTTTTCTAGGGAAGGTGAAATAGATATAATCAATGAAAATGCTAATAGTTTTTTCTCATTAGCGATCCTTGTACCAGTCGGTTATTTAATCCACTTGTCTAACAGTCAGGGCAATATTGCTCTGGTTTTTTGGGGATTGGGAATATTGGATTTTTGGCTGAAAACGTTCTATGAACCTTTATCGGGAATCTTTGGAAATATTTTGTTTTGGGGATTAGCAGTTTCTCTACTTTCCCCAATTTATCGTTTTTCGATGAGTAAATCTTGGAGAAGTTTAGGACAATTATTTCAGAATTTTCCTGTTTTGATAATCTTAAGCTTTTTGTTTGTTGGTTGTGTAGTTATTTCATTTTCACCTATCGACCTAGTGGACTTACTAAAGCCACTAGGCCAACTAGACCCACTAAACCTAGTGAATGAAAACAACTGGTTATTAATCCTCAGCTCAATAACATTTAATCTGCCAGTTATATCTTTGCTATTTTTATCACTTGCAGCCTACTCAACTCTATTTGATGCAAATAATAGAGAAACTTATAGCAATATCTTCAAAGCTTTTTTCCGACTAGGATTTTCTGGACTTGCTTTATTATTTGTCTATAGTTGGAGTAGATATTCTCTAGTAGATATTTTAGATATTGATGACTTGATTATTTTGATACTTGTAATTGCCTTACAATTAATTGTTATTGTAAAGCTTTGGCAACTTATACAAGCTAAAAAAATAAGGATACTAAAGTTGATATTTTGGGTTTCTTCAATTTTATTTTATTGCTATTATTGCTACAAAGAAAATATTCTAAGTTACTTAGATGATTTAAATTCAACAACAGTTATAGAAAAAATTACGTTCATTATAATAGTTTGCTTGTTGTCATTATTGGTTCTATTAATCTACTATTTTGCCAATTTATCTTGGAAGTCTAAATCACCTGCAAAATGGCTAGGTTGGTGGTATTTTATTAACCTTGTCTTACCAACAAGTTTAATCTCTATGTTCGTATTTATTTCTCCTCCAGACTTATATTGGTTTAGGGATAACAATTATTGGTTATCATTTTTTGTTCCTACTCTGAGCATATGGCTAATATTTTTATTGTCTGTCTCATTTTTTGATATTCACAAGTTTAGGAATTTGTTAAAAGAAAGAGTTAAAAAGCAATGGAGTTACCATTTTTTAATTTTTTTATGGTTTACATTGTTTGTTTTATTTACTTCCTATTTAGTAGTAAATTCAATAAATATTCTCATATTTTTCATAAATTTGCTTGAAGATGGCGAACTTTATTTTTATTCTATTTTAGACTCTGGTGGTTATGAGTTTATTTTCGTTTTCGTTTTAGTTATATTGGCTTTATCTTTTGTTTCGTGGCTAATATTAATATTCACAAAAAACAAGATTGCTGAGACAAAACATTCATCCTTTCAGCTTCAAAAAATTAAATCTCAATATTCTATATTTCGCGATTTAGCCGTCTTCTTCAGATGTATAAATAGTACCAACTTTGGGGAAGCAAATTTAACAGAAGCTGACTTCAGCGGTGCTGAATTGACAAGTGTCAATTTTCGTGGAGCGAAGTTGAACTACACAATCTGGACTCAAGTAAAAGGATTAGAGTGTGTTGCCACTGGTAATACCTATCTAAAATACCCAAAAGTCAGAAATTGGGTTGTTCAAGTAAAGAATGATATCAAGTCCCCTTAAAAAGTTGTGATTGCGAGCGATAGCGTTTGCGGAGCATTCCGTCAGGAAAGCAATCTCTAAAACCCTGAGATTGCTTCCTTACACTCCCTTCCAGTCGCAATGACTTGACAATAACTAATACTATTTTCAGAATTCTTAAGCCCCCCTTACCAAGGGGGGTTGGGGGGATAAAACTCTTTCATCTCAAATCCACTCCCAATGACTTGACAATAACTGATGATCCAGACTTGATATTATAAAATAGTAAACGGAGATATTAGAAATGACATTAAACTCAAAAAACTTTGATTCTTTTAATCTGTATCGGGTGAAGTTGTCAGGATTAGACTTGAAACAAGCTAGCTTTCGTAATGCTAATCTTCGGTATGTTGATTTGAGTAATACCAACCTAGATGGAGCTGACTTTACAGATGCCGATCTAACCCAGACTAATTTGGCAGGAGCGCAACTAAATGAGGTTAATTTCACTGATGCCAATTTATCCCAGGCTAATTTGCAAGGGAGTAAATTGTGTAGTGCTATTTTAGAGCGTGCTTGTTTAGAAGGTGCGAATCTCAATCAAGCCGATCTGACAAATGCCAACATCTGCAATTGGAAAATTAGCAGCTCGACAACCATTGAAGAAATACAAGGAATGTCTGATAATGAAATTGATATTGACGTATCAGAACAGCAATGGAAAAAGATAGATGGCACTCTAGAGGAACTCTACCAACTCAAAGGGATGGCCGATCGCGAAACCTGGAATGAATATTTTTTTGAGAAAGCAAAGGATGTAGAACTTCCACCTCATATTTACAATCATCTGTTTGAGAAATACTATGAGAGTCACCTTTTCCAAGAATCTCGAAATTCCTTTAGGGTTTTCTTGCTACGTGATTGGGAATTTCTCAAAATAGAACGCTGGATCGAATCTCTTAACTATTCTATTGCTCACTTAGATATTTTTCCGATTTTGGAGAAGTTAGAGAAACTATCAATTATTGGTGCTTTATTTCTTCTGATCAATACATTAATTGAAGTTGACTATGAATCTCAGTATCGCACTTGGGAAATTATTAACTCTGATCAAGAAAAAGTTTTTGGTGGTACTCATCTAGGATTGCAAACACTAGCTCAAGAAGGAAACAGTTTGGAGTGGCTACAGGCCGAAGGGGCAGATTTAAGGGGTATTAACCTACGGAATGCCAATTTAAAAAATGCTGATTTGAGGAGTGCGGACTTGAGTGAGGCTGACTTGAGAAATAGCGATTTAAGAGGGGCTGACTTGAGAGGGGCTGACTTGAGTAATGCGAAGTTGAGAGGGGCAAAATTAAAGGGATCTGAGTTGCAAAAAGCAAAGCTGGAAGGGGTTGACTTTAAATATGTTGATCTCAGTGAGGTTGACCTCGAAGGCGTTGTCTTTAAAGAGGCGAAGTTAACGATAGTTCAGCTACAGGAAGCTAAGAAAAAGAAGGCTGATCTGAGAGGTGTTGACCTGAGTGAGGTTGACTCAAAAGATTTTAAGGGGAATAGGGTTCGCCGGATATCTTTAAAACCTAAAGCAGTTGACCTGAGTAATGCTGACCTGAGTGAGGCAATACTGAGTAAATATGACAGCAGTAAGAATAAATGGATAGGAGTTAACCTAAGTGGAGCTAACCTGAGTGGAGCTAACCTGAGTAATGCTCAACTGATAGAGTCTGGCTCTTCCAAGTCTGACAAGAATAAGAATAAATGGACAGAGGTTTACCTGATAGAGGCTGACCTGAGTGGTGCTGACCTGAGTGGGGCTGACCTGAGTGGGGCTGACCTGAGTAGGGCAATACTGAGTAAATATGACAGCAGTCAAAATAAATTGATAAAAGTTAACCTGAGTAATGCTGACTTGAGAGGGGCCCAAGGACTAAAGTCCGAACAAGTATGCCAAGCTAAAAACTGGCAATCAGCAAAATTCGATCCAGAGTTCAAAGATGAACTAAATGCCAAATGTCAGAAAAATCAATGAACTATCCGTTCTACTAAACTTACCTCAAATTACCCAGAAGGCAAAAGACAATCATGTTAAAGCTGATTACAAAAAGTTTTCAGCTTGTACTAATCTGCCAATGACAAAAAAAGCGATCGCCTTACCAAAAACCATATTGTACCAGCTCTCTCAAAAAGAGCGATCGCCATTCACTCCGTAATCAAAGGAACTAAAAAAATACCCAAGCAAACCTAACCTAAAAAATTCTAGTTTTTTATTGTCAGCATTTTTATGAAAAAAGTAGCCGTATTTGGTAATGCAGGTGGTGGTAAGTCAACCCTGAGCAAGAAATTAGCAGCAATAACTAACCTCCCCCTTTATGTCTTAGACAAAATCAAATATCGTTCAGGAGGTACAGAAGTTCCAGATAGGGAATATAAGCGTACTCACGACGAAATCTTAGCCAATGATCAATGGGTAATTGACGGATTTGGTTCCATGGAAACGCTCTGGCAAAGGTTAAACGCAGCAGATACCCTGATTTACATCGATCTACCTTTGTCTCTTCACTTTTGGTGGGTAACAAAACGGTTTTTAACGGGTTTTTTGATCCCACCCGATGGGTGGCCGGAACGTAGTCCACTATTGAAGAGTTCCATGAATAGCTATCGTACTCTCTGGTTATGCCACAAGTATCTGACTCCAAAATATCGAGATTATATTGAGCAAGTTCAAAACAGTAAGTGTGTTTATCACCTCAAATCTAGTCAACAAATTGCAGATTTTTTGCAGTTCATTGAAACTTAGACTACGCAAATATAGCGAGGACATTGAAATTGTCTAATTGCAATTAGACTTCCACCGAATTTTAGTACAATAGAACTTAGGCAAAGACTCTATATATAGTGCCTGTGTGTATGTCATAATCTAGAGAAAATTATGTTTATAATAAAAATTACCAACAATGGCAAAAGACATTTTCCATCAACAGGTTAAAAATGCTCTAATCAAAGATGGATGGAATATTACCCACGATCCTTTTACAATTCGGATTAGTGAAGCTGTCAAATTACACATTAATTTAGCGGCAGAAAATGCTATTGCAGCAGAAAAAGGTTCTGAAAAAATTGCTTTAGAAATTAAAAGCTTTATTGCAGATTCAGATATTAGCTCATTTCATACTGCTTTAGGTCAATATCTTAATTATTGCCAAGCACTTGAAGAACAAGAACCAGAAAGAATTGTTTATTTAGCTATTCCTGTGGAAGATTATCAAAATTTTTTTCAGCTTCCTTTTATTCAACGTTCTCTGAAACGTTATCAAGTTAAACTAATTATTTATAATCCTAAATTGGAGGTGATTTCTGAATGGATAAATTAGAAAAATATCGACAATTTGTTCGGGAAATTTTGAGTTCCCATGCGGAAATAGCTAATACTAATGATACAGTCAAAGATGAACTAATATTTGATACAGAACGCGATCATTATCAATTAGCTTATGTTGGTTGGCGAGGAGATAAACGAGTATTTGGTGCTGTGATGCACTTTGATATTATTGATGGCAAAATTTGGATTCAATATAATGGTACGGAAGAGTCTGTTGCTCAAAGGTTAGAAGATATGGGTGTACCTGCTGCCGATATTGTCATTGGTTTTCATTCTCCTTTTAAACGGCAATTTACTCGTTATGCTAACAATTAATGTAAGCATTAAAAATTACGCCCTTTTAGGTTTTAGGGACGTTTTGCTGCCCAACATGTTTGCAGAGCATGACCTTAGGAAAAAGCATTTTTGTTATGCAACGTCCCTACAAAATTAGGAGAGAAGAGGAGGAAGTTTTAAGGTATAAAAAAGAGCAAGTTTGTCGCTCGCTAATTCTCCGGACATAATATAATTTTCAATCCTTAATTTTTCAGCTAATCAAATTCAATAATATTTGCTATTAACTTCCAACAAGGTGCTTCACCTTCCCAATCTTCAGGAGCATAAGGCATACTCAGACTAACAGTAACCAAAAAATTATTTGCAGTTGGAGAATATCCATTTTCTAAGTTTTTCATAAACTCTGGATCGGTAATTTTTGCATTATTTAAAAGCAAATAACCATGATTACTTTTGATACTACCTCGAAATTTTCCTCTTTTGTCTTGAACAAAAGAAAAATTTTGCTTCTTAACTTTAACAATTTCAATTGTTCGACGTCGATCAAAGGGAACTCTTTTTAGATAAGAAGGATAAATATATTTACGAGAATTATGTAAGATATAGTCTGAATTATTACAGTATGGAAATATATCTTCAACTTTAGCTTTACCTAAACATTTCCATTTACCTTTTAATACAGAAAAGTTTTCACTTTCAAAACCAAAATCATTTCCTTTATTATCAAGAGGAATTTCGAGAATATCAAGAGGTTTTGGCTCTCCACCTTCCACCAATCTAATTCTTAAAGGTACTCTTCCATCTTCAGGAAATTGGCGATCGCATATTGGACGAACCCATTTTCCTGTATCTAAATCAATTCCTGCTATACAACGCTCATTTTGTTTGTAGGAATTAGCCAAACAAATTATTTTTTTTAAAGATGACATACTTTAATATTTCCCCATTCTTGATTAAGATATTCAGCGACTAAACGACGATGACAATAATCTGGTTTAGCTTCACTACAAAGTAAACAACCTCGGTCTAAAAGTTGAGGTGAAACTTTTTTTTCAATTTCTCTTTCTTTGATCAGATTATTAAAAATTTCTTCGTAAGTATCCCAAGTAATTTTCTTTTTTTTATAATCATCTAAAAGTTCTTTAGTAGGTGCTAAATCTAGAATATGAATATATTCAATATTGCAAATTACCTTGAGAAAATATTCTAAATCTTTTCTTTTGGCAAATCCGGCAAGTTGAGAAACATTATTAAATCTTGCATCAATAACACATTTAACTTTTGATTTTGTGAGATTTTCAAAAAAGTCTTGAGCGGTTCTTTTTGTAAATCCAATTGTAAAAAGTTCAATAGTTTTTTCCATTTTATTTAATCCTCCACTAATAACATTAAGTATTATAGCAAAGAAAGAGATAGTTAGGACAGAGACTAATTATAAATCTTAGACTAGGAAACGTTTTTCCAACTATTCCCTATTCCCTATTCCCTATTCCCTGCTATATATTATTTTTTGTTTACATAAGCAATTTTATCCCCTTGAATTTTGTAAGCTTTTTCAAGTTTTGTATATTCAGAATCTTGAGTAGATTCAGTAACATTTTGACTGAAACTTTCAGTATCAAAAAGACTTAATTGTAAAAATGATTGAGGTTTTTCCACAAGATTATGAATTTCTAGTAGTCTTTGTTCCAAATCGGAATGATTCTCTAAATCACCACTTTTAAGAATATGCTCGATATCTAAACCTTTATTTTTTAAATGTCGGCTCACTAAAATAGCACGATGACAAATAATGGGGTCTTGTTCAGAACACATCAAAGCAATATTATGATTTTCCAAACTTTGATAAACTCTTTCTAAACCTTTTTGAAATTCTTCTGTCTTAGCAATTAATTCGTATAAAGCTTTGCCATTAATATAACAACTTAAATCATTAGTTTTAGCACCTAATTCTTTGCCTAAAAAAATGTATGAAATATTAGTTTCTTGTAGATATTGCTGAAGATTTTTTTGACTAAAATGAGGTGAATACTTACTATAAGGATAGGAACGAACATCTGCCAGAGTTGTGACTTGGTGTTTTTGTAAGAGACTTAAAAAAAATTCGATAGAATGATTGGAATGACCAACAGTAAATAATTTCATCATTGCTAAAAATTTTCTAATTGTTTTATATATATTGTACTATAGCATGGTGTTGATCTATCATAATTTTCTGTTTATTATTTAATTTTAATTTCTTAGGACTTACGAGAAAATTTATGAAAAAAGTAGCCGTATTTGGTAATGCAGGTGGTGGCAAATCAACCCTGAGCAAGAAATTAGCAGCAATCACTAATCTCCCCCTTTATGTCTTAGACAAAATCAAATATTGCTCAGGAGGTACAGAAGTTCCCGATCGCGAATATAAGTGTACTCACGACGAAATCTTAGCAAATGATCAATGGGTGATTGACGGATTCGGTTCCATGGAAACGCTCTGGCAAAGGTTAAACGCAGCAGATACCCTGATTTACATCGATCTACCTTTGTCTCTTCACTTTTGGTGGGTGACAAAACGGTTTTTAACGGTTTTTTTGATCCCACCCGATGGGTGGCCGGAACGTAGTCCACTATTGAAGAGTTCCATCAATAGCTACCGTAATCTATGGTTATGCCACAAATATCTGACTCCAAAATATCGAGATTATATTGAGCAAGTTCAAAACAGTAAGTGTGTTTATCACCTCAAATCTAGTCAACAAATTGCAGAATTTTTGCAGTTAATTGAAACTGAGACAAGCACAAAACAGACATAATCAGGACTTACAGCGCTTTTCAGATTGATGAACCACATATTCACATTTCAAACCTAGTAGGGACATTCCATGGAAAGTCCCTACTGTGGTTTACTGAAATGAAAACCGCTGTATATCATGTCCGGTTGAATGGTTACAGCACTAAGGCCATGTGAACCCAGAAACCCGGTTTTTCGTAGACATTTATTGCAAAACAACGATTTATCATAGAAACCGGGTTTCTTTGCGTAAGTCCTAAGTTATAAATAAAAATGGAGGAGTCAGGAGTCAGAATTGAGAATTCAGAATTCACAATTCAGGAGTCAGGAGGGAAGAGGAGCTAGTTTATTCAAATCCTTCTAACCCTACTGCCTTCTGCCTTACCTTCAGAAGAAAGCAACTAAGGAAGCTATTTATGTTTGACAAAAATATCAGCTATATTTCCCCAGATTATTTATATAAATACGACACTCCTATCAACACAGAAGCAATATTACAAACCCGTCAAGAAAGACAAACAAAATTATTTGAACTCCCTAATCAAAAATATTACGAAGCAATACAAACAATAGCAGATATTCAAAGCGACTTTTTCGACTTTTCCAGTGCAGTCATCAAAGTCGGTTGCCCTGACGAACTTTCCCCAGAGCAAAAAGAACGGTTTCACAACTCCTTGCAAACATTTTGCCCTTGGAAAAAAGGTCCTTTTGAACTATTCGGTGTAACCATCGATGCTGAATGGCGTTCCGATTGGAAATGGCAACGTATTTTGCCACATATTAGTTCTCTGAAAAATCGCAAAGTTGCCGACATTGGTTGCCACAACGGTTATTTTATGTTTCGGATGGCAGTTCAACAACCAGAATTAGTCATCGGTTTTGAACCCTACACCAAACATTTCTGGAATTTTCAACTTATCCAAAATATCGTCAAACAAAAAATGCTGGCATTTGAACTTTTAGGAGTCGAACATATTCACTACTACCCCCAATTTTTTGACACCATTTTTTGCCTGGGTATCCTCTATCATCACACCGATCCCATTGGTTTATTACGCAAGATGCGAGAAGCGTTAGCACCCAAAGGTGAAATTATTATTGACTGTCAAGGTATTCCTGGAAACTTACCAGTGGCGCTCACTCCCCAAAAACGTTACGCTCAAGCACGGGGTATTTGGTTTCTTCCCACTCAGTCTTGCTTGGAAAACTGGATCGGGAGAGCGGGGTTTAGCGATATTAATTGTTTTTTTGCTGCACCTTTATCCGTTGAAGAACAACGACGCACTACTTGGGCAAATATTGATAGTTTGTCAGAATTTCTTCATCCTCACGATCTGTCATTGACTGTTGAAGGTTATCCTGCTCCTTGGCGTTATTATGCGATCGCGCGGAAGTAGGTTTTAGTGTGGGGAGCGTGGGGAGTGTGGGAAGGTGTCGGAGGTGTGGGGAGTGTGGGTAGATCGAATCTTGTCAGGACTTACGCAGAATCGCCATATCTAGTAGGGGCGAATGGCATTCACCCTCTACAGATAGCGTATTATCTAGGAGTTTGCGTAATATCATGTTCTGATAATTAGTGATCAAAAAACTTTCTCTTCTTTATAGCTTAAAACT
>NZ_JAAHHT010000249.1 GCF_010672085.1 Okeania sp. SIO3I5
TAGGGAAAACTAAGCAATTCAGATACTGAATATTTACTCTTATTCGTCCGCTCTTAATTATTAATTATTAATTATTAATTATTAATTAGTATGCTTCTTACCCAATCCTACTCTCCCTAAGACCTACATCCGTTGTGTAGATTGACCTTGAATGGCTTCCTAAGATTTCGACCTATATTCTTAGGTGTCTTAGAGAGGTTTCCTCGTTCCCTTATTCCTTTTTGCGGCTAATTTAGTGGGGTAAAATCTCCCGGAGAGTTCGGTATGGTTGTTGATAACCTCGCAGATATGAGATTATCCAAAGACCCTCTGACTTTCGTCCTACACCCCATAGCTACCTTTGGGATGGTTTGTCATTACGAGAGTTTGATTACCTTCCTGTTTGTCCACTTGTCAGCCTTTGCTCGCGGTATCGTTCCTGGTAACTGGTATTTTTCCGCTTTTAGACCAGCTTCAGGGATTGATGTTCAGTCGCTACCCTGTGGCCTATGCTTTCTACCCAAACAACGGGGCGGTGGAATTTCACCACGAAGGAGGTAAGAGTTATCCACAAGTCGAGGTTACCCCCATGTATTGACTTGGGACGGCCATTTATACCCAGTTTTACTGGTTTAATGGCCAACGAGTCGCACACCTGCTTTGACAACTTGACCGCCGTAGCGTTTAACACCTAATCTTTGAGCATTAGAGTCCCGACCATTACGGGTACTACCAGTACCTTTTTTATGAGCCATAATTTCCTCCGAATTTTACTATCTATATTGAATACTAGATGCTGCTGAAAATAGATAGTATGATTTTTCGTAGTCAGTAGTCAAAACAGCTTTTTTAGTTACTGTCAATTTTACTCACTCACAAATTTCATACCTTATTTCAGCAATGCCGAATATTATAACTATTCTGCCTGATTTTCAGGTTTTTCTTCAGATTCAGTTTCAACTTCTGCTGTAGTTTCTGGAGCTTGAGTTTCAACAGTTTCTACAACTTCTGCTGTAGTCTCTGGAGCTTGAGTATCAACAGTTTCTACAACTTCTTCAGGTTCAGTTATAGTCTCAGTAACTGTCTCAGTTATTTCTGCAGAAGTTTGAGGTTCTTCTGCTGGAGATTTTTCTTCCGATGCTAATACTGTGCCATTTAGACTTATAGAATCAATCATTAAGCGGGTAAGTTCTTGGCGATGTCCCCTTTTTTTACGGGTCTTCTTTTTAGGTCGCATCTTGTAGACAATAATTTTTTTGCCCCGCAAATGTTTCATAACGGTACCTTCTACAAGAGCACCTTCTACAAGGGGTTGACCAATATGAACATCACCGTCATGTTGAACTAGAAGCACATTATCAATAGAAATTTGCTCTCCCTCTGATGCTGATAGAAGGTCGATATCATAAAAGCGACCAGTTTCTACTCTTAGTTGTTTTCCACCTGTTTCAATAATTGCGTAAGTCATTACTTTGTGTTGATAGGGTTGCCGTACAGGTAGCTGGTTCTTACACTAATACCTTAGAATGGTAATTTAGTTACTTAAGATAGGCAAATGCCTTTCTTGCTTTACCAGCTTTTAATATGCCTGAACCTGGTCCGAGCAGGATTTAGACACACAATCTATTATTATCTCTGATTAAGGTAGTTTTTGTCAAGTAAAATCCTGAAAGTAAATAGGGATATTCAGAAGGGTAGATTTTTGGTAGTTCTGTAGATGTAGTGATTTACAGCGCTTTTCAGTTGAGTAGACCACTAAATTCATTGTTAGGAGTCAGGAGTCAGGAGTCAGGAGTTAGGAGTTAGGAGTCAGGAGTTAGGAGTGAAGAGTGAAGAGTAAGTATCATTGTGGTTTATTCATATGAAAACCGCTGTAGGGTAGAAGTAGGGAACTAGGAACAGGGAACAGAAATCACCTTAATTCTTAGTTTCAAAGAAATTGTTTTCCCTTGACTAATTTACTTTTTTGAGGATATCATATCAAATCCGGTAGTATCGGTACAATTCAACATTGTAGGGGTTTGGTCACCAAACCCCTACCAAACTTGGAGTTTTTGCCAATACTGATAATAGAAACTTATTCTCAGTGTGGCAAGCGGATTTGATATCACTACTTGTACAGCACTACCAAAAAATCAAATCAGTTATCGCACGGAAATCCTCAATTATTTCCCCCTACTCCCTACTAGAGTGACGCATCTAATAAGTGTAGTGGACTGTTTCATCTTAAATGGTGCAATAGGCTTTTTTCTCCCTTACCACCTTGTCTTCCTTGTCCTCCTTGTCTTCCTTGTCTTCCCACAACCTAAAATCTAATGCACAGTTTTAGCTGAAACGGTCCAGTAGGTTGGATTGAGGTGCTCACACGGATTATGCCACGGATATACGGATTAAGAGGTATGACGAAATCTAACAACAATCTTTCTCCCGTACGGACGTTGCTTGAGCATTAATGCGTTTTCCTTACGGAATGCTGCGCAAGCATGTCGCTCCGCTAACGCGGAGCGAAAGCGTCAGCAAAACGTCCCTACCCTACTCCCCTACTCCCTACTCCTTACTCCCTACTCCCTACTCCCTATTTTTAAGCATTAATAACATCTCCAACAATTTTACCTTCAAGTATACCAACCGCCCCTTCTAACAACTTATCCTCTATATATGGTTTGGTAAAATAACCCTTAGCTCCTAACTCAAACGCCATTTCCATATGTTTTTTAGCACCGCGAGACGTTAACATTGCCACAGGTAACAACTGCAAATTAGCATCTTTCTGCATCCGAGATAATAATTCAAAACCATCCATCCGAGGCATTTCAATATCACAGAACACCAAATCACAAGGTAAACCAGCACGGAGTTTTTCCCAAGCATCCTTACCATCTCTTGCTTGTTCAACTCGATAACCAGCTTTACTAAATGTCATTGATAACAACTCACGCACTGTAATTGAGTCATCCACAATTAATACTGTTAACTCACTCTGATGATCTGTAGGTAAAGCTCCACTCTCTCCACCGCTAGGCGACCAAATATTACCTTCATCTCGCCGTTGTCTTCCAGTTGCCAGGTTAATTAGCTCAATTACATCAGCGATCGCTACAATTTTACCATCCCCTAAAACAGTTGCACCCGCAATACCTACAGGTTTAGGCACCGGACCCTCTAACTGTTTAATTACAATTTCTTTCTGTTGTTCCAAAACCTGATCGACTTGCACCGCCAAAAATATACCAGCAGAAGCAGAGCGCAAAACCACAATTGAAATCATATCCTCCTCAGCATTCATACCATACACATTACTGCGGCGAAGATGACGATTATAAACCAGTAACTCTCGTAGGTGACGGAAAGGCAACTTTGCACCACGCCATTCTATATAGTTCTGCCCATCTTCTCCTATTTTCACGTCATCCTTAGAAACTTTCACCATATCTTCCACCCCATCCATAGGAAAAGCAATCCAGGAGCGATCGCTAATACAACACAATGCTTTCGAGATACTCAAAGTCAGTGGTAAGCGAATTGTAAATGTTGTACCCTTGCCAATACTCGAATCAATAGTAATAGTACCTCGAATCTCAGTCAAATTAGTCTTAACCACATCTAACCCCACCCCGCGACCTGAAAAATTATCAGCTCGATCTTTGGTACTAAAACCAGGATGAAACAATAAATCATAAACATCGAGATCCGACATTCCTTGAGCTTCTTTTTCAGTAATCACACATTTTTTCACTGCTTTATTCTTCACTTTTTCTGGATTTATTCCCGCCCCATCGTCTCCTACCGAAATCACCGTTTGATTACCTTGGTGAAAAGCACGAATTGTAATCTTACCTTTACGAGACTTACCCGCACTTAGACGTTCTTGAGGTGTTTCAACTCCATGAGTTATAGCATTATTCATTAAGTGCTTCATCGGATCAGAAAGCTTATCCTGAATCATTTTGTCAATTAAAGTTTCTTTCCCTTCTACCTGAAGTTCCACCTCTTTACCACACTCCATTGAAATGTCTCGCACAGCACGAGGTAATAATTGTACCGTTTGAGAAAAAGGTATCATCCTCGATCTAGTGAAACCTTCTTGCAGTTGAGTTGTTACCTGTCGTAACTGACGAGTTACTTGTTCTGCATCATCAACCAGGAATTCAATATCAGAAGCAGACTCCCGTACTCGAACAATATATTCAATTGTTTCCTGAGCTAATAAATGGAAAGGAGTGAAGTTTTCTACGCGATCGAGATCCAGAGAGTCATCAAACGTTCTTTTTCCTGTATTAGATTCATCTGCTGTATCTTCTAGATGAGGAGTCTTTGTAGAATTATTTCCGTGACGACTATCCCAAATTGCTCTTTCTAGAAGCGTTTTTTCGTATAAGTCGTGCATTCTTTGTCCAGCATCACTTAGTAGCATTACCTGATGGAGTAGATTATCTAGGAACTGACGCATTCGTTCCTGTCCTTGTTCTAAACTGTTACGATTAACTACCAATTCTCCTACCAAGTTACTGAGATTATCTAGTTGCTTTGCAGGTACTTTAATTGTTTGTTCTGGAGGACGTTTACCTCTGCGAGGAGGATTAGCATTAGAAATTGCAGATTTAGAAGTCTCCAGTTCAGTATTTTCTAATAATTTATCTAAGTCACTAAATGGATCTTTTGCTGCTTGTGAGTTATTTGTTGTACTTGCTGATAATTCCTCTGTAGTAGTTTTGTCTGCAATTACTGTATTTACTTGAGGTTCTGATTCTATCTCTATACCATTTAATAGTTTTTCTAGTTGTACAAAAACATTGTGATTTTCTGATTTTTCTCCATTCAATATTGCTTCTAATGCAATAAATTCATAATCATCCAATTTTGTCTGATTGTGATCTATTAATTGTTGATTTTTGTCTGTATCTTCAGGAATTTTTTCACTTCCTACATCCAGCAACTTATCTAAATCTATTGTTTCATCTGTAGCTTTATTAACTCCATTGTTAACCTTTGACTCTTCTGCTGTAGTCAACAACTCTTCTAAATCTGCCGAAAGTTCCTGATTTTCTTGAGTCGGATCGTTGTTCTCAGAGGTGTTTTCTAGTAACTCATTGGAGTCTAGGTTAGAAGAGTATAGACTTTGATCGTCTATGTCAAATAAACTATTCAAATCATCATTATTATTTTGTGTCAAATCCTGGTAGTCTAACCCATCTACATTGATTACCTCTTGTGAATTTGACGAGTCCAAATCTTCCCCATCAAATAGTTCAGCAAAACTAGACGCCAAGTTTTCTGATTCTACTGGAATTTCTTCTAAATCTGCTTCTTCATCAACTGTTTCTAAATCTTCAAACAGCGCTTCCAAGTTTGCTGCTTTGGAGCTTAAATCATTTTTAGTGTTTGTATTTAGTTCAGGTTTTTCTGCTTTTTTATCGCTCTCGTTCTCTTTTTTTACATATTGAATTGATAATAAATCGCTCAAATCTAATTCATCTGACTCAAATTTTTCTGGTTGATCCTGTGGAGATGATTTAATTTTTTCTTGAGAACTATTTTCTTCTAAATCTATTTCTAAATGGAAATCTTCTAACTGCAAATCAATTTCTGATTCATTGACATCTTCTGTCTCTGCAAAACCTCCATTATCTAATTTACCAAATAGGTCAGATAAATCCTCTGTATAATTTAGATCACTGCTTTTTTCTTGTTCTAAATTAGGATTTTGGATTTGATATTTACTATATTTATCTAGCTGATTTTCTTCTGTCTTATTAAACAAATCTGATAATTCATCATCTACTGGATTCACCAAATCCCATTCTTTTTTGTTTTTAATTTTTGCTGATTTTTCTACCTCATTAACATCAAACAATAAGTCAGATAAATCATTAGAATCATCACTATCAATTACAGATATTTTTAGATTCTCTGCTTCTAATTGACCTTGATCTAGTATTTCTTCTTCTTCCCAACTAGAGTCTAAATCTGGTGTCTCCCCTTCAAATAAATCCGCTAAACTATTTAGTTCTGACGCTCCTACTTCTGGACCTTTTCTAGCTTTTTCTCCTATTAAGTTGTAATTCGTATTATCTACATCTGGAATTTCCAAGCTATTAAACCAGTCATCTATCGAGTCTCCATTATTCATTATTGTGTAGCCTTTGCTGTCTATTTCCCGGTTAATATCAGCATCATTTAGTTGATTATTTTTTTGATTTAACATATCTATTTTACCTATTTTTTGATAATTTGTCTTGATTTTTTTTACCGAATAATTAAATAATTAAATAATTAAATAATTTAGGTTTAAAGCCTCCCCAATAAAGGGAAAAAAAATAAATTTTTTTTCCCTACCGCGTCAATCCTCTTCCTTTTAGGGAGAGGTAATTATCCATTATCCATTATCCATTATCCATTAATGAAATCCTTTGCTAAGGATTTTAAATTTTCATCTATTACTATTTCTTGCTCTCAATTATCAATCATCAATTCTTGAGCTTGTTTCAAATTTTTAATTACATTATGAGCCAAAATATAGTATGTATTTTCTCTATTGCATATCGCTTGCTTAACCACATCTATTAATTCCCTCCAATTTAATGATACATTATATTGTCTGCTCCTGTCTGCTAAAAAATCACTTATTTCCCTCAGATTCTTTCTTGTCTCTCGATCATCATGCTCCTTAAATAAAAGTAACATTTCTCGCATTTTTTCTGGTACTTCCACCCCAAAAAAAATTGTTTTTTACTACTTACTTCTGGAATTTTTCCTGACAATATTCCTCTACTTTCCCCTACTAGACGCTCCAGGCGTTCTTCTAACTCCCTAAATGTCCGTTCCAATGTTTCTAGTTTAGTTTTTTCTTCCTTTTTTGTTAAACCATAACTTGAAATTTTTTCTAAGAAATCTTGTAAAGCATCAAAAACAATCAAAAATAAAGATTCTAATTTATTATCTACTTTAACTGAAGTTTCTTGGAGAATTTTCAAACCATCTTCTAACCTATCAGCAATATCTCGCACACTATTAATTCCTAACATAGCTGTCCCTCCTTTAACAGAATGAGCTGCTCTAAACAATTCACCTAACAATTCTCGATCTTCTATAGTAACTTGTAAATTTAACTTCCCTGGCGGGAAGTCCCGCGTTGTCCATTCCCCCTAACCCCCCTGGGAAAGCTATGCTTTATAAACATCTTTACTTAACATAAAACTTGACAACATAGACAAGTTATGTTTAAGTCTTGAATCGGCTTTTTCAGGAGAAAAGTGTATTGAAAAACACACTTTTTTATGAATAATGTAGACAGAATTCTTCCTCCCCCTCCTCCCCCTCCTCCCCATCCTCCCCACCCTCCCCACCCTCCCACAAGGGTTTCAAGAGTTCCTTATAAGGGATAGCTGGGAAAGGGGGGGAGGGCAACGTCGTATGGGAAAGCCACAGGGTCAACGCTTAGATACCTCCACATGCTAAACGTTATGCTCCCCTTGACAAATAGGAGGTATTTTATTACGATAGTTGTGATTAATCGTAAGTTCAACGAACACAGGGGGAGGACATCACCTCTGTCATGCGCAGTGGTCAGGGTTTCCTAGACTGAAGAATCCCTATTTTTCCATCCCCCCTAACCCCCCTTTGAAAGGGGGGAATAGAAGGGCAATGTCGGGAGTATGTCAATAATCCTTGCTCTATAGTATTGAGGTGATATTTTGCCTCCTCAATAAAATAGCCCATAATTTTTTGTCTTTGTTCTGTTTGCATATTTATTAGAGTTCTGAAGTCAACAGGATTTTTTTACTATTAGACTTATGCATGAAAATCAAAAATCAAATCAATTCTGATCCAGAAATTATCAATTACTTCTCCCTATTCCCTGTTCCCTAATTCCCTCTTTTTTGGAGACGTGTATTGACTATGTTTAGCATGATTATAAAAAAACTGCCGATCGCTTGCTCACCATTTTCGCTTTATTGATCTGTTGGATCTACCCGGAAACGCTCTACTGAAGTTAATAGATCGCGAGCAACACCCACCAAATTCTGGAGCGAACTATAAACTCTCTGAGATTCTTGAGAAGTTTCTTGAGCCGTCATTTCTACTGCCTGCATCACTTTTGATACTGACTGTGCTACTTCATTTTGTTCTACCGTATCTGCAGCAATAGAACGTACTAATACATCAATTCTTGTTGTAACTTGCACAATATCTTCCAGAGATTGCTTCGCCTCTTCTGCTAACGATGTTCCATTAATCACGTGCTGAGTTGCATCTTCCATTCCCTTCATTACTCCATTTGTCTCCGTTTGAATTTGCATCACTGTATGCTCAATATTCTTAGATTCCTTAGCTGACTTATCCGCTAACTGTCGAACTTCATCTGCCACCACCGCAAATCCTTTACCCGCTTCTCCTGCTCTTGCTGCTTCAATACTAGCATTCAATGCCAATAAGTTTGTGCGAGAAGCAATACTAGAAATCGAACCTACAATCTTAGAAATTTCCTGAGTAAATTCTGATAAACGCTTCACTCTTCGAGTTGCATCTGCCACACCTTCCCTAATTTGGAGAATACCAGCTACAGTACGATCTACTGTTTCCCCTCCTTTCAATGCCAAAGCTGCTGCTTCCCCCGCCACTTGTTCAGTTTCCCTGGCATTTACAGCCACCCTTTTAATAGCATCAGTCATCACTTGCACAGACTGTAGAGTTGCTGCCAACTCTTCTGCTTGTCGCAAAGCATCCGTAGATAAACCCTGAGCAAATGTAGCACTATCCATCGAACCGCGACTCACCTTTTGAGCAGCTTCTTTAACCTGGTTCACAATTTCCCGCAAATTTTGAATTGTCAAGTTAAACGAATCTGCTACTGCACCCAAAACATCTGCTGTTACTTCTGCACTAACAGTTAAATCTCCACGAGCTGCTCCTTCTACATCATCCAGTAAACGAATTACTTGTCGTTGCAAGTCTTCTTTTGCCTGCTCATTTTCTTCTGCTTTCCTCTGAGCATCAGTGTAGGTTGCTTGAATAACTTTAGCCATGTAGTTAAACTTAGCAGAAAGTTTACCAAATTCATCTTCCGAATAAACTGTTGTTCTAGCTTTTAAGTTTCCATCAGAGATAATATCGAATTGAGCATTTAAATCTTCATTTGCTCTTTCTATTTGCTTTGTAGTGATCTTGTTAAGACCATAAGCAGTTAAAAAACTACTTACTCCTGCTATCCCTGTCATTATCCAACCAGTGGTACGCAAATCAGAAATTACTTCTGTTTTTTGTTGTTGTAGCGCTCTGTAGGAAACTACATTACTTACAAAAGCTACTGCTATTAATGATGCTAATCCTGTTCCTATAGCTGTGTATAGTTGTTTAGTAGGTAGGGAAGCATTTTCCCAAAATGCTAACCCACCTTGTTCAACCATTACAGTTGTATCTATTGCTTCTCCTTTGACTTTGCTAAATGTTGGCAGTTGATGATCTATTGGTATAGCTTCTTCATTATCAATCGCACTAGGATCGGTTCTACTATCAAATAATGCTCCTGTTGTCGCTCCTACAACCATTCCTGTGTCCATTGTTTCTAAACTTGATGCAACTGCCCCCATTTCAGGAGTCGTCATATCAGTTGCCATTTCTATTTCTTCAGTCAGGGAACCATAGTCGTCCTCAAATTTACCAAATTCATCATCTTCTAGAAAATCATTTGCTTTTTTATCTTCTATATTTTCTTCTTCATCTAGATGGAATGCTTGACTGAATGCTTCTTCATCAAATTCATTCATCTCAAAACTATCCAGTTCATCCCCTAATTCACCTATTCCATTTTCTGTTTCTTCCCACTTAAAGCTATTTTTATTTTCCATCAATAAAGTAGCTTCATCTATATCTGAAAAATTACCATTAAGATGTTGATTTTTTATTTCTGACTCTTGATATCGGTCAGGTCTACTATTTTCCATTATATTATTTGTTTCCCCAACAATCATTTCCCCAGAACTATCTAGAATTTCATCTATTACATTCTCAAAATCTTCGTTTAGTGCCTCTAAGTCTAACTCTTCTATTGGAGAATCTTTGCCTAAATTTTTGATATTACTTTTGTTGTTTTTTAGATCTTTATATTCTACTGTCTGACCTTCCGATATTTCTTCTTCTTGCAATAATTTTTCTTGTTCCTTTTTCCAGATTTCATCCAGGTCTGTAGTTAAACTAAAATCAGATATTTGTTCTAGAATTTCACTATTTTTCCCATTTAAAACTACATCATCTTCTAATTTTTTATCTGTTCTATCTGGGTATACTTTACCATTTTCCGTTAGGGATTTATGAATTAATTCTTGGTCATCTGTAGGCAAATCATCTCCAAATTGAGTCAATTCTGGCAAATATTCTAAATCCCCTGAATCCCCTAAATCCCCTAAATCTTCATCTTTATGATTATTGGAACTACCATTCGTTGCAAAAGGATTATTATCTCGCTCTGTGAATTCTAAATCATCTAGATTTTCTAACTCTAATTTATTAAAATCAAACTTTTCTGCCGAGTTCTCTGCTGCTAATTCTAGACTATTTTCATCTAGAAGTAATTCTGAGTCTGTAATACTTTCTAAATCTTTGGCATCTAGCTCTAGACTATTCTCATCTAGAAGTAAATCTGAATCTGTAATACTTTCTAAATCTTTGGCATCTAGCTCTAGACTATTCTCATCTGGAAGTAAATCTGAGTCTGTAATATTTTCTAAGTCTTTGGCATCTAGCTCTAGACTATTCTCATCTGGAAGTAAATCTGAATCTGTAATATTTTCTAAGTCTTTGGTATCTAGCTGTAAATCATTTTGATTGGCGATCGCTTCTAAATCATTAGAAACTTGTCCAACTATCGAATCTTCTTGTTGATAGTCATCAAAGTTAATATCTTCCAGCATTTCTTCAGACTCACTATAGGTAGCTGGATAATCTGTCATAAATTGCTCACTATCACTTATACCTTGTTGAGCATAGTTAATCAATTCTCGATCATCACTTAGGTCTAAAACTAACTGGTATTGTTCTTTTGCCACATCATACTGATGGAGTCCATAGCAATATATATGACCACAAAGGAGACGAGAACTAGGGTCTTCTGGATAATCCTGAATTAAGTTATAAACCAAAGCTGCTGCTTCTTCATAGTTGCCCTGACTGTAGGCATCTTCTACCTTTTGATAATCTTGTAAAAAGTCTGTGCTGGATGATGTCATTTGCTGTCCCTCTCTCAAGATAATAATGTTATTTATTTTTGTTTTTTGAATTTTATCATTGACGGAATTAGGAATTGGGAATCAGCCTCACTCAGAAATCTTAATATATAAATAACTGAATCAAACAATTATTTTGACTTATCAACTGTACGGACTAAGCATACTTAGTCCCTTTTACGCTGCCCATCGAGCCGAGCGAATAATTGCTTCTTGATCCAATAGCCTGAGAACCTGTTCTCCCTTCTCACCAAAAACCCACTCTCCTCGTAAGAAGGGAGCCATACCATCTGCCACATCAGTGGACATTTTCATCTTCTTTTCATCAAGCCACTCCATTCCAACAATCCTGTCAACAGCTAGTCCTAATATAGTGTCTTGATCTTCTACTGCAATTATTCTAATCTCAGATTTATCGGTATTGAAGGGGACTTTTTCTCCAAGAAATTGAGCCAGATCGGCTACCCAAATCACCCTGCCTCTTACATTTATCGTACCTAAAAGTAAGGGAGAGACATTAGGAATAGCTGTAATACTTTCTGGAGATTGATAAATCACCTCTCGAATATCTGTTGCTAATAAAGCAAACTCATTGCCCGAAGGTAAATAAAAGCGAAGATGAAGTTCACCTTCAGGATTTTCTAATTCCTGAATTCCTCCTGTACCTTGACCTGGTAAAAACTCTTGATTACCTACCATAGGTTTTTCTACTTACCGTCTTAACAATTGTTTAACTGTTCCTACAAGTTCTGTAGGCTGGAATGGTTTAGCAATGTAAGCATCTGCACCTTGCTTTAAACCCCAGTAGCGGTCAAATTCTTCTCCCTTTGAAGAACACATAACTACTGGAATATCCTTAGTATTAGGATCGGATTTTATCCTCCTACATACCTCATAACCGTTCATTCTTGGCATGACAATATCTAATACCACTATATCGGGTTTAGTATTTTTTAGTCGCCCCAAAGCTTCTACTCCATCATTAGCAACAGTAACTGCTAATCCACTATTTTTGAGGAGCTGTGATATCATCTCTCTTTGGGTAACGCTATCTTCTACAACTAGAACTTTGCTCATTTTTTTCTACCTGATAGCTTGGGGTTGGGATTTTTTGATAATTAGAATATAGGTATTTATTAACATTTTCCTATTTTTGTTTTTTGGGGCCTAGCTCAATTAATTTGCATCCACCAATAAATATTTTTTTTTCCAAGATTTAACTGGACTACTAACTTTTTATTTATAATAACAGTATGAATTTTTTGAGGTAGTTTGGTATACTTGCTAGCTAAGTTTATAGCTATAAGCATGAGAGAATATTAGTTGAGATTTTACAATAATAGTTGCAAAAAATATAGTCAAATATCACATTGACTTGGAGTCCATTTCAGGCACTCCCCTTCATTTTTTGTTTCGTTGGTGTTACCAACCGTGGGTGAACTACGCACCTCTCTATCCCCTCAGCAAATGCTTTAGGGAATGCTTTTCTTAAGATATTATAACTAGCATTCACATCAGCGTTAATTATTTTTCCTGACTTGCTACGATATAAACCTCGTTTTAATCTCACTCCACTGAATTTGATTTCTGCCCCCTCTATTTCTTCTGCATAAATTGGTATTTCATCTGAATCCAAAAAACTGGCTATACTGGTATAGGATTCTTCCCTTTCTACTACCTTTATTCCTTTCAATTTACATTTATAACTGATTTTTTCTATTAAATTATTATGAGGAATACTCGTGAAATTTTGGTTGTTTATTTTTCCTAAATTGACTTGATTTTTCCAGTTTTTATTTTTCCCTATTACCAAAGTATCTATGCTCAAATCTAACAATGTCTTGACTAAATAATTACTCACTTGATGATAGTAATCATTGATTTTTTGTTGCCTTTTTCTCGTTAATCTTGACAAACGATTTGACCAATATTTTCCCGATGGTAATTGTTTTTGTAGACTCGCTTTTTTTTGATTATAGAATTGATTTAGGCTTTTTAATGGTCGTCCGTTCACCAGAATAGGTCTAAATCCTAGCTGATTTGATGTTAACCCTATTAAATTATTGACTCCTAAATCTATGGCAGCTATTTTCTCTGTGGTTTCTTCTGTTTTTAATTCTTTTTCTTCATAAATCACCTCAATTACATAACAATCTGATTTGGGGACTATTCTTACCTGATTTAAGTTTTCTTGTTTCACCTTAGTTGGCAAAGAAAAATTTAATCCTGATAATTTTATTTTGCCCATTTTTAAGCTGGTTTTACTTACCGCTTGAGCTGTATAAATTACTAAATGCCTTCCCTCTTTATCTTTATATTTTGGCAGTTTTGGTCTGCCCAAAAATTTTTCAGGATTTAACTTATATTCTTGAATAGAATTGAAAA
>NZ_JAAHHT010000025.1:0-55189 GCF_010672085.1 Okeania sp. SIO3I5
TCGGCAGATCGTAAAGTAGTCCCAAACGCTATTAGCAATGGGATAGAGGGTGTTGTAGTTCATCCAAGATTAATTAATTTGGTCTGAACTGAATATTAGAATATTTTTCTATATATTTAGAAACTATAGAATATCTTGCCGTTAGTATCGGTTCCCACAACAACCACTTTGCCTTCATGGGCAATAGTGTTGATATGAGCCAGCTTTTCTTGTTGTAGTAGCATAGTCAAATTATTCGTTTTTATTTTTGCAGTTCTGAGATGTCAGACAATTTCTCTAACAGGAGTTAGGCAAAGGGAATAACAGTAATGGAGATATCTGAAATAATCAAATAAAACACATCATAGTATAGGGGTTTGCGTGTCTAGACTAAAATTGTGGGTGTTTGAGCGAGCAACGAGCGAAGACCTCTCTCCAAACCTCTCTCCTGGGAGGAGAGAGGCTTTGAAACCCCGCTTCCCTATCCCCCCTTTCAAAGCTATGCTTTATAAACATCAGGACTTACGCAAAATACGAAATTATACACCACCTGTAGGGGCGAATGGCATTCGCCCTAACTATATATAGTGGTTCTGCGTAAGTCCTGAACATATTTCTTAACATAAGACTTGGGCATTAGTCAGAAGTTATGTATAAGTCGTTTGAGAGGCTTTTTCATCAGAAAAGTGTATTGAAAAATACGTTTTTTTGAAGATTCTTCCTCCCCATCTTCCCCACCCTCCCCACAAGGTTTTCAGGAGTTCCTGATCAGGGATAGCTTTGAAAGGGGGGTAGGGGGGTTAGGTTTTTTAACCCACATTTTCAAGCTAGACACGCTCGTACTGGCGTGTCAAGCTTAAAATGGTGAGTTAGGAGCGAGCAACACACGAAGACCTCTCCCCCAACCCCTCTCCTGCAAGGAGAGGGGAGAAATCCCCCCCTTCCCTTGCAGGGAAGGGGGTTGGGGGTTAGGTTTTTTAACCCACATTTTCAAGCTAGACACGCTAATACTCTTTTAGTACCCTGAATAATAAACCGTTTTTTTGATCTCTGTCAATAGCTTTATATCAGGAAGTCTTACTGGGGATATAGGGAGATGGGAGGGGGAGAAAAGCCTATTTTTAAATACATCAGGACTAAAGCCATGCGAACCCAGAAACCCGGTTTCTCGTAGATGTTTATTGTCAAAAACAACAATTTATCGTAGAAACCGGGTTTCTTTGCGTAAGTCCTATACATTATATTCTCCCGAAATATCTATAAAATGACAAGTATATAATTTCTCTGTTTTGTCAAGTTTTATGTTAGTGAAGTTTAGAATAATTAATGTTGAATCTGAACCTGAATTTGTGTTAAAAAAATATATTTGGTGTATAAACGTTCATGTAATTTCTCAATTATGGTCACTCAAAAAGTGAGTATGTGGGATAATTCCCTTGGAGTGAGATTTCCACAAGCGATCGCCCAAGAGATCGGCTTAATAGAAGGAACGATAGTTTCTATTTCTACTCATGGCAATAAAATTATTCTCTCCCCTATAAAACCTAAATACAGTCTTGACGAGCTACTCAAAGATGCTACTCCAGATATGCAGCATGATCAATTGGATTGGGGAGAATCAGTGGGAGCAGAAAATTGGTAAAAATTGATGGAACTGTTCCCGAACAGAGTGACATTATTCAAATGACTAATAAAAATAATCATAAACAGGACTTACGCGGAGACTCTACATATAGGGAGGGCGAATGCCATTCGCCCCTACAGATGGTGTGTAATTTCATTTTTTGCGTAAGTCCTGAGAAATTAAAACGATTAAAAATATGGCTAGTAGTGGGAGTAGCGATCGCTCTCCTCTCTATTTCCCTATACGCAATAGTAACTCCAACAACTCCAGTCACCGCAAACGCTACACCAGGAAAAAAAGAAGTGCGGGGAGTCTGGATAACCAACGTCAGTAGTAACGTATTATTCACTCCGTGGGCAATAAATCGCGCCCTCCGTCAACTTTCTCTACTCAATTTCAACACTGTTTATCCCGTAACCTGGAACCGAGGTAACACCTTTTACCCCAGTGATGTCGCCCAAAAAGTCACAGGCCAACCTCAAGATCCCACTCTGACTGTATTTCGCCTTAGTAAAGATGTACTCAAAGAAATATTTAAACAGTCTCATCGTCAAGGTTTACGAGTTATCCCTTGGTTTGAATATGGTTTCATGGCCCCAATAAATTCTGTGTTAGTCAAACGTCATCCTCAGTGGGTGACAACGAGTTTTGATAAAAATAGAAATTTTTCTGAGGGTTTCTTTGAACTAGAATTAAAAGATTTGCTCCCAGAATCAGATGAACAGTCTTTATTAACCCAACTGCGGCAGTCCCTCTCCATCCAAAATGTTTGGCTTAACCCCATTCATCCCCAGGTGCAAAATTTTATTCTCGATCTCATATTAGAAGTTGTCAAAAAATACGATGTCGATGGCATTCAAATAGACGATCGCTTTGGAATGCCAGTACAATTTGGCTACGATCCGATTACAGTTTACCTCTATCGACAACAACATCAGGGCAAAATGCCTCCAGAAGATTTTACAGATCCAGAATGGGTGCAATGGCGGGCAAATCAAATAACTGCTTTCATGGAGAGAATTTACAAATCTATCAAAGCTGTTAAACCAAACTGTATTGTATCTGTATCTTCTAATCCTTATGATTTTGCATACAAATTATATCTACAAGACTGGCAAACTTGGATCGAGAGAGGTTTAGTAGATGAATTTATTTTGCAGGTGTATCGAGAGGAGCTACCCTCATTTGTAGAAGAGTTGGAACAACCTGCCGTCAAAATTGCTAAAAATAAAATTCCTTTCAGCATTGGTATTCTCGCAGGAACCTTGAAAACATTTATGACAATTGAAAAAATTCAACAACAGGTAAAAGCAGTTCGCGATCGCAACTTTGCTGGAGTATCTTTTTTCTATTGGGAAACTTTATGGAGTTATATGACTCCAGACTCACCCCAAGAGCGGCGTGTTGAATTTAAAAAAATGTTTCCCACTGCTGTATCTCGCCCGAAATGAAGAGAAATGTTGGGAGTGTGGGAAGTGTGGGGAGTGTGGGAAGTGTGGGGAGATTGAAGTAATTATAGACAGGACTTACGCAGAACCACCATATCTTGTAGGGGCGAATGGCATTCGCCCCCTAGGGATAGCGTGTTGTCTAAGAATTTGCGTAAGTCCTGATAGAATTATAAACACATTTTGGTAGTGGTGTACAAGTAGTGATTTTGGCATTTTTATATAAAATCCTGTTGAACACTTGTCATTGCGACGATAGGAAGCAATCTCCTAAACATAAGAGATTGCTTCCTTCCACGGAGTGTAAGTCGCAATGACGTAAGCTATAGTAATTATCCGGGTTTTATATTATCAGGACTTACGCAGAACCGCTATATCTAGTAAGGGCGAATGCCATTCGCCCCTACATACAGCGGTTTTCATATGAATAAACCACAATCATACTGACTCCTTACTCATTACTCCTTACTCATTACTCATTACTCCTACAACAGTTTTGTGGTCTACTCAACTGAAAAGCACTGTAAGGTGTATGATTTATAATTTTGCCTAAGTCCTGATTATATCAAATCCGCTTAACTCGGTATAAAAAAATATTCCATCTTCAAGCATTGCCAACAGGACTTGCGCAGAATCACCATATCTAGCGAATGGCATTCGCCCTCTACGGATAGCGTATTGTTTGAGAATTTGCGTAAGTCCTGACCAAATCTTTCTATAATCTCCCCACACTTCCCACACTTCCCACCCTTCCCACACTCTTTTTATATCAAATCCGCTCGGGTTCGGTATAAAAAAATTTTCATTTTTAGCAAAGAGTAAATCTTTCTAAGTTCTGTTCCCTCCTGACTCCTAGATTAACTATCTAATTATACTGATGCTACCGGATTTGATATAATTATCCATTATCCATTATCCATTATCCATTATCCATTAATGAACAGGTTGTACTATCATCCCTCCCGCACTAAACCCCAAAAAATAGGATGGGGTTTTTGCTTGCAGTGGGTATTTTTTACTGTTGTCGGTTTTTTCCTCAGCTTAATATTTGTGGAAGTAGGTGTAAGACCTTATATTGGGGCCTTATCAGGAGCTATCGGTGGTGCTGTGGTGGGATTAGCACAATGGTTGGTACTGAGAAATCGGATTTTCCAAAGCAAATGGTGGGTGGTAGTGAGTATTGTAAGTTGGTTATTGATCGGAGCGAGTAGTTTAGGAGCATTAGGTTGGATAGCTCCAAGAACAGAACAAATTTGGCTGAGGTTGTTTTACGGATTAATTAATGGTGCTATTGTGGGAGGTATCTTGGGATTAGCTCAATGTTTTGTACTCAAAAAGCAAATTTATCGGGAGGAGTTGTGGATAATTGCAAATATTATTGCTTGGGCAATTGGTTTGCCCTTGGGTTGGTTAGTCGGTGGCTTAATTTATCGGGTAATAGGTTTATTTATTAGTGAAGTGATTGGTTTATTTGTGACATGGTTTTTTGTCGCTGTAATTACAGGTATTGCTTTGATGCGATCGCTACACGTTCAGTAGTTGTTTATTATAGCATTTAGCTCAAGACTGAGATTGAGATTTCAACTAAACTTAAACCGTGAGAAAATCTGAACAGCTCAGATGATATCAAATCCGCTAGTATCCTTACAATTAATGCCTTGTATGGGTTTGGTCACCAAACCTAAACCAAACTTGGAGTTTTTGCCAATACTGATAATAGAACCTGATTCTCAGTGTGGCAAGCGGACATGATATGATTAGTCTTGCTTAGGCTGTGTCCTTTGGTTTGTTGCTAGAGCGATCGCTACTCATGTAGGTTGGGTTGAGGAACGAAACCCAACAACTCTATACATAGAGTGTAGGTATTTGTTGGGTTGCGCTTCGACGCTTAATATAGAATCCGGTTATATAGTATATGTTCATTATTCAATCTCCCCCATCTCCCCATCTCCCCATCTCCCCCAACAATACACTCTTGTATTCAACCTCTTTGCTCACATTTACCAATACTTTGTCACCTCGCATCAAACTATACTCACCTCTCCATTTACCTTTAGCAAGAGACTGAGAATTATTGCGTTTACCCACATATCCCATCCATGTCTTTTTAGCAGATTTAATTTCCTTCTTATTGTCTATCACTCGATCGCCGTTAGGAGCAAATAATTGATAATGTTCCTCATCCCCAGGCAACACCCCATAAATTTGAACCCAAAATATTAATGCAGGACTATTCCCTGGTAAAACCGTATCGTAAAATTTCCCAGACCACAAATCATCCATAGTTGGTGCAGTAGCAGCGAACCCACTCCGAATAAAACCAGTCGGTTTATAACTCAAAGGTTGTTGCCAAATTGAATTACGAGCAGTATTACAACCACTCTTAGCATTCCGTCCCACAAATGGATCGACAATTTCTCCCTGATATCGAAAGCTCAAATGTACATGAGGAAAGGAAGCTAAACCCGACTCTCCCACCAACCCCAATTGAGTACCTATTTTGACAACTGTTCCTGGTTTCACAACCACACTACCATTGCGGAGATGGCAATATTGAGTTTCCCAACCATTACCATGATCTATAACCATTCCGTTACCACATTCAATATTTTTAACGGCATCCTTATCTGCTTGATTTTTGACTCGGCGATCTGGTATTCCATCTCGCACTCGTAGCACTTTACCAGGAGCTACCGATTCCACAGCTACACCTTTCGCCATAATTTTCTCATCAGATATGGCAAAATCTGTTCCTTTGTGAGTGTCATAAGTTTGCCTCCCGCAACCAAAATCTACCGCTTTCGGACTGGGGTCGCGATCGCTATACAATAAAATAAAGCAGTCTTTGTCTAGCTTACATTCAACAGGTATGGCAAACTTGGGATTATTTGGAACTTGAGCAATATAATTGTCAATGCCAGAATTTTGAAATAGTGGGGTATGACCATTAGCAGTCAGCACGTAGTTAGTTGCTAATACTATTACTAATGCGGTAAGAAAACCGTAAAAATAATTTTTGAGTTTCATATTTTTTCTTTAGTTATCATCCTGTAATATTACAAAGGCAAGAAAGTAACACGATTAGCAAATTCCTCTAAAGTGCCTACTTTGGCAATAATTTCTAGATCGCTAATACAATCACCAATAGAAATCCGAGATTGACGGCAGTAAATTACACCTGGAAAATGATAACCTTCAATTTGACGCCGTTTTGCCTCTATTAAAAAATCTCTGTCCTGTGAAAATATAATATATCCAAGTTCGACTGCGCGATCGAATATTATTGGCTCAGATTCTCCAGATCAACCATCTTCTTGAACTGTCAACACATCTATCCCTCGGCGACGCAACCCCTCTGTAATGAGTCTTGATACGTTTTCATCCATGTAGAAAAAACTCATTTTAAGCCCATTTCCCTAATTCTAATAGCAAAAGGTGAAATCCCGGCCTCTAGTTCTGCTTGTTTTACATACTCTTCTCGTTCTTCCATATCTGCATCTATTTCTGCCTGATTATCCCAATAATAAGCTAGAGCAGAATAAATTTGACTCATGCTCAAATGAGGATAACTTTCGTGCAACTCTTCTGCTGTCCAACTGTAAGCTTTAACCGAGGTGATTAACTCGACTACTTTCATCGTGCTACCTGTAATCATAGGGACATTTTTTTCGTCAAGATGCACATATTTATATTCGGTATTAGTCGTTGTCATAGTTTTAATTGATAAATAGAGAGCGATCGCTCTGTTTACTATTCTATGATAATTCAGTTTTCAAATTTTTGTCAAAAGCGATCGCTCTTAATTTCATCCTCTTCAAAGGTAGGAATTATTCACCCAAACTACTAGTGCGTCTAGCTTGAAAATGTGGGTAAAGAGCGAGTCAATGAAGACCTCTCCCCCAACCCCTCTCCTGCTTTTGAGAAGGGAGAAATACTCCCCCTTCCCTTCTTCCCCCTTTCAAAGCTATGCTTTATAAACATCTTTCTTAACATAAAACTTGGGCATTATTGACAAGTTATGATTTTGTCTTGAATCGGCTTTTTCAGGAGAAAAGTGTATTTTTCAATACACTTTTTTATCAATGTAGACAGGATTCTTACGGACCATCCTCCCCATCCTCCCCATCCTCCCCATCCTCCCATTCATCGGTTCCATGCAGTACTTCTCAAACAGTTTCTTAGTAAATTACCTCAAGTCAAAACCATAATGCTTATACGGATATTCCATTTCTTAATCTTCAGTTTTCATATTGTTTACTTTCACAAATTATCGCTTTACTCAGAAAAATCTAGTAATTAAAGACTTTTCTCCAATTGATAAATAGCATAAGGAGCTATCCTAATCTCATCTTTCCATTGAAGTCGATCTGAGCTATTTCCCAGAGGTCTAAATTCCTGTTTTACCCTCAAACCTGCTTGGAGAAATGCCATCTTGTAGTCGTTGTCGCTCCAAAAATAATCAGTTACATCAATGTTTTCCGGGAGCAGGCGAGCCTTAACTTGTTGCCCCGAATGCAGAGGTGGCTTATTCTCTGGAAAATCTACTAGACAAGATAGCCAATTTCCTTGGTAAAACTCCTCTGTATTAGTAACTACTATACCAACGCCAGATGAGCAGATAATTCTAGCCATCTCTCGTACAATTAAATTGAGCTCGATCTGGTTGCCTATTTCCAGTAACATCCAGTTTGAGAAAAAAGCCTGAAAATATCCATCCACAAAAGGCAAAGACTGGCTCGGTTTGAGCAGATGGTAGTCACCTTTTGGATCTGCTCTCCTAGCCTGCTGTGCAATCATCTCGGTACTGATGTCTCCACCCACAACATGATTTCCCAAGGCCTTCAAGAAACGACTGGAACGCCCTGTACCGCAGCCAAGAACTAGAATAAAGGAGTCCTGCAACAAATAGAGTGTTAATGTTCGCTGGGTTACGGCGTAGTGCGGGCATCTTGCCCGCGAAAAGTGTAATTCCGATTCACGCATTATTGCCGACTAACCGACCCTACTCCCTGTCAAGTCAAGTCTTAAATTGTAGATTAGGATGGAGCAACGAGGGAATACCTCTCCCCCAACCTCTCTTCTGATGAATGAGAGGGGAGTTTCTCCCCCTTCCCTCCTCCTCCCTTGGAAAGGGCAGGGCTAATTCTTTGTCTGAGCTAGAATATTTAGGGAGAGCATGGGGAGGATGGGGAGGATGGGGAGGATGGGGATACGTAAGCTGCATGAATAAAAGTGGACTTTTCTGCCACACGGATCACACGGACCACACGGACCCACCCTCTCCTACTTTTTTCTCTGATGACAATAAATTGACCCTGCCTTTCCAAGGGGGGCAAGGGGGGATAGTTGTGGGGTTGGGGGGTTAGGCTTTTCAACCTACATTTTCAAGCTTGACGCGCTACTACTAATGTTATTTTTGACTATGAAATGGGCAAGCACCAGCAGTTAAATCTTTGATAAATTTACTATTATCGAAATAATGTTCTACAGATAAAATCTTTAAATCTTCAGTTAATTTAGCAATACTAATTCCCACAATTTCAACTGTTTCACCAGTAGGTTGATACTCTTTAAAATTACCCTGGAAAGTTCCCCAATGCCGCCATTTAAAAGTAACATTTGGCGGTCCTGAAAGCACTTCTATTACTTCCCAAAGAAACCCATTAGGAAAAGCTGTATGAAAAACTTCAAAGGATGATTCAAAAGTTTCTTCTTCAGGATTATAATGTTTATTTTTATCAATAAAAAGATTGTATGTTCCTTGTTCTGCTGTTTCTTGAGCAGTGTACTCTTTGCCTCCATTACTACTCATGCGAAACTTATCGGCAACAACAGATAACCACTGTTGAGGATTAGTTTTATTAGATGCTTCCATCTCAAAAGTTCGCACTAAGTTATGAGCGATCGCTTCTAAAGATCCTTCTGGATGATGATATTTGCTTTCTTCTTGGAAAACTCGATCATTGTGAGAATAATCTGGTCGTGTTCCACCTCGCCATTCAACTCCTTCATCATTAGCAATTACTTGTTTTCTATCTTGTACCCAAAGTGGTAGTTCTGTAGAATTAGTATTACTCATATTTATTGTCAATTATTGATTTTCATAATTTAATTTACTAGATAATTTTTGGGGAACAATAGCTATTACATAATTATTTAATTCTTTTTGATTAAAAGTAAAATGTAATACCTATTTAACAAATATTGACGACAAGTAGCTAGGGAATTTTTTAGGAGTCAGGAATCAGGAGTCAGAATGAATAGATTTGATACCATTTCTTAGTTCATAATTTATCTTATTAATCAAAAAGACATCTTCTTTAAAGTCTTTTGAACGCCATTATTATTCGTACTCTTTTCTAGGAATGTCTAATAAAATCTTCTCTACTCAAAGCATATTTAACACCTGCTTGCTGAGACTCTGAATAAACAAAATTGCGTTCAAATTTTAATCCAACTTTTTCTATAACTCGAATAGACGCTTTATTTTCTGACAAAGCACTAGCAACTACTTTCTCTATTCCTAACTCTAAAAAACCTTTCCGAATTAAAGCTTTTGAACCTTCAGTTGCATATCCTTTTCTCCACATTTTTCTTTGTAACCGATAACCAAGTTCAATATCATCGACTTCATACAAAGTTGCTCCCATATAACTATCTAAACCTGGGCGAAAATGAAACCAACCAATAAATTTATTACTTAACTTTTCAATAGCTGCCCAAAAACCATAACCTGGATATTGTTGGTAATATCTGAGAACTTTAGGCAAAAATTCATTTTTAATCTCATTGTATGAAGTCGGTGTTCCAGAGCGATCGCCTAATTTTGTAAATCTAGTTACTTCTGGATCACTATCTAACTCAAATAATAATTCTGCATCAGCTTCGGTAAACTGTCGTAAAATTAATCTTTCTGTCTCTAAAAAAATCTTCATTATTTGAAAATCATATCGAAGGGAAGAGGGAACAAGGAACAGAGAACAGGGAGAAATAATTGGTAATTTATGGATAATAATTGATGTTATTTTTGATTTTTGGATATCTCTCGTTGAATAGTTATCAATTAGACAGAAAGGAATCAGAAATCAGCAGTTAGGAAGAAAGAAAATTTAACATTAAAAGAACTCAGAAGTTGCTTTGAAAAGGGAGATAGCGAGCAACACTCCAAAAACATTTCGCCAGTCAAGACAGGGTTGCACGACCCAATTATAATTATTTCGATTAAAAAAGGAGAAAGTTCTTTCCCATCTCCCCACACCTCCTACACTTCCCACACCTCCCACACTCCCCATCTCCCCATCTCCCCATCTCCCTATTTTAAATAAAACCATTTTCTACCAAAAATTCTGGTGTAATATCTTTTAAACTATTAACAGTAGAAGTTGCTGTTAAAGCAGGTGGTAAAACCGAATAATTATTAGATCCATGACGCAGAAATTTAGCTACATATTTACCAAGAATATCTGCCTCAATATTTACTAAACTACCTGGTTTTAAATGACTCAGATTTGTTTCATTAAAACTGTGGGGAATAACTGCTACTTGAAACCAGTTGCCATCCACATCACAATCAGCCACAGTTAAACTAATACCATTAACTGCTATACTCCCTTTCGGCACAATATAGGGTGCTATCTGACGCTGCCACCTTTCATCTGTTGTGTGTGGAGCTGTAAATTTCATTTCCCAGGCATTGGTTGTTTCAATAGAGCTTTTCAAGCATCCAACCCCATCAATATGACCCGTGACAAAATGGCCTCCTAGTTTACTACCTGCTCGTAATGAAGTCTCAAGATTAACATACCTATCCGATAATTTGCCTAGCGTACTACGTTGTAAGGTCTCAGGTGATACGATCGCCAAAAATCCTTCCGTTAAAATACTTATTACTGTCAGACACACACCGTCTACAGCTACACTATCACCAATGGCCAAATCTTCTAAGATAATTTGCCTGTTGCTTGATGATGCCAGAGAAACTAAAACTTGGCTTTCTTCTAAAAGCTGAATTTTTCCTAAATTTTGAACTAATCCTGTAAACACTGTTTTTCCTCTGATTAATTAATTAAAGTTTAGTTAAATTTTATGAGTAGTTACAGCAATATAACCCTTGAGATGACGTTATTTGTATCATCTGGTAAGGTATAGGTCAAGGTAGACACTATACAAAATATCGAAAATAATAAAATAAATAAGTGTAAAAATAACTCATATATCATATATAGGTAAATACCAGGGTATAGGTAAGATTCACTTGCTCTTTACCTATAATTATTCATATATATCCTATACAGCTTGACAAAAATAATTTACAAAATAACAATGAGGCAGAGTCGATGATTGAAATGAAAGTCGCTGGAATAGCATTGGATGCAGCAACACGCAATCCAATTGTATTGTTAAGAGATAGTACAGAACGGCGTGCCTTGCCTATCTATATAGGTCAAGATCAGGCCAAGGCAATTATTAGCGCTCTGGAAAACCATCAACCACCACGTCCATTGACTCACGACCTTACGGTTAATATACTAGATTCGCTGAATGGGGTTCTAGAAAAGGTGGTAATTCATTCATTGCAAGATAATACTTTCTATGCAGTGCTAATTGTGAAGCAAGGGGAAACTAGGAAAGAAATTGATGCTCGCCCTAGTGATGCTATATCTATTGCCCTGCGTACAAATAGTCCTATTTGGGTCATGGAAGAGGTAATAGCAGATGCTTCGATTCCAGTAGACCGAGATGCAGATGAAGCTGAAAGGCAAGCATTTAGAGACTTTGTGTCAAAACTTCGCCCTGAAGATTTAATCAAACGTGGTGGATCTACCACTGGTTGAGTATCTTGATACCACTTCGGAGGAAGTCAAAATTCAAAATACCGCTTCGCGGAAGTCAAAATTCAAAATTCAAAATTCAAAATCAAAAAGATTGATTGGGCTCAAAACTTGAAAAAACAATGATGCATAACAATTAGCACTATACCGCTTCGCGGAATTCAAAATTCAAAATTCAAAAGTTAATTAGTCATCAGCCATCTTCTTTCTACTCCTTTTCTATTTGATGCCAGATTATAGGTGGTTTGATGTATTGAACTTACAGGTAAACCACTACTATATTTATTAATTATAGATTTTCAGAGCGATCGCTATAGCGCTACGCGCAAGTCAGAAGTCAGAAGTCAGAAGTCAGAAGTAATCTCTGACTGAGTTTTTAGTGGGTCCATGCTTCCCTACAGGATGCTTTGCGTCTACAAAAACACAAACAGCATTTAGTCATATCCGCGCCCTTTGCTTCGATTGCTATAATTAACTATAACTAAAAACTAAAAACTAAAAAATACAGGTGCATTACCGCAGGTTTGGCAAAACGAATTTAAACCTTTCAGTGTTTTCCTTGGGAACTATGCGATACTTAGTATCTGAAGAAAATGCTGTGCAAACAATACGGCAAGCTGTAGATATGGGTATTAACCATATTGAAACAGCTAGAGGTTATGGTAAAAGTGAAAAGTACCTGGGTAAAGCCTTGGTATCTGGGTTGCAGCGTGACCAACTTTATATAACAACAAAAATTACACCGACAAAAGATGTTAATGCTATAGAAAGCTGTATAGATGAATCATTGAAAAATCTCAATATTGACTATTTAGATTTTCTGGCTATTCATGGCATTAATACTTGGGAACATTTAGAAACCACCCGTCATGGAGTAAGAGCGCTCCATAAAGTAGTGGATGATGGGCGAGTCAAACATATTGGTTTCTCTACTCATGGGCCATTAGAGGTCATCCTAGCAGCCATTAATACAGACTTTTTTCAATTTATTAATTTACATTACTACTACTTTTTCCAACGTCATGCTCCTGCAGTGGAGTTGGCCTCCCAAAAAGATATGGGCATTTTTATTATTTCTCCAGCAGATAAAGGTGGGCAGTTATACACCCCATCCCCTACTCTTCAAGAGTTGTGTCAGCCTTTTTCTCCGCTGGAATTAAATTATCGCTTTTTGTTAAGCGACCCTAGAATTACAACTTTAAGTGTGGGTGCTGCTAGGCCACAAGAATTAGAATGGCCTTTGACCATGAGCGATCGCACAGAACCTCTAACTTCTCAAGAAATAGAAATATTTCAGCGTTTGGAAACCGAAGCTTTAAAGCGTTTGGGAACCGAGAAATGTAGTCAATGTTATGCTTGTTTACCTTGTCCAGAGGATATTAATATTCCAGAAGTCCTAAGATTAAGGAATTTAGGGATAGCCTACGACATGATAAATTTCGGTAAATACAGATATGGGATGTTTGAAAATGCTGGTCATTGGTTTCCTGGTAACAAGGCCAACCGATGTACTGAATGTGGCGAATGTTTACCCAGATGCCCGGAAAAATTGGATATACCAAGTTTGCTGAAAGATACCCATCAAAGATTTAAAGGTACATCTGGTCGTCGGTTGTGGGACTAAATTTTTTAGGTACTGCTGAATAAGTTTATTATTACTCCCCACACTCTCTCTACCATTACCAAATTTCTTTTGGTTTTACTTTTACTGTTTGTTTACCTACAGAAGTTGCAAATATTAAAAGTTAATATTTATTACTAACAAGAATATCAAAATATTACTTGAGGGAAGCTTAAAAGATGCAATCTTTTTAGGCATAGCTTGCCGTAGATATTCCAGTTAAATATTCCTGGAATTTCAAAGATATACTAACTCAGAACCTCTAATCAACAACTAAGATGAACAAGCTAATTTCTACAGAGAAAAAGTTTTACTACTTTGCTTATGGTTCTTGTATGTGTCCTGTAGATTTAAAACGAACTTTTGCTGAAAATACTTATCCTTATGTTATTGGTCCTGGGAAACTTAAAGGATACAGAATTGGGTTTTATCGTTATTCAGAAAAGCGTAAGTGTGGAGTATTAGATGTAGTAAAAGACCCAAATTCTACTGTGGAAGGAGTGCTTTATAATTTGCCTTTGAGGTTGCGCGATCGCCTAGACGAAAGAGAGGGTGTAAAATTTGATTTTATTAAGGAAATTCATTGTGGTGTTTATCGACCAGAAACAGTTGAAGTTTATAGTCGAGGTGAATTATATAGTGGAGTTAGTACCTATGTAGTTGTAGATAAATCATCTCAAGAATTAGCTCCTAATGATTGGTATTTTAACGTTGTACTTCGAGGTGCTGTAACTTGTGGACTTTCTGAAGAATATTGTTGGAAATTGTTTGAACATATGTACAATTTACAGCATCAAAAAAGACCCAAAAACATCTTAGCTATGGCATAGATATAGTATTATTTTTAGGAGTTTGCTGAAAAAGTCTCAAAGTTCTATAGCAATCATATTTGAGTTGTGAGATTTTAGTAGTAATTAGGAGTTAGGAGTAGTAGGGGCGGTTTCCTGCGGAATGCTGCTAATTGCGCGAATCGCCCTTACAGGAGTCAGAATATAAAAGGGTTTTGATTTATCTGAATCGTTTTTAAATTCTATCAAAATCATTCCTGATTGCTATATCTTGATTAATATCAAGTTTGGATCGACAGTTATCAAACTGGATTGGGTCGTGCAACCCCACTTTCACTTTGATCCGGGAAACTTTTTTGGAGCGTTGCTCTAATCCCCTACTTCCCCTCCTGGGATGAGTTAGGGGTGGGTTCCCTATTCCCTGTTCCCTGTTCCCTGTTCCCTGTTCCCTGTTCCCTGTTCCCTGTTCCCTCTTTTCTGGAGAGATTTACTGATGAAAAAACATAGTAATTAAAGGTAAAAAATTCAACAATATCCAACTCCAAAACCAGTAATTATTTTGCTGCATAGAAAAATCTGGTTCTGCTAATAGGGCATCAATTCTTTCTGTCAAACGATTAGGGGGAGTCGTGCAACTAAATGCTGCATAAAAGTTATTTGCTTCAGTCAAGCGATCGCTCACCATTAACAATAAAGTCTCCGCCAATAATAACCCATCCACTTGTTTTTTTGCCCACTGATCGGCACGAATTTCTCGCAGAGTCAAAAGTTCATGCCACAAAACTTCAGTATTTGGTAAAAAAGGAACTATTTTTCCCAACCAACCTAACCAGAAAAACCAAAAAGTATCTCGATAATAATAGTGAGCTTGTTCGTGATTTAAAACTGCATAAAGTTGATCAGAATTTAATCTTTCTAAAAGTCCTTTACTAACAACTAACTTAGAATGCCAAAAGCCTATTTGAGCAATAAATAAAGTGGAATTATCAAGTAAAAATACAGATTTACCTTTAATATTTATTTGAGGATAATCATTAACTTTTTGCACAGATTGCCAACCTTGATAGCCTAAAACTAAACCGAGGATGACTGTCCATCCGCAAAAACTCCAGGCCAATACATAACTAACCCATCCAGTTGAGAATCCTAGCATTTCTCCTTCAGGCCCCATACAAATCATTGCAATGGCCGTTGCGATTAAAAGTAGGGGCGGAGAAATAAATAATAGTAAACAACGCTGCCAACGGACTAACCAATTAGGAGAAATAAAAAAATCCACACATCTCAGACTATAAGCTAAACCTAGAGCCAAAAATATAATAATTAGGTGCATTATTTTTGATCCTCCCTAGCTTTGCGTAAAGCTTTTAGCTTTTGGGCGATCGCCTCTATTTGCTCTATACTGGCAGAGTCTAAACTATCGGCAAAAGCGGCCACTACATCAGGATTTCCTACTTCCAAAAATTGATTTAGTTGTTGGTGCGCTCTTAAAATTTGGGCTTCTCGACGAGAAATTAAAGGTCGCCAGACAAAAGCACGACTACTTTCATCACAACCTAACCAACCTTTTTGAGTTAGGCGACGCAGCACTGTTGTTACTGAAGTATAAGCTAACTCTCGGTCAGGGTCAGCTAGAATAAGTTCATGTACCTGTTTGACTGTGGCACAACCCAAATCCCAAAGAATGTTTAAAATTTCTGCCTCCAGAGGGCCAAGGGACATTTGTTGTGGACGGTAATTTGGTAAACTACTCATAATTTTTGATTTTTCGATTTTTGCTTGTCCTAGCTAAAAATTTCCTGTTCTTATGGTAAATTATTTAAGTATGACATTCTGTCTTATTAGTGTATAATTACCTAATAGATACTAAATAATCTAAAAAAACAGGAGTTTAAAGATGCGTTTCATATCATCATTTTCCAAGTCTATAGCAATGCTGGCTTCCGTAGTAATGCTAGTTATTGGTAGTCTAGTATTCTCTAGTCCAGCAGAAGCAGCAAACTACGAAGTAACAATGGGTGCTGGTGGACTAGCATTTGGTCCTCAGAAAGTAACTGTTAAGCCTGGTGATACAGTTACATTTAAGAATGGTATGCTTGCACCTCATAATGTATTGTTTGATCCTGCTAAATCACCTGATGCAAAACTGGCAAAATCACTTTCTCACAAACAAATGGCATTTCAAGCTGGAGAGAGCTTTGATGTAGAAATTCCAGCAGATGCTAAGGCTGGTGATTATATGTTTTTCTGTGCTCCTCACCGTGGTGCAGGTATGGTTGGCCATCTAATTGTAGAATAATAGCAAAACTTAACTAATACATCACAAGCTTAAACCAGCTAGGTTGATATTAGTTCATTGCCATTAGCCATGACGAAAATATCTTTGTCTTAGCCTAATCACAAATAGTTATTTATTTGGAAAAAAACTCTAGGGACGTACCATGGTACGTCTCTACAATGCATTAACTTTCCTGGCGGGAAGTCCCGCGCTCTCCATCCCCCCTAACCCCCCTTTCCAAGGGGGGAGGGGGAGCGTCGGGATGAAAGCCAGGGCCAGGATTCGGATACCTTCATAAGCTAAACGTTCATATCCCCTTGACACAAGCTAGGAGCATTTTGTTATTATCAATGTCAACACAGGGGGAGGACATCACCTCTGTCATGCGCAGCGGTCAGGGTTTCCCAGACTGAATAATCCCTATAATTCCCGTAAGGGCAACGTCGGGAGTATGTCAAGAAAAAGCAGATATAGCAATCCTAAATAGGTTGTAAGATTTGCTCGTAGGGGTTTGACCTCCAAACCCAAGTGCCAAGGGTTTTGGTCTACAAAACCCTACAGTTTTTTCTCACAAATGATTTCTTATGGCTATATAATTTTGGGAGATATTTTATAGTGTAAGATAAATTGTCAAATCAATTCAAAATTATTAATTCAAAATTATTAATTCGCTAATTATAACCTCTGCCTAAAGTCAGAGGCTTGAAATAAGGAAAATATTTTTGATTTTTTCACTCTTTGAAGAACGAGGCTAGAATACTTAATTAAACAATTATTGAAATTCACTTAGAACCAAAATTTTTGAATTTTGAATTTTGAATTTTGAATTTTGAATTGAAAAAATGGTCAAACCTTTAACTAATTAAGGTTGAAATTGATTACCGTTAGATATTCCTCTCTCTAAAAGTTGAGTATTTTAGGGAGAGGATAATTTTTTTAATAAGTAACTTTAAAATCTTGTAAAATCTTAGTACAAATAAAAAATGTAGCATTAAAAACTCTTTGATAATCATTAATTTAATTTTTATGTTTGACAGGCTGTCGTTTGACGTAGTGCTTGACTTAATTCAGAATAGGAAGCGCAAGTTTAATCATCATCAGTATTCGCATTGAGAGAGAAGAACAAATGAAAAAATTACTATCAATTGTGCTATTGGCCATAATGTTTGTTGTTGTTGCGGTACAACCTCCAGCTTTAGCTGCTGATACAGCTAATGGAGCAAAGATATTCACAGGTAATTGTGCAGCTTGCCATGCGGGAGGCAAGAATACAATTATGCCTATGAAAACTCTGAAAAAGGAAGCCTTAACAAAATACCTTAAGGATTTTGAAGCAAAAGGTGTAGAGGCAATTGTTTATCAAGTAACAAATGGTAAGGCATCTATGCCAGCTTTTAAAAGACTTGGAGACACTGCCATTGCTGATGTTTCAGCTTATGTTTTAGAGCAAGCTGAAGCAGACTGGAAAAAGAAAAAGTAATATAAAACTAGGAAAAGATAGAATAGAAAAGTTTTCTACTTTACAAATGAAAGTTTTCTGTTCTTGATAATATATTCCTTGATAGTTGGGGTGAATTTTAGAGCTAGGGAAAATATCAAATCTATAGCTCTATGTATTCGCCCCAATATTAGTATTGGAAGTAAATACATACGGTGACAAATGAATAGCTTTTATCGATTTCTATTCAGCATTGGTATAGTTGTTACAGTCCTATTTTTGTCATTCTCTCCACCGATGAAAATTGCAACTGCTAACCCAGATATAGGCAATGCTAAAAAATTCTTCACTGAAGGTATAGCTAATACTAAAAACAAAAACTATGAGCAAGCAGTTGACAATTTTAGCAAAGCAATAGAACTTAATACTAACTTTGCCAGTGCTTATAGTAATAGATGTTTAGTTTATCTTCAATGGGGAAAATATGAGCAAGCGATCGCTGACTGTCATCAAGCAATAAAACTCAACCCAGAAAATTTAGAAGCAAATCTCAATCTAGGTTTAGCTTACTACGAAATCGGTAATTACCAACAGGCAGTCACAGAATATACTCAAGTGCTTAACCAAAGTTATAATGATTTTCGTGCCTTATATAACCGAGGATTAGCTAATTTTGAATTGAATAATTATCAAGAAGCAATAGCAGACTATAACTTAATTTTAGCCAATACTCAACAAGATGCTAATTTTAATCAAGCAGATATTTATAATGAAAGGGGTTTAGCATATTTAATGTCAAAAAATATGCACAAAGCAATGGCAGATTTTAGTTATGCTATTTATATAGATTCTGGTAACTCTAGAGCTTATTACAACAGAGGTTGTGTTTGTAGCAAGATGGGAAATATTGAAGGAGCAATGGCAGACTTTAGCAAAACTCTAAAACTTAATCCCCATGAAGCTCAAGCATATTTAAACCGAGGTTTATTGCGTCAAGAGTCTGGACTTTATCAAGCAGCAATGCAAGATTTACAAGCTGCTGCCAAGTGTTTTGGCGATCGAGATAATATGGCAGCTTATCATCACACTCAAGCGTTGATTGATGGATTACAAAAATGGCTGTTATTATCTAATCAAACTGCTATTGGTTAAACAGTTTTTGATATTTAGTCAGTAGGAAGGAAGGCAGAGGGCAGAAGACAGAAGGCAGAAGGCAGAAGGCACAAGGGAATATTGTTTCAGGTTCAAAGGGAGAAGGTTTGTGGGGCGCGATCCTAAGCGCAACGGAGTTCTATCGCTGATTATCCGGACATGATATTATATAAAATCCGGTAGTATCAGTGCAAAAAAGCAAAGAAACCGGGTTTATATTAAATACCTGACTACACTAACATCTACCTCCCATAAACCGGGTTTCTCGCTTCACCTGCGTAATATCATGTCCGGTACCATCGGTATTGTACAGAGAAGAGTAGGGGCGAACGGCCGTTCGCCCCTACAAGATCAGGAAAAACCTTACATGAGGGTAAATATTTCCCCAATTTTTACACAAACAATACCAACGGACATGATATAAGTCCTGATAAATAAAAAAAAGTTGGGAAATAATATATTCCCCAACCCAAAAGGAGACGAACTGATATGCAAACAAAAAAACTTTTTATAGATGTGATCCGATGATGCTGTTTTCGTCTCAACAGCGATCACCACGAAAATTGGCTGCCAGATTTCCCAATTTGAGATTTAGAGAAATCTTTGACAGTCAAAATTTTTCCTAGCGTTGCTTATTTGATGTTAGAGAAGTTTCGCTATCTAAGCAGATACTAAGACACGACTTTCTTCGCCTACAAAAATGGGGCGTAGCGTTTCCAACCACTCTGTAATTCTCTCTTCAGTTAGATCGCTTTGATTAATCTCATCAAGTGGTAATCCTACAAATTTACCATTACGTACGGCAGGAGAATGCTCAAAAGTGTAACCATCAGTAGGAAACTCTCCAACTACAGTTGCACCAAGCTTCTCGAATTGGTCGCACATAAGTTGCAATGCGCCAGCAAAGTGCTTTCCATGATTAACTTGATCTGCTGCACCAAACAAAGCAATAGTTTTTCCTGTAAAATCAGGCTTTTCGATATCCATGTCAAAAAGTGGTTCGCGCCAGGCATTCTGCACTTCCCCAGCTCCCCAAGTTGAACAACCCAATAATAAATAATCGTACTCAAGAAGTTGATTAAAGTCGTCGTAATCTTCTTCCATATCTATGATATCACAAAGTTCTTCGCCTAATTTTTCGTGGATTGCTTCGGCGATTTCTGCTGTTACGCCGGATGTGCTGCCATAAAATATGCCAATTTTTGCCATTATCAACACTCCTGATGAGTTATACGTCTAAATATAAAGTTGATTGAATCTACTGGGGATTGCCAATCACAGTAGTTTGACCAAGATGTTTGAGGGTATCTAGGTGGTTTCTACAAGTTAATTTGAACAAGTTAGTCGATTTTATCCCCAAGCTAAATCAAATAACAAAGGCTAATAGAGACAAATAGTTCAGATAGCCTTGGATATAGACATAGCTTTTTGTCTGAATCCTATCTATTTTTGAATATATAGGCTAAATTAATTGAAATCTGTATCAATTGTAGTTGATAATTTTTTGAATTTAGTTTATAATCACAAATAATTCTACTACACATTTTTTAGTCTTAAAGATTATATATTAGTTTTTACATAAGCTCTAACTAATTAATAAAGTTTTCAATAAATTTAGTTTGGATTGAAAAAAAGCATTTGTGTGGGTGCGATCGCTCCATAAATATGAAGTCAGAAGTCTGTAGGGGCGATTCGCTTGCTCGCCCCTACAGAAGTTGTTTTTTGTCACGGGGATTAGAGCAAACCTCCAAAAACGTTTCGCCGATCAGCGCGGGGTTGCCCGACCGAATTATTTTGATAATTTTATTGCCAAATCATCTTTTAGTTATTAATTAGCTTTCCTGGCGGGAAGTCCCGCGCTCTCCATCCCCCCTAACCCCCCTTTGGAAGGGGGGAGGGGAGCGTCGGGATGAAAGCCTGGGCCCGGATTTGGATACCTTCATAAGCTAAACGTTCATAGGCCCAAGACACAAGCTAGGAGCATTTTGTTATTATCAATGTCAACACAGGGGGAGGACATCACCTCTGTCATGCGCAGCGGTCAGGGTTTCCCAGACTGAAGAATCCCGCGTTGTCCCGTAAGGGCAACGTCGGGAGTATTGTAAAGTTTTATTAATTTTATAGAAAAACATAGGAAAACAACTAAAAATATCTTAGACTGAGAAAGGATTGCAGAACAGCTCGTTAAATGTTTACAGGAGGGATAATACAGTTAGTAGAACGTACTATTATTAAAAAAAATAATCTGGTGTCAAATACAATGAGTCATGTCAATGTTCGTTTAAATACCGATAAGAAAAGTAGTCCCAAACGCTTTTAGCAATGGGATAGAGGGTGTTGTAGTTCACCCCGTTAAGGTAACACTTAATTAAAACACTTGTCTAGGAATATTTTTCTATAGATTTAGTAACTATTTTATAATTTAACTAAAAATTGCTTTGATGCAATTTCCACCTATGTGTTTGTAAAAAAGTCTTTAAGTAATTAATGCCTTTAAAGTTTAAGTAAAGTTGGTTTTTTTAGCATTTATAAAGAAGCAGTCAGGACTCAGCACCAACCCCCATCCCCTCCCAGGAGGGGATGGGGGTTGGTTATTTTTTGAGCGATTTATAGAAGACGTAAGTGTATCTCTAGAGAAGAGGGAATAGCAGCAAAGAGCGAATTGCCTGTACGGGAGTAGATGAAAAGAATTTAAACGTGGCCTTCAAACTATGGAACTTCTTTCGTATTACTTTTGATTAAGGACTACTTTGATACTCACTACTTTAGGTAGATAGTTTCCGACGCTTAGTTACCATTTGATAACCTTCAATTATATCACCTTCACTCCAATCATTAAACCGATCAAAACTAATACCACATTCATAACCTGCATTTACTTCCTTAACATCATCCTTCATACGTCTGAGGGAGTCTAATATACCTTCATGTATAACTTCTCCATTGCGACGTACTCGCACTTTACAATTACGGACAACTTTACCAGACAGAACATAGCAACCTGCAACAGCACCACGGCCAATCGCAAACACAGCACGAACTTCCACCTCACCTAACGCTTCTTCTACCAGCTCAGGATCTAACAGACCTTCCATGGCCCCTTGGATATCATCCAAGAGTTTGTAGATAACATCGTATTCTCTAACATCTACTCCCGCTGCATCTGATGCCTGACGCGCTCCTGATGCCATAGTCGTATTAAAGCCAATAATCACGGCCTCACTCGCTGCTGCTAAGTCAATATCTGTTTCTGTAACTTCCCCAGCTCCAGATAACAACAACCTTAGTTGCACTTCCTTTTGAGGTAGTTGTCGTAGAGCTGCAACAATAGCCTCTATAGAACCTTGAACATCCGCTTTTAGTATCAAATTAAGTTCTTTGAGTTCTCCCTCCTGGGCACGAGCTGAAAAAGTACCCAAAGTAGTTCCGCCACCCATAATCCGCGATTGTCTTTTCGCATCTGCTCTTTTCGTAGTAATAGCTGAAGCTTCTTTTTCATTCTCAAACACTTCAAACTCATCACCAGCTTCAGGCACATCTCTAAGACCAAGAACTTCTACAGCAAAAGATGGACTAGCTTTCTCTACTCGATCGCCCCGATCATCGATCATTGCCCGTACTTTTCCATAGACTGAACCTGCTACTACAATATCTCCTACTTTTAAAGTCCCATTTTGTACTAATAAAGTAGCTACTGGTCCTCTAGCTTTATCTAAATTGGCCTCAATTATCGTACCTCTAGCCAAACGTTCTGGATTAGCTTGCAGGTCTTCTACCTCCGACACCAGCAAAATCATTTCCAGTAAGCTATCTAAATTTTGTTTCTGGATAGCACTAACTGGAACCATAATTGCATCTCCACCCCACTCTTCAGGCACTAGACCATGTTCCATCAATTCTTGTTTAACACGGTCTGGGTTAGCTTCTTCCTTGTCTATCTTATTAATAGCTACTATCAAAGGTACTTCTGCAGCTTTAGCATGGCTAATAGCTTCTATAGTTTGTGGTTGTACCCCATCATCTGCAGCTACAACTAAAATAGCAACATCCGTAACTCTTGCCCCCCTAGCTCGCATTGCAGTAAAAGCTTCGTGACCAGGAGTATCTAAAAATACTACTTGCTGCATCTGGCCTTCATGTTCCACATCAACATGGTAAGCTCCAATATGTTGAGTAATACCACCTGCTTCCCCTGCTGCTACCTTAGTTGTACGAATCGAATCTAGAAGACTGGTCTTTCCATGATCGACGTGTCCCATAATTGTTACAACTGGAGGACGACGTTGAAGACTTTCCATATCTGCATCTTCCAGCATTTCAGTAGTTTTCTTAGCTGCTGACTCCTCTTCTGGAATTTCTATCGGTATTCCTTCATCTTGTACAACCATTTCTATGGTAGGAATATCCAAGCTTTCAGTAATATTGACTGCTATGCCTTTCATAAACAGTCTTCTGATAATCTCTGTTTCAGGCACTGCTAAAGCTAATGCCAATTCCTGAACAGTCATTGATGCACTAATGACTAACTTTTCAACAGGTTTTAGTTCAGCAGGTTGAGTTTGTTCGCTACTTTCAGACTTGACAGATTCACGGGATTGACTAGATTTCTTCTTAACAGTGGAAGCATTGCTACCAGACTGAGGCTTATTTTGTTCAGCAAAACTTTTTGGTTTTGCTGGACGAGCTAAAGATAAGCTCATTGTTACTGGTGCAGGTTTATTCAAAAGTTCTGCTAATTCTTCATCTTCATCTTCTAGCAACGGCTTTGGACGACGTTTAGCCTTAACAGCAGATTTCGTATTTTTCTGAAGAATATCGCTGGTTTCTTCTTCTTCTTCTTCTTCCCACTTTGAACCTTTCTTCGGTTTCGTTAAAGTCGGCTTATTTGGAGCTATAGCTTTTCGCCTTGGTTTTTCTAAATCATAATTTATAGTTTCTACTGCATTATCTTCTTGGCCTTTTTCTTCTACATCTAAATCTAAGTCAATATCTGTTGATTCTTCTGTAGCAGGTGTTGTTAGTTTCGGCTTTGGTGCAAGTTGAGGCTTTGGTTCTTGCTTGAGTTCTTGCTTTAGTTTAACTGTCGGCTTATCTCTATGTTTTGGCTTTAATTGAGGAGCAGTTTCAGGAGCCGAAGGAGATGTTTTTACACCTTCTCTTTTTTGGGGAGTATCTTTATTTTCTGTTTTAGATACAATAGCAGGTTTGGCAACATGAGTATCTTTATTTTCTGTTTTAGATACAATAGCAGGTTTTTCTTCCTTCTCTTTTCTTTTTTTACCTTCTTGCTTTGGTTTTTTATTTTTTTGATTTGGCTTGCTAATGCTAGTATTTCGTTGATTTCGATTCAAGCTAGGGGGAGTTGGCCTTGCAGGTGGGGCCACTAACTTTGGTACTTCTTCTGTTACCTTTTCACTGGTATCCGTTTTCTCAGGAGTATGATTTTTATTTAATGGTCTATTGGGAGATTGAACTGGAGAATTATCACCTACTTCTGAGCCAGATTTATTTTTTGGTGTCTCTGACTTTAGAGATGGGTTTGGCCTTAGTCTACCAACTGGTTGAACTTGATTATCTAATACTGAGGGATTTGGAGGAGTTGCCACTAAATTATTATGTATTTTGCTGTGATTTTTCTGTTGAGATTTTTCTACTAATGATTTGGGTTTGCGTACTTCTAGTATCTGCTGTTTTTTCTGTTCGTTATGGTTACTAGGTGCATCTTGATTTTGAGAGTTACTTTTTTCTGGAGCAGCAGACTGACTAGGAGACTGGGGTAAGTTTTCTGCTCTAGTGCGAATTAGTTCTGCTTCTGATTCTGTGATAGTGCTACTATGACTCTTCACTGATATGTTGAGCCTTTGACAAACTGCTAATATATCTTTGTTGTCCAAATTCAATTCCTTTGATAATTCGTAAATTCTTACTTTTCCATTGTTCATCCACTCTACCCCCTCTTTAAAAAACTTATTTTTACATTGCTATAATATTGATTTAAGGATTACACTATAATTATACCATATTTCTATTCAGTTTTGTTGCTAAAAATATTTTTTTTAGTTTTCACCGCTCAACTAAACTTACTCAAACTGAACGAGAAAAACTGAAAGCTTAGTTGAACGCAAGTGGAGCGACCACTACAGGGTTTAACGGCAAGCCCTTTATTCCTTGGTCAAAGACATCAGGAATTACATGAATAATTGATAATTGATAATTTTTAATTAATAATGAAAGAGTTTTTTTAATCTCTAATTTTCTATTCCTATTTCTATCTAACTTGTTTATCTGCTCTAATTATCCATTAATGAATCGGCATTTAATAATTTATTTTCCCTGGTTTTATACAACCCTCTTGTTACTCCTTTTCCACTAAATTTAGTTTTTTTATATCTATATTTCGGTAAATTATCCCCATCTAAACAGCTTGATTAAGATGTATAATAGACTTCTGTAATTCTGAATTTTATTCCTTTTAATTGAGCTTTATACCTTAACATCTCTATTAACTTATAATGAGGGATCTTCACAAATTGTTGATTGTTCTTTTTCCCTAATTTTATTTCTTGTTTCCAGGTCTAATCATGCCCAATAATTAAGACTCCTATTTGAGGATTTTTAGTTCTATGAGAGCATTAATTATACAAAAATAATTTAATTTTAATGGAGTTTATTATTTATTTTAGTTTTGACGGTAGTTGCTTTTTTGAAATAGTTTTACTACTCCAAACTTTATACTAGCATTATTTGTAATTTTTCACTGGTCTCAATACTATCATAGTTATCTATATATCTATACATCTATAGTTAGACTAAATTAGAGCATAAATGTCTAACTGCTATAGAATATACAAATTAATAATTCCTTTCAATTTGTTTGGTTATTTTAGATAAATTTTGCTTGATTGACTTATGCTCCTATTAAACTATTTTAAGTATTATTTGTAGTTATTTCAGTTTTTCTAATCTTTGCCATAGCAATCGATATATTTCTGGTGGCACATAAGCTTTAAGTGAACGGCCTAACTTATTTTTTTGCTCGGCAACTTTCAAACATTCGATTTTTTCACAAATGTAAGCTGAACGACCTTCGCCTTGATCTAATTTAATACTATCAGATTTTTTGCTCCGAACAACTCGCAAAAATTCTTCTTTAGGAGCAACTTTTTTGCAACTAATACACCGACGGTAATTGGGTTTCATTTTAACTCTATTTGTAACAATTTTTTTCACTCAATTATTCAGATTTTTATCGTAATAATTAGTTAAATGGTGAGTTTTTTTTCCTTCGGTTCCGAAGGAAAGCCCATTCCAATCGACTAAGAGAAAATTAAAAATTTTCCTTTCGGTGAATCCTCTTTTTTGTAAAAAGAAGTCATTGTTAATTGTTAATTACTGAACTTTTTGTCTTCAATATTGATTCGAGATTTTTCAAAATACAATTATACAAATTAATACCTAGAAAAGATATTATTACATAGTAAAGTCGTTCTCAACTAACAAAATCTTTTCTGAATAATAAATCTTAATTATTTCATCAAATGTAAGGGGATTAAATTAATTAGATTAATTGTGATTTTAATTAATTACCTTCAACACTAACATTATTACCATAATATAGCAATCGCTAGGGCAATTAGGACATTCTTGCTCCTCTCAAATATAGTAGTCGAAGCAAAGGGCGCGGACACTACTAGATGCTCAAACTCAGTCAGAGGTGACTTCTGACTTCTGACTGTACGTCGGCAATCCGACAGTTCCCCTATCTGACTTGCGCGTAGCGCTATATAGTCCGTGCCGCGAATGTAGGGGCGAATGGCCAACAAACCCCTACTATACATCGGCAATCTGACCGAAAAATTTTGGTTTCAAACCTCCTCTTTCAAGAGGATAAAAAGCGGTCGAGGGATGGCGAGGAAACCTCGCCATATCCAATCGACCAAGAGAAAAGTTCAATTCCGTATTTTCAAGCCTCCTGGTTTCCTACGGAATTCTGGGCAAACAGCAGGAGGTAGTGATAACTGATAACTGATAACTGAAATTACGGCTTCCCTATCTGACTTCTGCTATACCTAACTTAATTCTAGAGGATATTCAGTTTCACTCTCATCAACCTCCAAAGAATCATCTGGTTCATCAAAATTTTTGTCAAAAGTATTTTCTATTACCTCTAACTCTGGTTCCTCAGTTTCATTTTCTTCTTCTTCAGCTTGTTCAGCTAATGCTTGACGATAAGAGACTTCAGCCGCAATTTTGCTATCTTCTTCAGCATGGTCATATTTATCCGTATCCTTAATATCAATTTTCCACCCTGTTAGGCGAGCAGCTAAACGCACATTTTGTCCTTCCTTACCGATCGCCAGACTAAGTTGGTCCTCAGACACCAAAATATGAGACCTCCTTTCCTCTGGATCGATCAAACGAACTTCATCTACTCTAGCTGGACTAAGAGAATTAGCGATATATATAGAAGGATCTGGAGACCACCGAATCACATCTATTTTTTCACCCCTCAATTCATTCACCACTACCTGAATTCTCGATCCCCTTGCACCAATGCAAGCTCCCACAGGATCTACATCCCTTTCTAGAGTATCAACAGCAATTTTAGTTCGGGGACCAACGTGCCGGGATGGGGGATTGGCCTCTCTCGCCACTGCCACAATTCTCACTATTTCGTCTTCAATTTCTGGGACTTCATTTTCAAATAAATAAACCACTAAACCAGCATCAGCTCTGGACACAAGTAACTGCGGTCCACGAGTTGAGCCTTCACATACCCGTTTCAGATAGACTTTGAAAGTAGCATTAGCACGGTAGTTATCATTAGGTAGTTGTTCTCGTTTCGGTAGTTCTGCTTCTACTTCTGGCCTACCAAAGCCACTACTTACAGCTAAGATAACTGACTGTTTTTCAAATCTCAAAACTCTAGCTTGAAGAACTTCTCCTTCTAAATCTTGAAATTCTTCTTGAATCATCTTTCGTTGTTGATCCCGTAGCTTTTGAGCTAATACTTGTTTAGTTTGGATAGCAGCCATACGACCAAATTCATTTTTATTGGGTGTCACATCTGACAATACTGTGTCATTTAACTGAGCTACTGAGACTACTTCTAGAACTTCTTGTAGAGCTATATGGTGATCTGGATTAGCTACTGTCTCAACAATGGTTTTAGTAGCTAATACTCGATAACCTTCTTCTTCAATATCTAACTCTATTTCAAAGTTGTCAAAGTAATCATCTGTAAAATGGACTCCATCTATAGATTGAGTCCGTCTGTAGCGTTCATATCCTTTTAATAAAGCTTCTCGTAAAGCAGACTGAACTGCTTGTTTAGGTAAATTGCGCTCTTTACTAATACTTTCGATTAACTCTTTCAGTCCAGGCAAACTAACCATTGACATAATTTTTTATCCTCTAAATTTTTATGAATTGTAGTTATTGAAGCTAATTGGTTTAAATCTTGGTGAGATTAGGGTATTAATTATTTAGGCATTCAAGTGCGATATTTTTTTGTTTTTTTGAGAGCTTAGATGTTGGAGATAGAAAAAAACTAGGAAAAAGAACAAACATGAAGTATTGGTATTGGACTTGTATTTACTTAGGGTTTGCGCTTAAAAGTCTTCTTGCTGTTCTCTAGTAGTCAGTAGAAATGGTAGATTGAGAGAATGTAATCGGAACAATTATTTCTCAAAATTTCCCCTGTTATCTGCTCATAATCCTTACTTTTTGTAGTTCACGAGAGGCAAAAAATGGTATTTTTTTTCACACAGATAATAGCTCAAATTTTAACTTTATCAGCTTTTAATATTTATTCAGCAAGCCCTACTGAAAACAAATTTATTTTCACGAAACTATTAGGATAGTAAAGACAAAAAGGAATAGAGACGGTATATGGTAAATGATTTGACCTACCCAGAGTATTAGGTATAAAAGCTTTGCGCTGCCCAAAACACCCACTGCCAATTGCCTAGTGCCACTACGCGGAATTAAAAATTCATGCATTATTGGTTAGTAAGGCTTTTAAGATTTTGTAACTGGTCAGTTATTTCTGCCATCCTGCAGCAGTTATATCAGACTTATTCTATTGGAAGAGGAAGTGAAAAGCAAATAATCCCAGTAGATTTCATTCAACAAAAATACTGTTGTTAAATAAGCTTTTTCCCGTTAACTCTCCCGAAGGGATTTGATATTTTTTATATAGAATCTCAAACCCTAATTTTTAATTCTGGATGTGTAATTCCTATAAATTATCAAACAAAAAATTTAGACCATAATATCTGTCCCTACAACATTTTCTATTTTCCTTTAATTTAATTTAGAGATGTTTTACCGAAAAATTTTGGTTTAAAGCCTCCCCTTTTAAGGGGATAAGAAATAAAAATTTTCCTTCGAGTCAATCCTCTTCTTTTCAAGGAGAGGTAATTATTCATTATTCATTATTCATTGTTGAAATACTCATTTCTTTCCTTGGTAATGCTCCCTAAACAGCGTTTTCTTTTAAAATCTTAAAAATCTGATTGCTGAGTTTTGAGCATTACCACTTTTTAATTTCTACCTTCCTTCTTGTAATTCAACGGTACTAATAAGAGAACGTGGAATACTTACTTGTCGCCCTTTTTGGTTTATGTAAACACATATTTGATCCCGACGAACCAGTTGTCCTGTCCAGTTATTTTTACCTTTATAGGGTTCGGAAGTATTTACAGTGACACTAAAGCCTTTAAAGGCAATGAAATCTCGGTCATTATCCAAAAATTTAGAAATACCAGGACTGGATATTTCTAGTAGATATGGTTCAGGAATTATATTTACTGCATCTAGTTGTTCTTCTATCGCATGACTCATTCGTTCACAGTCATCTAAACCTGTGTCTTGATGAGGGTGTCGAATGTCCAATCGTAGAACTGGAGGATGCTGGTTTGTATGAAATACTGCTCCTACTAATTCCAATCCTAGTGATTCAGCAATAGGGGTAGCAAATTTGATGATTTGTGGTATTAATGGGTGACTCATGGGACAAATGCAACAAAAAAAGTGGGCTTTACCCACTCCCCGTTGACAATTTTGACATTCTCTCCGCCGTATAACGGACAGAGATTACTACAGATTGACACTCTGCCCTCTCAAGAGACGCAGATTCTTCAGGAAGTACCTGAAAGGGTCTGTCAAAAGGCATTTGGAGCCACCGACCCTCTACCCTGTTGCTTTCGCTTCAGGCTACTTGTTTTTTTTCTTTGCAGGGGATTACCACGCATGCTTCTCATCGCTCTACAACCTGCCATTGTTTGCCCCAATGAATGTCGCTGAAGCACTTAAAAAGCCGTCGGTTCTCAGGTGGGGCCGGAATTTCTCCGTACTAGGATGCTTCAACACGCAGGCATCTACCCTTACTAAGTTTTTAAGTATAACATAAGGCGACTAAAGTCCCGCGAGTAATAAAAAATCAGAAGATATTACTATCAAAAAGTGAGCTATTTTTTGATAGTAAAATAAATTATGATTCTCTGCAACAATTAAGAATTAAACAATAAGCTTAATTACTATGTGATAGAAGTGGTTTACGAATCCGTTGAAGTTAAATTAGATTTGTATAAATCTCAATTTCTTGAAGCAGATCATCAACTTCATCTGGTGACGAAACTTTTGAATGCAAAAATGATTTGAGACTAGCTCTATATTTTGACCATATTTCTTCAAACTTCATGGAAATAACTAAGAGGAATAATTGGCTTTGGTAATTTTAGCTATGATTTTTCTTGAAATGGTAATTGCCTAATTCCTAATTAAAATAAAAAGCATTTTATATTTTACAAATTTTAGATTTCATAGCTTGATTCACCAACGTCGAATAATTATTTATTAATTTATTATCTCACCCATTTAGGTGATATTTACAAGAGAGTGTAATGGATAGAAAATGCCATACTCAAGTAGCTTGATAGACGAGAAGTGGGTTATAATTGAATTCTATTTACCGAAAAATAAAAAAACTAAACCCCCAAAATAGACTACAAAGAGAAATATTTATATCGTGTTCTCTACTAACTTAAGAATGGTTGTAATTGGTTTGATTTACCCAAGGATTTACCTCCTTATTCGACGGTATTTTGGCACTACAAATTTAAGTTATAGTATTTTGGTCGCAGTTAGGAGTCAGGTAGGGAAGGTCGGATTGGAGACGTAAAGAATTTACTCATGTTTTCAGCTCAAATCAACTATTAGAAAAATTGTCACAACCAATTTATAATTGCTATATATGGGTTCTAAATTTATTCAGAAGACCATATTTAGCTACTTAAAAATATTTATACTATCAATTTTTTTGTTAACACGCAAAGTTATTTTTTTCTCTAGTCATTTTTGATGCTCTTTTCCAGTTATAGCATCTTAATATTTATTAGCTCTAAGCTGTAATTGTCTGGTTTCTTCTAAAATTTTCTCGACATCTTCCTCACTCATTCCCATCACATAGTTAACCTTTACTTCTTCAAGAAATGCTGATACTAAGGATTGAAGTTCTTCTAAAGTCTGTTCCTCTTGTAATTCTTTACTTAACGATTTGCTGAAGTGTTGAACTAATTGTTCGGATAATTTTGTTCCTTCTGGATCTGCCATTGCAGCTTTAACTGTCTCGTAGGCATTTTGGGGTACTTCAGTAGCAATATTGGATAATTCTTTGACTAATCTTTCCGATAATTGATTTGCTAAGTTTTCTACTCCTGGTATTTGCTGAAATCTCTGAAAAGTGGGTGATTCTGCAACTATTTTTTCTACACTATAACGGATTAAAGCTTCTAAGTCTGATTGAACTTCAGGTATGACTTTACAGACAGTTATTTGTACTAATTTACTAGCGATAGCTTCAATTTCATTTATGTTATTTAGATCGATATAAGTTCGATCTTGAGAGGAAAATATTCGCTTTGCTAATTCACCGTTTTTTACATCTTTTTGTACCTGATTAATTACTTGCATTATGACTACTTCTGTTAGTTCTTGAGCAATGGAAGCAAGAAAACCTCGGCTAGCTTGTGCCCTGATTGTTTCTAGGTTAATAATTTGAGCATCATTGAGGCGAATTGTCACAGGAATTATTCGTAAAAACTGAAGAAATGGCAGTAGTAAAAAAATATCGTACCAACGCCATAGCATTGCTTCTAGCCAGTTAACGCTAGGATAACGGCGACTAATTGAAAATGTTCTGCCTAAAAATTCTAAACCAAATATAATGATAAATGGGAAGTCAATTATGCTGAAATAATCAGTTAGTCCTCCACTTTCACCAATGCCTCGATAATAATTTTTAGCAATTAATGGTACTATCTCTGCTTCAAACCAATCACGTTTTTCAATCCACCTATTTTCTGTTAAGTATTCAACACTCCAAAAAGTTCTAAATGATTCTTTTGCAGAATCTTCTGGATTACGAATTTTATCCCTCATGCGATTTTTTATTTTTTCTAAAGAGCCACTTTTATTCGCAACTTCAAAAGGATTTTGATTGATCATATCTATAGAAAGTTCTCGTAGATATTTTAATTGTTCTTTTACTGCTACAGACTCAGGATCTTCATTGATTTTTGTTTTTAATTCTTCAAAACTATCTAGGTATTTTTTTGTATCTCTATTAGGTATAATTCCTTTAATAGGGTCGTATATTTTTATGAGACTAGGAATATAATCGAAATAAAAATCTCTCAAAGTAACATAGGTAATATTAAATAAGACTAGGGTAAAATTTAATAGTGCTAAAAGTGCCATTATTCTTTCAAATATTGGTACTTTACGAGTCTTGCGGCGGATATATTTTGTAGTTGCCATTTATGATTTACTGGTTTATATATTTGCAATAGTTAATATTCTATATTTTTTGAGATTCCTACAAATTATTAGAATTAAATTTTTAACAATATCTAAAAAGCACTAAGAAAATAGTAAATCTAGTTTATCTAAAACCAGCATTTTCCCATTAACTATGGATAATTTTCTCGGAAAAATAATTTTTGACTAACTCAATATAAATAAAAAATTGAAAGCTTAATTATATTTATCTTGCTTTTGCCATTGAGGTTGTCTGTAATAGTATAGTGCTATATATTAAGGTTAGAATTTTTCTACATCCTGAAACCCTTTGACAGTCTACTGTTTCCTATTCCCTATTCCCTAGCGCGTAGCGCTATAGTGCTATAGTTTTGACTAACTATATTTCATCAAGATTTTCGCGTCAGTTTGCACACAAAGGAATATCCAATTCACTATAGAAATGTCTTGGGAACAATAATTTTTGACTCAAAACAAAGTGAATTTAAATTGAAAACTTAATTAGATTTACACTTGCTTTAACTATTTAGGTTGTTTGTAATAGTAGTGCTATAGTTTTGACTAATTATATTTCATCAAGATTTTGGCGTAGGTCTTAACACAATAGTTGCATCCTCAACCCAGTTTCTGGAACGACTTTCTAATCTTAACAAACTAGAAACTTTCCCATTAACCATGGATAATTTTTTGAATAGAAATAAAAATTGAAAACTTAATTAGACTTACCGAAATAATTAATAATTAAACAATTAAATAATTAAATAATTCAGGTTTAAATCCTCCCCAATAAAGGGGAAAAAAGCGGTTGGCAAGCGGAGCATTCCCTTATGATGGGATGGATAGGTGACCGGCGCCATATCCAATCAACCAAGAGAAATAAATCTTTTCCTTTTAGCCAATCCTCTCCCTTTTAGGGAGAGGTAATTATCAATTATCCATTATCAATTATCCATTATCCATTATCCATTATCCATTAATGAAGCCTGTTTCAACCATTCATCCTACATATACAGTAGTGCTATAGTTTTGATTGACTATAATTTGATAATTTTGGCGTAAGTCTTCAAAAGTAGATTAATTGGTAAAGCTAGAAATCAGAAGTTGTTTTTGTAATGGAGATTTTGAGCAATGCTCCAAAAACACTTCGCCAATCAAGGTAGGGTGCCGTGACTTTGTTTGTTTGATAAATCCTACTTAGGTTTTGCTCTCTTAATCTCAAAGGATTGACAGATTAAGGTAAGCGCCTTTTTAGGTCTGGAAAAAGTACCTGGTTTTCAGTTCTTAATTGTCAAAAAGTTAGTATTAACGGCAAGAATTGGACAGAAAAATTGAGGAATAAATATATCCGACTACCTCCTTTAAATTCCCATTTCTCCTGACTACTAACTACTGACTACTGACTACTAACTACTGACTACTGACTACTGACTACTGACTACTATAAAAAGTACCTGGTTTTCAGCTCTTAATTGTCAAAAAGTTAGTATTAACAGCAAGAGTTGGACAGAAAAATTGAGGAATAAATATATCCAACTACCTCCTTTAAATTCCCATTTCTCCTGACTACTGACTACTGACTACTGACTACTATAAAAAGTACCTGGTTTTCAGCTCTTAATTGTCAAAAAGTTAGTATTAACAGCAAGAATTGGACAGAAAAATTGAGGAATAAATATATCCGACTACCTCCTTTAAATTCCCATTTCTACTGACTACTGACTACTGACTACTACAAAAAGCAAAAAGACTTTGTCACCAAGTCCTACTTAAACAGTCACCCCTTCTTGACGAGCTGCATGGGCTACAGCGCCAGCAACAGCCGTAGCTACCCTTGTATCAAATACTGAAGGAATAATATGCTCCTTGTCAAGGTCTGAAGTTTTGACTAAAGAAGCGATCGCTCTAGCAGCTTCTAAATACATTGTCGAAGTGAGGGTAGTTGCCCGACAATCTAGAGCGCCCCGAAATATCCCAGGAAATGCTAAAACGTTATTAATTTGATTTGGATAATCACTCCTACCTGTGGCCATAACTGCCACATCTCCTGTTACTAATTCTGGCTGTATTTCGGGAATAGGATTAGCCATGGCAAATACTATTGGATCTTTGGCCATAGAACGTACCATTTCTGGAGTAACAACTCCTGGCACACTAACACCTAAGAATACATCAGCTCCCACTAAAGCATCTGCGAGGGTACCTGAAGACTCAACGGCAAATTCTTGTTTTTCGGGATTTAAACCTGTACGACTTTTTGAGACTATACCTTTAGAATCACATAACCAAATTTTATTAGTCCCTGCTTTGCGTAACAAACGAGCGATCGCTATTCCTGCAGCACCAGCACCATTAATAACGATACGAATATCTTCTATAGATTTTTTGACCAATTTTAAACTATTGATTAAGGCAGCTAAACTAACAATTGCTGTGCCATGTTGGTCATCGTGAAATACTGGAATATCTAATATTTTTCTTAATTTGGCTTCTATTTCAAAGCAACGAGGGGCAGCAATATCTTCTAAGTTAACTCCTCCAAAAACAGGAGCAATATTTTTAACTGTTTCTACAATAGCATCAGTATCTTGAGTCGCCAGGCAAACTGGAAAAGCATCTACTCCAGCAAATTCTTTAAATAACATAGCTTTACCTTCCATCACTGGCAAAGCTCCTCCGGGGCCAAGATTTCCTAGTCCTAAAACGGCACTACCATCTGTGACAATGGCAACTGTATTTTGTTTAATAGTTAGGTTGTAGATTTGTTCGGGGTCTTCGGCAACTGCTTTGGAAATTCTGCCTACTCCTGGAGTATAAGCCATTGATAGATCGGCTTGGGATTTGAGGGGTATTTTGCCTTGGACTGTTATTTTACCACCACGATGTAAATTGAAGGTTCGGTCATACAGATCGACTACTTTGATTTCTGGTAAAGCTTTGACAGCTTGGACGATTTTGTCACTATGTTCTGTACTGTAGGCGTCAACTGTAATTTCTCTAAGTGTAATTTGGCGACTTTGTTCGAGTAAGTCAATATGGCCGATATTGCCTCCTTCTGATGCGATGGCTTGGGTGACTTTGGCCAACATTCCGGCACGGTTAGGAGTTTCGAGGCGAATTGTTAAACTAAATGAGGGATTTGGTGTTAGTTGTACCATATTAGGTTTGTTTGAGGTCTTGAGTCCTAAATTTTTGTGTCATCGTAGTTCATCGTAAGTTGTCGGTGAGCATTTCTTGGGTTTAGGAAGGAATTTCTTTATCTAAACTTTTTGAGGCGATCGCTAGATTTGGCATTGCTGTGAAATCTAATAGTTAAGTTCTTTGCGGTGAGTCCAAGATTTCTGGTTCTCTGTACCCTAAAACTTTGTTTTCTTAACATTCTTTTATCAAATCTAAACATTTAATAACAATTAAGAGCTACCTTTTATTCTTTATTCTAAAATTTCAGGATAGGATTCACTACATCCGTATAATTTCTGAAGGAACCATTATGAAAGCAATCAATAAAGTATTGACAGGTCTTTTGGGTAGTTTACTTTTAACTACAATTGCCAAACCATCGAATGCAATTACATTTAGTCTTGGGGGTACATCTGTTCCAGGGGAAGGTCAATTCTCCAGTATGCCAGGGGTGACAACTATAGATTTTAACTCAGGTGCGGCACCGACATCGGGTCCTATAGTTTATTCTGCTAGTGGTGGTAGTCCAACAATTGTTGAAGGTACTGTATGGGGTTCTGCAGCACCACTTGACGATTCATCAAAGTATCTAGTAGTTTCTCCTTTTCGTGTTGGAGATCCTGGTAATTTTGGAACTAGCCCTGTTACAATCAACTCTAATAACGGACTACTAGATTATTTTGGTCTTTATTGGGGATCAATGGATTACGGAAATCGGATTGATTTCTACCAAGGCAATACATTACTTCAATCATTTACAGGTGGAGACATTATTACCTCATTTCCAGTTAATCGAGGTGGTGAATACGTTAATTTCTCTGCTACTGGAGCAAGTGACTATTTTGACAAAATAGTTCTATCTCCCTCTCTACCTTTTGAATCAGACAATCATGCTATCAAATGTGTTGAAGTTGAAGATTGTCCCCCTAGTTCAATTCCTGAACCTACTTCTGCCATCGGTTTATTAGTATTTGGTGCTTTTGCTTATGGTTTGAGGAAAGGCGAAAAGGTAGCAAATAAGTAATTTATACCACAGAATAATTAGGGAAGGCAAACGCTATTTAAGTCACCGAATAATTAATAATTAATAGTTAAACGATTCAGATTTAAAGCCTCCCCTTTTAAGGAGATAAAATCAAACAATTTCCTTTTAGTTAATCCCCTTCTTTTAAGAAAGGAGAATTGTTAATTATTAATTATTAATTGCTGATGGTATGTTTTTAAAACTCAGGCTAAAAAAATTTATAAAATTATCTATACTAGGAAGTTTAATATTAGTTTTTATATTTGTCTAGGTGAAAAATAGTTGGGAAATTTACTTGTTTTTGGGGAGATGAAAAATTTGAGATAAAAATTATGAATGGTTGGTTAAAAATTATTCAGAAGTGGCTATAACTCATCTCAAGAAACTGTATTATTAGATCAAAAATTTATAATTTTTAGCTGGAGAGAAGTTATCAATTTATATTAGGAATTTTCCGAGCTAGCATGATGGAATTTGAAAAGGTTTCGTGGGTATGATTTTCTGAAAAATATTCTAGAATTTTGCCGAGTTTTAGGGAAATGAAAATTTGGAGACTGAGGATTGGTTTGGTTCTTTGTGATGAAAAATATTTGGGAGATTTACGGATTTTTGGGTAGATGAAAATTATGAATGGTTGGTAAAAAATTATTCGATGGAATTTGAAAAGGTTTCGTGGGTATGATGTTCTGAAAAATACTGTGGAATTTTGCCGAGTTTTGGGGAGATGAAAATTTTGAGGATAAATATAGTTTCTCTCTTGAATCGGGATGAAAAATAGTTGGGAGATTTACGGATTTTTGGGGAAAAGCTGAACGCTTACCCCTATTAACGAAGTTAGAAGTCAGAAGTTATTTTTGTAACGGGGATTTGAGTACCGCTCCAAAAATATTTTGCCGATCAAGGCGAGGTTTTCGACGCAATTATTTTGATAATGGGAGTTCTTAAAAAAATTCCAGAATTTTCCAGAACTTATTTAATTCTCATTCCTAACTTCGTCCTCCAGTTAACATCAGCAAGCATTTTTCTGATGAGGAAATCCATCCGTCAACAATTAACTTTTTACAGGCCGCTAAAGATAACGCCGCAGTATGACAAGCGGAAATACCAGTCTCTTGTAAAATCTCGTAACTCTCCAAAAGTTCTGCTTGAGTTGGAGCAACCACAGTTCCCTGAGTCTCTAGAATTAAATCCCGCAAATAAGGGTAACTAGCGGTAGGATTACCTCTAAGAATTGCCTCAGCCTTCCCTTTAGGATTCCGGACAATATCCTCATCGGCAATTTGTTCTCGATCGCTATGAAATGCTGTATAAACAGGAGGGCAGGTATCTTGCTGGACAGCAACAAAACGAGGCATTTTCTCAATGTACCCATTAGCTAAAAGCTGCTTAAATCCAAAATATCCGCCATAAAAACCCATCCCACTACTGATAGGTTGAAAGACTACATCAACTTGGAAATCTAGTTGGGTGGCTCCTTCCATATAGCCAGTTTTCAGACCTTCGCGACGAAAGAAATTGAAAAATCCTCCTTCCCAGAAAAGATTATTTTCTAAAGCATATTCTTTGGCTAATTTGCCAGTTTCCACAAAATCTACATTTGTTTCATGTATGGTCGCATAGGGATTATCAAACTTTAACCGATGCCGATGGGTTGATGGAACAAAAACATGAAGCCTAATTAGACCTTCAAGTTTTTTAGCCCAGTACATGAAACTTGAAGAGGAGTTGCCTGTAGAAGAGACGACAAATTCTTTAACTCCGCCCCATAACAATCCTGGCGTTGCCATACAACTCTGTCGGTATTTTGTATTTCCTGTGGCTAAAGCTCCTTCAACTTTACAGTAAATCCCATCATGGTCAACATATTGAGGATTGTCCAATCGAATCAGAGGAGTTTCTGGACAGTCAAATTCTGGGAGGGGTTGAATTGGAACAAAGTCTTCAAAGCGCGAAAGTCCAGAACCAGATTTTAACGTTTGAGTGCTGCTGTAGACAACATTTAAGACACCTCCATCACAAGCCTGGCAACGATAACGTAGTTCTAAGGGATATTCCTCTCCACAAACGGCACATTTGAGGTAAGCTTGAGGGTTAAGTTGAATTTTTTCTGGTATGAACATAAGACAAGCAATGATATTTTTTGCAAGCAATAATTAACCGAACTTTACCAAAAAATACTTTAAAAATAGTATTAACGGTTGACAAATTATATGTATGATTATTTTAAGACTGCTTGAAGTAATTTTCCATCAGTCTCTCAGACCGGAATCTGAAATTTCTATCTATAAACTTTAAAGTCAAATAACTAAGACGTTGTAGTTAGACGAATTTTCTATCAATATCTCAGACCGGAATCTGAAATTTATATCTATAACTTTAAGTCAAACAACTAAGACGTTGCAGTTAAAATAATTTTCTATCAATATCTGAGATTTCTATCTATAAACTTTAAAGTCAAATAACTAAGACGTTGTAGTTAGACGAATTTTCTATCAATATCTCAGACCCGAATCTGAGATTTCTATCTATAACTTTAAGTCAAACAACTAAGACGTTGTAGTTAGACGAATTTTCTATCAATATCTCAGACCCGAATCTGAGATTTCTATCTATAAATTTAAGTCAAATAACTAAGACGTTGTAGTTAAAGTAATTTTTAATCAATATCTCAGACCTGAATCTGAGATTTCTATCTATAAACTTTAAAGTTAAATAACTAAGACCTTGTAGTTAAAGTAATTTTTCATTAATATCTCAGACCCGAATCTGAGATTTCTATCTATAAACTTGAAAGTCAAATAACTAAGACGTTGCAGTTAAAATAATTTTCTATCAATATCTCAGACCCGAATCTGAGATTTCTATCTATAAACTTGAAAGTCAAATAACTAAGACGTTGCAGTTAAAATAATTTTCTATCAATATCTGAGATTTCTATCTATAAACTTGAAAGTCAAATAACTAAGACGTTGCAGTTAAAGTAATTTTTCATCAATATCTCAGACCCGAATCTGAGATTTCTATCTATAAACTTTAAAGTCAAATAACTAAGACGTTGCAGTTAGACTAATTTTCCATCAATATCTCAGACCCGAATCTGAGATTTCGATCTATAAACTTTAAAGTCAAATAACTAAGACGTTGCAGTTAAAGTAATTTTCTATCAATATCTGAGATTTCTATCTATAAACTTGAAAGTCAAATAACTAAGACGTTGTAGTTAAAGTAATTTTCCATCAATATCTCAGACCCGAATCTGAGATTTCTATCTATAAACTTTAAAGTCAAATAACTAAGACGTTGCAGTTAAAATAATTTTCTATCAATATGTCAGACCCGAATCTGAGATTTCTATCTATAAACTTTAAAGTCAAATAACTAAGACGTTGCAGTTAAAATAATTTTCTATCAATATGTCAGACCCGAATCTGAGATTTCTATCTATAAACTTGAAAGTCAAATAACTAAGACGTTGCAGTTAGACTAATTTTCTATCAATATCTCAGACCCGAATCTGATATTTTTGGTTTCTTGTTCCCTACAACCAAAGTCTTGTAACATTATTTTATCGAATTGGTATAAAGAAATTGTCAAGTTTTAATAAATTCCAGTAAATTGAGAGGAAACTTTTTCATGTCACAAGATAGTTACCTAGTCGTGGGTGGCGGAGATGTAGGTTTAGCTACAGCTGTTCACCTTAGTTCTCAAGGGTGTCTGGTTTATTTATTTTCTCGTCGTTATTCTGTAATAAATAAAACTAAGATTGTTCGTTCAACTGGTCTATTTTTACCTGGTAATTATCCAATTGCAGCTTGTTCTAATAATATTCAGAAAATTGCAGTCGCCAATGATGGAAAATTGCCCAGGAATATTATTATTTGCTGTCGAGGTCAGGATATTGAATCTTATGCCAGTATTTTAGGTGAATATATTCACTCTCAAATGAATATTCTAATAATTTGCGCTAGTCGTTTTTCTGGTCGAGTTTTTGGCAAAGTTTTGTACAGAGAATTTGGGATAATTGAAACGCAATTACCGGCAATTGCAGATGTAAATAATAGCCCTTTTGCTTGCCGAGGCAATGCTGATGACCAAGTTGCTATTAAAAGGTTTAAAAAACAGTTTAAGGTGGCTGCTCAAAACTCAGAAATGACAGAGCGTATTTTGGTTACTTACCAAAGTTTATTTGAGAATTTGCGTCCTGCTATTTCTAGTTTAGAAGTAAATTTAGATAAATGTAATGATATTTTTCATATACCTTTAATCTTAGCTACTTTAGAAAAGTGGGAGCTTGGAGAAAGTTATAACATTTACCGAGGTTTTAGTCCTCGTACTGGTGATTTAATTGCTGATTTAGATAGCGATCGCTTAATTATTGCTAAGGCGTTAGGGTTTCCTAATCTCAGTAATATATATGATTATTTTAAGACTGCTTATGGAACTTCTGGGCCATCTATTTACGAACATATTCATCAGATTAAGGCATTGGACAATGCTACTGTTAGGAATCTCCATCATCGCTATCTTTCGGAGGAGTTACCTTTTGGAGCTTTTCCACTACAGGTTTTAGCTCGTCTTGTAGGAGTGGATACTCCATTTTTAGATAGCTGTGTTACTCTGGGAAGCAAGTTTGTAGATGAACCTTTGAGGTGGAATGCTGAGTTTCTGGAATTGGATACCCAATGGTTGAATAGCCAACTCTAGCAAAGTTCAGAAGTTATATTTTTGGGCTAAACGCTAGATTTCGAGCTAGAAAATTCCCGTCAAATAACTAAGACGTTGCAGTTAGACTAATTTTTGATTAATCTCTGACGCCGGAATTTGAAATTTCGAGCTAGAAAATTCCCGTCAAATAACTAAGACGTTGCAGTTAGACTAATTTTTGATTAATCTCTGACGCCGGAATTTGAAATTTCGAGCTAGAAAATTCCCGTCAAATAACTAAGACGTTGTAGTTAGACTAATTTTTGATCAATCTCTGACGCCGGAATTTGAAATTTCGAGCTAGAAAATTCCCGTCAAATAACTAAGACGTTGCAGTTGGACTAATTTTTGATCAATCTCTGACGCCGGAATTTGAAATTTCGAGCTAGAAAATTCCCGTCAAATAACTAAGACGTTGCAGTTGGACTAATTTTCCATCAATCTCTCAGAGCTGAATTTGAGATTTCGATCTATAAACTTGAAAGTCAAATAACTAAGACGTTGCAGTTGGATTAATTTTTCCTCAATCTCTCAGAGCTGAATCTGAAATTTCGAGCTATAAACTTGAAAGTCAAATAACTAAGACGTTGCAGTTGGACTAATTTTCCATCAATCTCTCAGAGCTGAATTTGAGATTTCGAGCTATAAACTTGAAAGTCAAATAACTAAGACGTTGCAGTTGGACTAATTTTCCATCAATCTCTCAGAGCTGAATCTGAAATTTCGAGCTATAAACTTGAAAGTCAAATAACTAAGACGTTGCAGTTGGACTAATTTTCCATCAATCTCTCAGAGCTGAATTTGAGATTTCGAGCTATAAACTTGAAAGTCAAATAACTAAGACGTTGCAGTTGGACTAATTTTCCATCAATCTCTCAGAGCTGAATCTGAAATTTCGAGCTATAAACTTGAAAGTCACATAACTAAGACGTTGTAGTTGGATTAATTTTTCCTCAATCTCTCAGAGCTGAATTTGAGATTTCGATCTATAAACTTGAAAGTCACATAACTAAGACGTTGTAGTTGGACTAATTTTTCCTCAATCTCTCAGAGCTGAATTTGAGATTTCGATCTATAAACTTGAAAGTCAAATAACTAAGACGTTGCAGTTGGACTAATTTTCCATCAATCTCTCAGAGCTGAATTTGAAATTTCTATCTATAACTTTCAGTCAGATAACTAAGACGTTGCAGTTGGACTAATTTTCCATCAATCTCTCAGAGCTGAATCTGAAATTTCGAGCTATAAACTTGAAAGTCACATAACTAAGACGTTGTAGTTGGATTAATTTTTCCTCAATCTCTCAGAGCTGAATTTGAGATTTCGAGCTATAAACTTGAAAGTCACATAACTAAGACGTTGCAGTTAGACTAATTTTCCATCAATCTCTCAGACCAGAATCTGAAATTTCTATCTATAACTTACAAAATCTCAGGTCGGAATCTGAGATATCGATCTATAATTCAAGTCAAATAACTAAGACGTTGCAGTTGGACTAATTTTGCCTCAATATCTCAGACCCGAATCTGAAATTTCTATCTATAACTTTAAGTCAGATAACTAAGACGTTGCAGTTAGACTAATTTTATATCAATCTCTCAGAGTAGAATCTGAGATTTCTATGTATAACTTAAGTCAGATAACTAAGACGTTAAGTCCTAGATTTCCATTTATCTAAAATCTTATAACAAGGAGTCAATATTGAAAGTCCTACAAGAAATAGTTTCTGGATCGGGCAATTCAAGAGCGATCGGATTTTTAGGTCTTGCAATATTTGCTCACTCTTCGCTTCCAATCTTTTACCGATTACTTGAAGGAGAAATCGGTCCATTTTCAACCGCATTTCATCGTGTTTGGCTTGCCACTTTGCTCCTAGGTCTCTGGAATGGAGCACAATATCTCAAAAACCAGTTTTCCCCAGATAAATCCGTCAAACAAAATCCCTATACCCGTTTAGTTATATTACAACTATTGGTTGCTGGAATCAGTTTTGCGGGTAATCAACTCCTATTAGCTTGGTCCTTGAGTCAAATGACTGTTGCCAATACCACAATATTAACGAATATGACTCCAATTTGGACAGTTCTTTTGGGTTGGCTGATCTGGAATCAAACCTTTGATAAGGTCTTTTTAATTGGCATGGCAGTTGCTGTTGTAGGCGCTTGTATGATTGGCCTTCAAGACTGGCAATTGGCGACAGGAAATTTACAAGGGGATGGCGTTGCGATAATGGCTGCACTCTTCAATAGTACCTATCTGCTTCCTGTAGAATCTTTGCGCTCCCAATTGAGTTCGATAGCAATTCTTTCATGGACTTGTGTAATATCGACTCTATTTATATTGCCTATTGCTTTGATGACAGAAACTCAAGTATTTCCCCACACTTGGTCAGGATGGCTTTTTGTGATTTTGTTGGGGTTAATCTGTCAACTTTTAGCGGTGGGACTTGTCACCTATTGCCTCAAGAAAATATCTTCTGGGTTAATAGCGGTCTCCAAGCTACTTATCCCTATTATCAATGCTTTCTTAGCTTGGTTATTTTTTAGCGAAATTTTAAGTTTCTGGAACTATGTAGCATTTACTGTGGTTATCTTAGGTCTCTATATCTCCAAATATAGTAAAATTTCGGAGTAAAGCGTTTGAAATTAGACAGATGAACCTAGAATCGGAACAATTACAGACCTATCAAGACCAAGGATATCTCTTGGTAGAAAATTGTTTTTCTCCAAAAGAGATTGAGGTAATGAAAGCCGAATTGCCGGGAATATATGCAGAAGGAAAACCCGGTAAAATTACCGAAAAAGATGGCACGACAATACGCGCAATTTATGGAGCGCACACCTATAATCCAGTGTTCGAGTGTTTGTCAAAACAAGCAAGAATTATTGAACCTATTCAACAGATTTTGGGGAGTTCGGTCTATGTTCACCAATTTCATATTAATGCTAAAAGAGCATTGACTGGAGATGTCTATTTATGGCATCAGGATTATGCTTATCATTTGAAAGAAGACTCAATTCCCACTCCGAGAGTCGGAATCGCGATTGTTTTTTTAGATGAAGTCCACGAATTTAATAGCCCTCTGATGGTTATTCCTGGTTCTCATCAAGAAGGTCTTATTGCTGAAAAGAGCGATCGAAAACAACATGAAACTTATCAAGGTTATGACTCATGGATTGCTAATGTGACTAGCAATATTAACTATGCTGTTGATGAACCAACTCTGAAAAGATTGACTAAAAAATATGGCACAGTTGCTCCGAAAGGAAGTGCAGGCTCGATATTATTTCTTCATCCGAATTGTGTTCATGGGTCAACTGCTAATATCTATCCTTTTGATCGAGCAGTTGTTGTGATTGTCTACAACAGTATTGAAAATATTCCGCTCCCTATGGAAAAACCGCGTCCAGATTTTCTGGCTAGTCCCAATCATACAGCGATCGAGCCTTTGTCAGGAGATGCTTTTTTGGCTAATAAATATTAGTAGACCGACACAGACAAGTCTGGCAACCATAACGTAGTAGTTCATCAATTTTGTCTTGAGGGATAGCAATTTGCCAGAATAATTTTATTTAGCAGTTTTTTTGATCGACTATCCCTTACTTCCACCTCCCAAAGTAAGCACCACTAATATGTTTTTAAAATTCAGGCTGAAAAAATTTATCAAATTATCTATAGTAGGAAGTTTAATCTTGGTTTCTCTGTCTATAGATGTCAAAAAAGTTAGAAGTTTTTGTGGCTTTTTTGTGGCAAAAGTTGATGCTGAAATGTTTAATAACCGCTCACAAGTGGCGATCGCTCATCAAGACAATCAAACAACTTATAGTTTAGCTTTTGATTATAAGGGGGAACCTGAAGAGTTTGCTTTAATTTTACCTGTACCAGTTGTACTAAAAAAACAAGATGTAAGAGTTATTTCTCCAAAACTTTTTCAACGCTTAGATGATTTTACTGCTCCTAGATTAGTTAACTATGATTTTGATAGTAATCCAGCTCTTAGAGGTGGGGGAGCAAGAAGTGAGTCTCCTCGCCAAAATGTAAGAGTTATAGAAAGCTTCACCGTGGGAGAATATGACATTGTTATTTTAAGTGCAACAGAGTCTAATTCTTTGGAAAGTTGGTTAAGGGAAAATCAGTATAAAATTCCTAGAGGTGCTGCTAAATATCTACAACCTTATATTGATAAAAAACTTTTCTTTTTTGTAGTAAGAGTTAACTTAGAAGCGCAAGAGAAACTAGGTTTTCAAAATTTAAGACCTCTTCAGTTTACTGTTAAGAATTATCCTCAGATTATGTTACCTTTTCAATTGGGAAAAATTAACTCAGAGGATACTCAGAATATTATCGTTTATTTTTTGAGTAAAACTGGTCGTGCTGAAGTTAGTAATTATGAAAATGTAATGATTCCTAGTAATTTTGATGTTCCACAAAACATAGAATTAAAATTTGGCGAATTTTATCGAGAATTGTTTGTTTCAACTATTCAATCTACAAAGAAAGAAATTGTAGTTACAGAATATGCCTGGGATACAGGTTCTTGTGACCCTTGTAATACAACACCGTTAAATTCTCAAGAGTTGAATGAGTTGGGTATGAATGACGAAAAAGCACAAACATTTATCACTAGATTACATCTACAATATACAAAAAATACTTACAATCAGGATTTAGAATTTACGATTACCTCCGATCAAACTCTCTATCAAGGAAGATATATCTTGTTACCAATTGACTACAATGAAGGTAGCAATTATTTCGACGAGAAAGTTGAAATTAAAAACCCTTCTGGTAAAGTTATTTCGGAGGTTAAACTAAAAAAAATATTGAAAAAATTTTAGATATCAGAAGTATCTAAATTAGATGGAAAAATTAATCTAGATTTTGATTAGATAAATCTATAGGAAAAATTTTACACATCATATACCGTGGCATAAATTCTTGGTCTTTATCAACACAGTCTCTAGATTTTTCTAATTCTTTCTGATTGTGATAATTATTCTCTACTTCCTTTTTCGTGGGATCTACACAGATAGCAAGTTTTCCTACTCCTGGCATTAGTGAAATTATTCGATTTTTGAGACTTTCAATATCTTGACCTAATTTATCTGCATCTAATATAGAAGGAGTAATAATGAAAAAAGTTTTGACTCCAACTGAATCTGGGGCAAAGCCAAAACTACATTCATTTAATAGGGATTGAGTGGAAAAACTCAAAGCTTCATAAAAGTGATTAATTAATGCTTGATAGAAAGATTCACTCAGGGAATGATCGTCGAAAGTCCGTCTAGATAACATGATAAATTTCCTCAAGTTGTATTTTATTCTGTATTTTAGCCTATCTTAACATTTCTTAAAATTATATATCTATATATTATCCGATCTTCATTATCTAAATCACAAAACTATAAGATAATAATTACTAATCTAAGTGTCTTGAATCACACATAAGAGTTTGTAAGTTTATAGACAAATATTCATCTATTATCAACTCACTTTTCCAGGTGTTTCCGTATGGGGAATTACTCAAAGGTCCCTCTATTCCATCGGCATAAGCATGATTGAACTGCTTCTTTGATAAAAAGCATAATTTATCTATTTCTTGATAATTAGAATGGTGCTTGCTAATTATATGTTTTTCAATTAGTTTCATATAGAAACAAGGATTATGATAATTAAGTTTTAGTTCCGACAAGAATCAAATAGCAGTAAACAGGAGAAAAATTTCAGCAATTTACAACTGTGGCTTTTGTTTCATGTCCTATATTTTTTTTTACTTAAGCTACAATAAAGTACATTTATGTTACGCAAGCCACGTTAATCGGGAAAAATTATACAGCAGATTAGGTGATTAATGTTGTACAACTAACAAGGTAAATATTTTAGTAATCCTGCTCACGTAATGGTCTTGAACAAACTTGGTATTCATGTAAATTCTCAATTCCTCTAAATATCCTGGATTTTTGCCCGTGAAAAAATCATAACCCTCCTGCTCCTAGTAGACTGATACATATTCAATAGTGCAATAAACTGTAAATTTGGTTCCTCAAGATTCAGAATATTCGAGTAGGAGTTGATCAGATACTAATTTTTTTTCTCATGGCAAAAGGCTATTATTTGTAAAAGTTGAAAATATTAAACATGACAATGGAATCTACCCTTGAAAAACTCAAAAGTAAATTTGACAAAGCTTTAGTTGCTGCTTTTAGTCAAAATTTAGCAGGTACAGATCCAATGGTTGTTCCTGCTAGTAATCCCAAATTTGGAGATTATCAATGTAATGTAGCAATGTCTTTAGCTAAAAAATTAAAGGATAAACCAAGGGCGATCGCTACTCAAATTATCGACAATCTTGACATTACCGACCTTTGTCTTCCACCAGAAATTGCTGGACCTGGTTTTATCAATCTTAGTCTTAAACCAGAATATCTCCAAATCTGTCTAGAGGCAATAATTAAGGATGAACGACTGAATATTTCCCCGACTAAAAATCCTCAGCGAGTTGTTATAGATTTTTCTAGTCCTAATATTGCTAAAGAAATGCACGTTGGACATTTACGCTCAACAATTATTGGAGATTCTTTGGCAAGGGTACTAGAATTTCAGGGACATGATGTATTAAGGCTAAATCATGTGGGTGACTGGGGTACTCAGTTTGGAATGTTAATTACTTATTTACGGGAAGCTTTTCCGGAGGCTTTAATAACTGCTGATGTTTTAGATATAGGAGATTTAGTTGCTTTTTATAAGCAGTCAAAAAAACGGTTTGATGAGGATGAAAATTTTCAGGAAAAGTCTAGAAAAGAGGTAGTAAGTTTACAAGGAGGTGCGGAGGATAGTCGTTATGCTTGGCAACTTTTATGTAATCAATCTCGGCGCGAATTTCAAGTTATTTATGACTTACTTGATATTAAGTTAAATGAGCGGGGAGAGTCTTTTTATAATTCGATGTTGCCTGGGGTTTTGGAAGGGTTAAATAAGTTAGGTTTATTGGAAGAAAGTGATGGTGCTCAATGTGTATTTTTGGAGGGATTTATTAATAAGGAAGGTGAACGTTTACCTTTAATTGTACAGAAGTCTGATGGTGGTTATAATTATGCGACGACTGATTTAGCTGCCCTAATTCATCGGATTGAAAAAGAGGAGGCAAGGCGATTAATTTATGTTACTGATTCTGGTCAAGCTAATCATTTTTCTCAAGTTTGGCAGGTGGCAAAAAAGGCTGATTGGATACCAGAAAATGTAGAGGTTGTTCATGTTTCTTTTGGTTTGGTTTTGGGAGAAGATGGGAAAAAATTAAAGACTCGTTCTGGAGAAACTGTAAGGTTGAGAGAGTTATTAGATGAAGCGATAAATAGGGCGCGAAATGATTTGGAAAAAAGATTAAAAGAGGAAAATCGTTCTGAGAGTGAAGAGTTTATTGAAAATGCTGCTGGAGTTGTTGGTTTAAGTGCGGTTAAATATGCAGATTTGAGTCAAAATCGGAATAGTAATTATGTGTTTAGTTTCGATAAGATGTTGGCTTTGCAAGGCAATACTGCTCCTTATTTGTTATATGCTTATGTGCGTGTTCAAGGAATTGCTCGGAAGGGAGAAATTGATTTTGAAAAGTTGAGAAAGGATGCCAAAATTATTTTGCAGGATGAGCAAGAGTTGGTTTTAGGAAAACATTTATTACAGTTGAATGAAGTATTGAATATTGTGTCTGTTGAATTGTTGCCTAATCGTCTTTGTGAATATTTGTATGAGTTGAGCGAAAAGTTTAATAAGTTCTTTGAAAATTGTCCGGTTTTGAAGTCGGAAGAACCTTTGCGTACTTCTCGATTATTGTTGTGTGATGTAACGGCAAGAACTTTAAAATTGGGTTTGTCTTTATTGGGAATTTCTGTTTTAGAAAGGATGTAATTTGTACCTGAATTTAATTTTTTTGTCTTTCTCGCTCTGGGAGAGTTTGATTTAGCAAAGTCAGAAAAATTAAAATTTTTAGTTAGTGCTTTAATTTGCTGATTTACTATGGAGAGTGGGGAAACTTTAACAGAAAAAAGAGGTAAGCATTCAGTAGTCAACTAACAGCTATAAGTTACTAAGTGATTATCACACTCTCTGGAGGAATTAGTCGCATAAGAAAATTCAAACTTATCAATAATACTGTTCCCTTTAGCTAACCAAAGTCAAGTTATTACATTGAAAAGCTGTTTGCGCAGTATTCTGTAGGAAAAGCTAAATGCTAATAGCTAAATGCTTACAAAAAGAGAGTCTTTTCAATTCAGAGTTTCAAAGGAAAAGTATTTAGAAATTATTTGACTTTTTCGAGGGAAAATCACTACTTTTACAGCACTAATAATTTTCCATTTTATCAAAAAAAATATTAGGACTTACCGACAGCAAAAACTCAAAGTATTTTCAAATTTTAAGAATATTTTTCCATCGTGTAAGTTCTACATATTTAGGTAAGTAGTTGTGCTTTTAGGAATTTCCTAATTGAGAATTTGAATAGGCAAAGATACAATTATTTGTAATTATTTTTCACCAAGAAATTCACCATAACTTCAGGAGTATCAATACCGATAAATCCTCCCCTGTAGACTGATTTCAATCTCTTTATTTTCAAATTTTAAGAATATTTTTCCATCGTGTAAGTTCTACATATTTAGGTAAGTAGTTGTGCTTTTAGGAATTTCCTAATTGAGAATTTGAATAGGCAAAGATACAATTATTTGTAATTATTTTTCACCAAGAAATTCACCATAACTTTAGGAGTCTAAATACCGATACCTCTAACCCTGTAGACTGATTTCAATCTCTGGCATTATTGCACCTTAAAGATTTAGTTCCTCAACAAATCTCTTAATAGCTATTTGACAAATAGTTTTTCAAGAAAATTTGGAAGTTTAGCTAACTAACCTAAGCGGATTTGATATAACTGTGTAAGTATTTAGCTAGCTTGCATTTAGCATTTTCTGCGGAATCGACGCAAACATATGAGTAAATATCTTTAAAGAAAAGAACTACTAAGTTTTGGTTGATAACCAATTTCATTCTTATGTCACTTCTTGGAGACTAATTCCTCCTTCTTATGATAATAAGTTAATAACCCATAGCTGATAGCTGATAGCTAATAGCTGAACGCTGAATGCTTACATAACTGCTTTAAACTTTCGCCTCAATATTTAATCTTAAATATTTCTTTGCTTAAGGCATAAATATAGATTGATATGGTAAAATTTTTTATAAGTACCACAAAATTTTGAAACTAAATCAGCAATTTTAATAAACTTTTGCTGAAAAACAAAATCTTTAACTGATTAAGTAAATTGAACCTGCAAGTGGGAAAAATACTCAGAGGTGCAAGTATTAGATAGCTCAATTCAGGTCAAGATACTTATGGAAGTGAATATCAATCAATATCTCAATTAAATTTGACTTCAGATCCATAGTTTTACTTTAATAGTTATGTTTAATAAAAAAGTCTTAATCGTAGATGACTCCGAAGTTGTTAGAACAATATGTTCAGAGATCCTTGCCAAGATGGGATTCAATGTTAAATTAGCAAGTAATGGTTTAGAGGCATTAGAAAAAGTCAAACTATACCATCCCGACTTAGTTCTTTTAGACATTATTATGCCGAAAATGAATGGGTATCAAGTTTGTCGTCAAATTAAATCTGATACTCAAACTATGAATATACCTGTAGTTTTTTGCTCTGGTAAAAGTGCAGAAGTTGATGTATATTGGGCAATGAAACAAGGTGCTGATGGCTATCTTAGTAAACCTGTAAAAAAGGATGAATTAATGGAATTAATGGCGAGGTTTCATATTATTAAGAATGTGAGTGAAAAATATAGTAATCAGTGTTTTTATAAACAAGGTCGTGTCAGAATTTTACCTGCATAAATAAAACCTAATTCAATTAGAAATCTTTTTTGCATCTCTAATTCAATTGGAAATATTTTTTCCATCATTAAACCCTGAATATCTGGAAAAAATATTTGATTAGGGTTAATTTACCGCTCCACTAGAAATAAATTTACTGGGAAGTTTTGATTACCGAATAATTAATAATTAATCAGTAAGCATTCAGCTATTAACTTTCAGCTCTTCCTGCGGAATGCTACGCAAACAGCTTTTTAATAAATGAAGCAAGCATCAGCTTTTACCCATACTTTGAATTATTTGAAATCATAAAGATGCCAATTCCTGCTCTCAAGATAATGAAATTGATAGTTGAATACTGACTGGTGAATGCTGACATTAATAATTAAATAATTCATCTTTAAAGCTTCCCCTTAAAAGGGAAAAAAATCAATTTTTTCCTTTTAGTTAATCCTCTCTATTGTTAAGTAAGCATTCAGCTATTAACTCTCAGCTCTCAGCTTTTTAATAAGTGAAGCAAGCATGAGCTTTTACCCATACTTTTAATTCTTTGAAATCATAAAGACGCCAATTCCTGCTCTCAAGATAATAAAATTGATAGTTGAATACTTACTGGTGAATGCTGACATTAATAATTAAATAATTCACCTTTAAAGCTTCCCCTTAAAAGGTAAAAAAATCAATTTTTTCCTTGAGCGTCAATCCTCTCTATTTTTAAGTAAGCATTCAGCTATTAACTGTCAGCTCTCAGCTTTTTAATAAATGAAGCAAGCATCAGCTTTTACCCATACTTTCTAATTCTTTGAAATCATAAAGACGCCAATTCCTGCTCTCAAGATAATAAAATTGATAGTTGAATACTGACTGGTGAATGCTGACATTAATAATTAAATAATTCACCTTTAAAGCTTTCCCTTAAAAGGGAAAAAAGCGGTTGAGGGATGGATAGATGACCTAACCATCCCTCAACCAAGAGAAATAAATTTTTTCCTTTTAGTAAATCCTCTCTCTTTTAGGGAGAGGTAATATCAAATCCGCTCGCGAAAGGAGTGATAATTCTACCATCAGAAAAGAGTGAAAAATCCTAGTTGGTGGAGGGTTTGGAGACCAAACCCCTACAGTCTTGAATTCTACTGATACTACCGGATTTGATATAATTATCAATTATCCATTAATGAACTGCAGTTATCTATAAAGACTTACGATTCAAAAACACGGCAGGAATAAAATCAAAATATTACAGACTAAAACTTTAACTTGGGATGGGGTATTTTCTTTCTATCTACTCTGTTGAAGTTTGATTTTTGTCATATTTAGCCTCAAAAATATCAAAGTTTCTTTCTGGAAAAAAGACAAATAATTGGCATTGCTAAACAAAGTAGACTCCTGATTAAAACTAATTAAATTTTGGGCTAACAAAAGACACTTAAGTGTGAATTTCTAGAAATTTCTCCTAAGAGAAATAAACCTGCTACAGAATTTCCTTGTTGATCGAGAGGAGGACTATAACAAACAATTACTCCTCCACTAGGAACTACTCCCAAAATAATTCCACTAACGCTAGATTTAGTTGGAATTCCTATTTCTTTTGCATAAATATTTGATGCTTCATATAAACCACAAGTAGTCATTAATTCTTGAACTGTAGAAGAGTATTTTTTCCAGTCATAGTTAGATGGCTTTACTAATAACATTCCGAGATTAGCTATATCAAAAATTCTGCCAGATAAACAACAGATTCGATTATAAGTATCTAAAGTAATTTCTGCATCTTTTATATAACCACATTCTACTAACTTTTTAGCAATAGCTTGATTATTCTGATTCGGTAAAGAACGAACCGAAGCCAACATATTTTCATCTAAAAACAATTGACAATTTCCTTGGTTATTCAGCCAAAAACAAAAATTTTTACACCTTTCAGTAGCAGTATTTCCTAGTAACAAAGATGATAAAGCGATCGCTCCACTATTAATCATAGGATTTCTCGGCCATCCTCCATCAACTTCTAATTGTTCTAAAGAATTAAACGGCTTTTCTGAAGGTTCTCTGCCAACTTTTTGAAATACAGATTTATTGCCAAATTTAGATAACAAATAAAATAGCAAAAATGGTTTAATTAAACTCATTAAAGGTATCTTAGTCTCCAGATTTCCTAATGAAAGAATCTGATTATCAATAGTTTGTAAAACAACTGCAAAACTTTTCGGGTTAGCCTCAGCAAGTAAAGGGATATAATTAGGTAGTTTACCCAAACTACTTTTAGCTAATGCTTGTTCTACCCAGTTTGTTAGTTGTTGTTGATTAATATTTGATAAACTGTTCGACATAAATATCTAGTAGGGAATAGGGAATAAGGAATAGAGAAGAATTAAAAAACTGTATCTTCTGAAAAAGATAACTGCTCTATTCTAGATTTATTTTCAGGAATAGTAAAATTCTCACATCTGATTCCTGATTGCTATATTTGTTTGTCTACAAAGTTGGAAAATTTTCTAGTAGGAGATTTTTCATCGCCAAATATCTATCTAAATAGATATTAGGGAGTAGGGAATAGGGAATAAGGAATAGAGAAGAATTAAAAAACTGTATTTTCTGAAAAAGATAACTGCTCTATTCTATGTTGATTTTCAGAAATAGTAAAATTCTTACATCTGATTTATGATTGCTCTATTTGTTTGTCTACAAAGTTGGAAAATTTTCTAGTAGGAGATTTTTCATCGCAAAACATCTATCTAAATAGATAGTAGGGAATAGGGAACAGAGAGGAATTAAAAAACTGTATCTTCTGAAAAAGATAACTGCTCTATTCTATGTTGATTTTCAGGAAGAGTAAAATTCTCACATCTGATTCCTGATTGCTATATTTGTTTGTCTACAAAGTTGGAAAATTTTCTAGTAGGAGATTTTTCATCGTCAAATATCTATCTAAATAGATATTAGGGAGTAGGGAATAGGGAATAAGGAATAGAGAAGAATTAAAAAACTGTATTTTCTGAAAAAGATAACTGCTCTATTCTATGTTGATTTTCAGAAATAGTAAAATTCTTACATCTGATTTATGATTGCTCTATTTGTTTGTCTACAAAGTTGGAAAATTTTCTAGTAGGAGATTTTTCATCGCAAAACATCTATCTAAATAGATAGTAGGGAATAGGGAACAGAGAGGAATTAAAAAACTGTATCTTCTGAAAAAGATAACTGCTCTATTCTATGTTGATTTTCAGGAAGAGTAAAATTCTCACATCTGATTCCTGATTGCTATATTTGTTTGTCTACAAAGTTGGAAAATTTTCTAGTAGGAGATTTTTCATCGTCAAATATCTATCTAAATAGATATTAGGGAGTAGGGAATAGGGAATAAGGAATAGAGAAGAATTAAAAAACTGTATTTTCTGAAAAAGATAACTGCTCTATTCTATGTTGATTTTCAG
>NZ_JAAHHT010000025.1:55199-106346 GCF_010672085.1 Okeania sp. SIO3I5
TTTTCATCGTCAAATATCTATCTAAATAGATATTAGGGAGTAGGGAATAGGGAATAAGGAATAGAGAAGAATTAAAAAACTGTATTTTCTGAAAAAGATAACTGCTCTATTCTATGTTGATTTTCAGGAAGAGTAAAATTATCACATCTGATTCCTGATTGCTCTATTTGTTTGTCTACAAAGTTGGAAAATTTTCTAGTAGGAGATTTTTCATCGTCAAATATCTATCTAAATAGATAGTAGGGAATAGGGAATAAGAAATAGAGAAGAATTAAAAAACTGTATTTTCTGAAAAAGATAACTGCTCTATTCTAGATTTATTTTCAGGAATAGTAGAATTCTCACATCTAATTCCTGATTACTCTATTTGTTTGTCTACAAAGTTGGAAAATTTTCTAGTAGGAGATTTTTCATCGCCAAATATCTATTGCTTCTTGTCTATTGCTTTGATCGACTAGGAAATTTATTTGCCATCACTACTTAATAGATATCTTTTTAAACTGAAAGTAAAATAAATTAGTTAAGATACAAGAGTTATCAATTTTCCTAACTCGGAAAATGCGATTTATTTATTTAATATCTATTGATTTCCAATGAAAAAGGTAATTGTAATTACAGGGGTAAGTCGGGGTTTAGGTAAAGCGATGACTGATGAATTTATTCGGTTAGGTCATACTGTTATAGGTTGCGCTCGTTCTAAATCTGCTGTAGAAAATTTAACTAATAAATATGCTAATCCACATCAGTTTACTTGTGTGAATGTAGCAGATGAAAATTCTGTGCAAGAGTGGGCAAGTAAAACTCTAACTAATTACTCACCGCCAGATTTGTTAATAAATAATGCAGCCATAATTAATCAACCAGCACCTGTCTGGAAAGTTGATAGTAAGGATTTTTCCCAATTAATTGATATTAATATTAAGGGTGTGGCAAATGTGATACGTCATTTTGTGCCTGCTATGATTTCTAAGGGAAGTGGTATTATTATTAATTTTAGTTCTGGCTGGGGACGTTCGACTTCTCCACAAGTAGGGCCTTATTGTGCTTCAAAGTGGGCGATTGAAGGTTTGACTGGTGCTTTAGCTCAGGAGTTACCGTCAGGAATAGCAGCTATTCCTCTTAACCCAGGAATTATTTATACTGATATGTTAGATATTTGTTTTGGAGAGGAGGCAAAGTCTTTTACCCCTGTTGAGTCTTGGGTAAAAAAAGCTGTTCCTTTTTTGTTGAATTTGAAACCAAAGGATAATGGGATACCTTTGACTATATCTTGAAATCTGATATCTACTGGACTGGCAAAGCTAAAACTTTGCATAGCGCTTTTTTCGTATAGTTCCTCTTATAGCAAGGTTTGAGGATTTTTTCTAATGCAACATTTAAGGTGTATTAGTTCAGTAGGAAAATTCCACTACCCATCTCCTCTGGCGGGGTGCTTCAGAAAATGAATCTATTATTGCTCCATACGCAATAGTCGGGAAATTTCACTATCCATCTCCTCTGGTGGAGTGCTTCAGAAAATGAATCTATTATTGCTCTATACACAATAGTCGGAAAATTCCACTACCCATCTCCTCTGGCGGGGTGCTTCAGAAAATGAATCTATTATTGCTCCATACGCAATAGTCGGGAAATTTCACTACCCATCTCCTCTGGCGGGGTGCTTCAGAAAATGAATCTATTATTGCTCCATACGCAATAGTCGGGAAATTTCACTATCCATCTCCTCTGGCGGGGTGCTTCAGAAAATGAATCTATTATTGCTCCATACGCAATAGTCGGGAAATTTCACTACCCATCTCCTCTGGCGGGGTGCTTCAGAAAATGAATCTATTATTGCTCCATACGCAATAGTCGGGAAATTTCACTATCCATCTCCTCTGGTGGGGTGCTTCAGGAAATGAATCTATTATTGCTCCATACACAATAGTCGGAAAATTTCACTACCCATCTCCTCTGACGGGTGCTTTCAAAAATGAATCTATTATTGCTCCATACGCAATAGTCGGGAAATTTCACTACCCATCTCCTCTGATGGGGTGCTTTCAAAAATGAATCTATTATTGCTCCATACGCAATAGTCGGAAAATTTCACTACCCATCTCCTCTGACGGGTGCTTCAGAAAATGAAACTATTATTGCTCTATACACAATAGAACTAGACAGTACAAAGTTCTTGGAATAACCATTGCTAGCAATGGCTATCAGCAATCCCAAAGTTAGAAACTCGCGAGACTGAGCGGTATGTGCTGTAAGCTTTTATCAGTAATACTTTCAAGAATGAAAGTAAATCTTTTTTTAGAAGAACTTTGTACTCTCCAGACAATAGAAGTATTGGATTGACACAGCTAAAACTGTGGATTAGCTTTTAACTTGAAAATTCTTACTTTTAACTTTTGACTTTTGACTTTTGAATTCTAATGTAGATGAAGGGAGTTGAACCTGACTAAATTTTTTATAGGGAATAAATCTTTGATGATTTATTTGTATAGATAGTTGAAAAGAAGTTCTCTCGTTATCCTCTGTAATTCTTGCTATATGAGGGATTTTAGAGAGAAGCTATTGGACATCATCTTATAGAAAAAATCGAAAGCTATATATTATATAGCTTGTAATAATAGTGCGGATAAAGGGACTTGAACCCCCACTTCCGAAGAAACTAGAACCTAAATCTAGCGCGTCTACCAATTCCGCCACATCCGCATGAATTTAACTATAACACACAAATCAAAATTTTTTACAGTTACCCTCAGTTTTTTATACATATTGCTCTACTGATTAAATATCAAAGTATTGATACATAAAGATTATAGCCTTTTTGATGCTTGGCAAAAGTTCCTGGTTTTCGGCCTTTAGAGCTGCAAAAAGTTAGCATTTTGAGCAGACAAGATTCGATCTCCCCACACTTCCCACGCTCCCCGCACTTCCCGCACTTCTCACACATCCCGCACCTCCCATACCTCTTAATCCGTATATCCGTGGCATAATCCGTGTGAGCGCCTACCCCACTCCCCACACCTCCCATACCTCTTAATCCGCGTATCCGTGGCATAATCCGTGTGAGCGCCTCCCCCTACTCCCTCACTCTCTCCAAAAAATAAGCCTTCATGTACCCCTTACCCTTAATATAAATAGTTGGTTCCCGTTCTGTAAACAAAAATTTCTGCTGCAATATCAGATAAGTTGCCTCTGTCACTTGGATAACATCTGGTATACCATGAGACTCCATACGACTAGCAACATTTACAGTATCACCCCATAGATCATAGATAAACTTTTTACGTCCAATCACACCAGCTACTACTGGGCCAGTATTAATACCAATCCGGATACGAAAATCTTGTTCATGTTCATTAGCAAAATGGGCAACTTCCTCCAACATATCAATAGCCATGAGAGCGATCGCCTCAGCATGATTTTCCATTGGTTTAGGCAACCCTCCCACAACCATATAAGCATCCCCAATAGTCTTAATTTTTTCCAAACCATACTTTTCTGCTAATAAATCAAACCTAGAAAAAATCTCATTTAACCAATAAACTAATCTCTCTGGATGAGTACAACTTGCCAACTCAGTAAACCCTACTAAATCTGCAAATAAAACTGTAACTTCAGGAAACCCTTCTGCAATTATGTCTTGATTTTCTTTCAATTTATCAGCAATAGGTTTAGGCAGAATATTTAACAATAATTTCTCTGACTTTTCCTGTTCTAAAAGTAAAGCTTCTTCTGCTTTTTTCCTTTCAGTTATATCACGACAAAGAGCCAAGATTAAGTTACCATTGCCTGCTTTTAATAAACCGAGACGTATCTCTACTGGAAAAGTTGTACCATCTTTGCGTCTGTGAGTTCCTTGTACAGTTATAGGTAAACCAGGAATTAGTTCTTGCCACTGTTTATAAATTTCTTCTGATGCAAAATTTACCTCAATATCTTCTACATAAAGATTCAATAACTCTTCGCGATTATATCCTAAACCTTGACAGGTACTTTGATTTACATCAACAATTTTTCCTTGCAAATTATGAATAATAAAAGCATCTGCTGCTTGTTCCATAATACCTCTAAATCTTTCTTCACTTTCTCGCAAAGCTGCCTCTGCTAATTTCCGCTCAGTTATATCTCGTATAGCACTGACTCTATGTTGATTACCATTATAAAAAAATGCTTTTGCCTCTATTTCTAGAGGAAAGGTAGAACCATCTTTTCTAAGTGCAATTACCTCATAAGGTTTTTCATATCCAGAATTCAGATTTTCCCATACTAAATCTCGATATTTGGAGTCAATTAGTTCCAATCCATTCATCCCAATCATTTCTGATAATTTATATTGAAACATTTTAGTTGCTGATGTATTGGCTTCGACAATTTGTCCTTGTTGATGAATAATAATTCCTTCAAAAGTTGCTCTAGATAAACTCCGAAATCTTTGTTCATTTTCTTTCAGCTTTACTTCTGATTCCTTTCTTTCAGAAATATCTCTAAAAGTGCCGATGTAGAATTTGTTTTGATTTAATTTAGCTTCCCTGACAGCAAATTCCATAGGAAATAAGGAACCATCACTACGAATACCAACTAATTCGTATATATTTGCAGTTTCAGCAATTTTAGATATCAGTATTTCTGTATAATATTTTTTTTTCTGAATTTTGTTTTTGGTCTTTAAATATGTTTGGATACTTGCTAAATTTTCCTCTAATAAATTAAGAAAATTAGGAAAATAAGATTGCCAATTTTTAGGTTGAATATCCTGAATATCAAATCTATAATAAGCATCTATAATTTCCCTAGTGGGAGAGAATATCAAATTTGGATTAAGCCAGAATTTTAATGGTTCTACTATTAACTTTTTTACTTCCGTAAATAATTCATCACTATCCATTTTTTCCATCGTTAATGGATTAATAGTAAAATCAAGTATTCCATGAATAGAAGTTCCTACTAAATCTTGATCTTTGTAGCCAAAAATTTTCTGCGCACTAGGATTTACACTAATAATTTCCAGTCCTGGTTTAGTAAAAGTAATAATTGCATCTGTAGCGACTTTAATAATGGCATCATTTCTAGCAGTAACTTCCTCTAAAGCATCCATAACCTGATTATATCTTTCAGCAATTTGACCAACCGAAGTGAAAGGTTCTACAGGCACTCGTAAACTTAAATCTTTTGTCCGAGCTTGAGAATTCATTACTCGAAATAAATCTAATATTTCTGTTTTCGCATGGTGTTCAGAAACATTTAAACCGATATGTTCATCTTCTCTAGAAACTCGCAATAAAACAAACTTATTTGTAATTAATAAAATTGGGTATACAACACAAAATCCTAATAGAAAAGCTGCACAAACTCCTAATAACTGAACTCTCAATTGTTGGCTAAAATTAAGACCAGTACCTAATACCTCTACCTTTCCAAATAAAGCTACTGCTAAAGTTCCCCAAATACCTGCACCGAGGTGAACTGGAATAGCTCCAACAGCATCATCCACACTAATTTTCTCTAAAGCTTGCTCTACTAAAATAGTAACTACTCCACCAATAGCACCAATGGCCACGGCAGAAAAAGGTGTAACTGCATGACAACTTGCTGTAATAGCAACTAAACCTGCTAAAGTTCCATTGATAAGTAACTCAACACTAGGAATGCCTCTGATATACCAACTAATGCCAAGATTAGTCAGCATTCCTGCCACACTCCCAAGAATAGTATTGACAAAAATACTTGCTACTTGTCCATTTAATGCTAGGGTACTTCCGCCGTTAAATCCAAACCAACCAAACCAAATTAGCATTGCTCCTAATACTGATAGGGGCAAATTAGAACCATGAATTTTTTCTGGTGGGCGATCGCTAGGAAATCTGCCAGTACGAGGCCCAATGACTAATAAAACTGCTAAAGAAACCCAGCCACCAATACTATGAACAACGGTTGAACCTGCAAAGTCAATAAAACCACGTTGTCCAAGCCAACCTGTTAATATACCTGTATCAACTCCATTCCAAACCCAATGGCCACATAAGGGATAAATAAAACCTGAAACTATGAAGGCAACAAATAGATAGGCAGCAAATTTCATCCGTTCAGCTACGGCACCAGAAACGATGGTTGTAGCTGTGCCACAAAACATAGCTTGGAATAAAAAGAAGGCCGCATCAAAAGGTTGCAGATCGGTTGCTAAGAAGAAGTTGCTATGGCCAATTATTCCAGCAGCAGAAGTTCCAAACATAAAGGCAAACCCAAAACCCCAAAAGCAACCCACTGAAATACCAAAATCAGTTAAGTTTTTAATAGCAACATTAATATTATTTTTTGACCTGGTAAGTCCGGATTCTAAACACATAAATCCAGGCTGCATTATAAATACTAATCCAGAGCAAAGTAAGAGCCACAAAATATCAATTGATTCGTAGGTTAGCTGAGATTGTGAGGTTGATATATTGTTAAATCTGGGTGTATTTTTTCTGTTAATAACAGTTTGATAATTATATAATTTTTGGGGTTCAAGAAAATCTTCTACTGAAGATTTAGAAAAGTTATTTTTTGCTTTTTCTAAATCATAATTTTCCCAGATTTTAGCTTTTTTTATTTGATTTGATGGTTGGTAATTATGTGTATATTTATTGATTACTGAACCGTGTAGAATTATTAATGTTAGGGTAAGTAAGAATAAAATAATCCCTAAGGTAGATTTTCGACGCATGGATTCTGGTCTTAGACCTTTATTTGGTTGTTTTTCTACTAAGCATTTCCTTTGGAATGCATAGCTAACAGCTATCAGTTATTAGCTATGAGTTAATAGCATAAATATAAGTAGTTGTAATTAGTATAGCGTTTCTCAAGTGACTGAAGTACGGTTGTTTTTCTTTTTTAGTATTCTGACTGAACCTGAGTTATACTAATTCCCAAAGTGATGCTATACTTCAGCAATACTTCAACAGTTAAATAGTTACCAAGATTCAAAGTCTGTTTTCGACAATTATTAGTCGGTTAATATAGACTTTTCCTACTTTTAACATATCCCTATACATCCCACACTTCCCACACTTTCCCACCCCATCAGGTATAGCATTCTTTTTTAGAAATGGTATTACTATTTTTTACGGGCGTTGCATACAATGTCTCTATTTCTGACCTAAAATTAAGGAATTTTATATTTAACCCTTCTTGGGGAATTGCTATATTTATAGATAGAACAAAGCGATCGGCGAAAAATATAAAAATCGCCGATCGCTCTTGATAAAGTTGACGTATTTTTGCTGGAATTATGGTGCAATTAGCAGTCAATTCTCAAAGAGTAAAAGTTTGTACTAATTCACTTTAAGAATGTCATTTCAGTTATCAGTACCTCTGCCTGTTTGCTCCGCATGACCTAGGAAAGTATTGGGATTGAAATATTGAACCTGTTTTTTTCATCCCCTTTATTGGGGAGGTTTGAGACCTTATTTTTTGGTCACAAATAGTTTCAAACTTTAAATGTCAAATAATTGCCGGAAACTGTTGTAAATTTCCAAGTTTTTAGCCGAGCAAATCTAGCATTCTGAATTCTCAATTCGGAATTCTCAATTCTGAGAAAATCTCAAATAATTGCCGGAAACTGTTGTAAATTTCCAAGTTTTTAGCCGAGCAAATCTAGCATTCTGAATTCTCAATTCGGAATTCTCAATTCTGAGAAAATTTCAAATAATTGTCTGAAACTGTTGTCAATGTCAAAGTTTTTAGCCGTTCAAATCTGCCATTCTGAATTCTCAATTCAGAGAAAATGTCAAATCATTGCCGGAAACTGTTGTGAGTATCAAAGTTTTTAGCCGTTCAAATCTGCCATTCTGAATTCTAAATTCTGAATTCTCAATTTTGAATTCTCAATTCAGTGAAAATTTCCAAGTTTTTCGCCCTTCAAATCTGCCATTCTGAATTCTCAATTTTGAATTCTAAATTCAGTAAAAATGTCAAATAATTGCCGGAAACTGTTGTAAATTTCCAAGTTTTTCGCCCTTCAAATCTGCCATTCTGAATTCTCAATTTTGAATTCTAAATTCAGTAAAAATGTCAAATAATTGCCGGAAACTGTTGTAAATTTCCAAGTTTTTCGCCCTTAAAATCTGCCATTCTGAATTCTAAATTTTGAATTCTAAATTCAGTAAAAATTTCCAAGTTTTTCGCCGTTCAAATCTGCCATTCTGAATTCTAAATTCTGAATTCTCAATTCAGAGAAAATGTCAAATAATTGCCGGAAACTTTTGTAAGTTTCCAAGTTTTTCGCCCTTCAAATCTGCCATTCTGAATTCTCAATTTTGAATTCTAAATTCAGTAAAAATTTCCAAGTTTTTCGCCGTTCAAATCTGCCATTCTGAATTCTCAATTCTGCATTGAGTTCAGTTTACTTTGACTTCTGACTGAAAGCTGCCCAAGTTTTTTGATTAACTATTCCATCAGCTTTAATTCCTTTAGATTTTTGAAATTCCTTGACTGCTCCTATAGTTTTCTTGCCAAAAATTCCATCAATTGGTCCTGGATTAAAACCCATCGTTTCCAGACGCATTTGTAAGGTTTTAACTTTAGATCCCCTGTCTCCTTTAGCTAATATCTTTTCTACTTCAACTACTTGATTTTGCTTTGGGATTGATAACTTTTCTGTTTGAGATAACTTTTCTCTTTGAACAGTTGAGCGAGAGGCAAATGATGGTTTAGCTAAAGCTGTCCAAGTAGCTTCATCAACGATACCTGTAACAGTAAATCCCACAGACTTTTGAAAAGCTCTAACTGCTTTTGTAGTCCGGGCACCAAATAGACTATCTATGGCGCCTGGGTTAAAACCTCTAGCTTGCAAACGTCTTTGTACTGCCCAGACTTCTGCACCTCGGGAACCCTCTGATATATTCTTTTGATTTTTTTGTTTTTGAGGAACACCCGGATAAAAAGGTTCAGAGAATAATTCAGGTTCAGCAGGTTTACTTGAAAATCTCGAATTTTCAGGAATAAAAGGTATTAGAAAATTTTGATTTTCTTGTTTTTGTGGCAACTTAGTTTTGATTCTATCTAGTTGCTCAAAGATAAAATTATTGGAATTTAATTTAGGAATTAAACTTCCTTCTTTTTCTGTTATCAAAGGTTCTGTTTTATTAGAAGCAATTGCCCTAGCGGGGGTAAAGTTAAACAGGGCGACTAAACTTAATAGAGTAGTAATAGTAGGAATACGCATCATAATAATTTTGTTGTGATGATTACTTCTTTTTTTTTTGGGGAAATAACCCTAACTCTTCATCAATTTCCTTGGCAAGAGGCAAGGGATAATAATTGATTTTTGACGATAAAAATTGATTGTTTTAGCAAATTTTGGAGTTAGATACTTGATGGGTAACAGGTATTAATGGGGAAACCCATCATTATACTTTCCCTATTACCTATTCTATTGCATTTAACCTGACAGAATGCTCTGCAAATATGTCGGGTAGCAAAACAGGTTTTTTGAGCTGGAATCAAAGTCCTCCACAACCCCAAGCACCGGATCGTTTAGGAGGGATTTAAGTCTTTTTCTATACATCAAGAGAGCGATCGCCGATCCTTGAGTGTTGACCACTTATTTTAGATAGCTTTTCTGATGTTTGTAATTAGGACTTGAGATGCAATTGCTCAAGGCTAAAAACTCACTATAGCTATACAGTTAATATTATCATCTTCCATTTCTATAAATAGATGCAACTATTTGTATATTTTTTTGCAGTGCATTTATCCTAATTTTATAGATGGCTACAATTAGAGAATTTCTAGGAGTCATTTCAATTATCAGTTATTCAGTTAGCATAAGCATAGAGGAACTTTTTTAACAGTTATCAGTACCTCTCCTCTGCCTGTTTGCGCAGCATCACCTAGGAAAGCATTGGGATTGAAATATTGAACCTGTTTTTTTCATCTTAAATTTATCTGATTATCCGGATTATTTTGAAAAAAATTTGAGACATTAGCTGACTTGATTTTTTGCTGAACAGAGAATATCCTTCCGATCTAATAATTGTGAAGGGTTGATAGTTTTGAATAAATTTAGCATAGACACTTAAATCAGCCCAAACATTAACTGAAGCTCTGATTACCTGTTTTGAAAAAAAATTTTATTCAAGCAGAAAGCGGAACTTTCAGATGATATATATTGCTATATTTATCTTGAATATAATTAATAAATGGCTCAATACTTAAAGGTTTACCTGTTACCCGATGAATTAATTCATTAGCAGTATATTTGCGACCATGTTGATGAATATTTTGTTTCAACCATGTGTGTAAAAGAGTAAAATTACCCCGCTCAATAGCAACAGTAATTTCTGGGTTATACTTAACCGCAGCTTGATAAACTTGAGCAGCTATTAAATTACCCAAAGTATATCCTTGAAACATTCCCCCAATCATCTCACCATACCAATGTACATCCTGCATTACCCCTTCACTGTCATTAGCAGGAAAAATACCTAAATCTTTTTTATAACGTTCATTCCAAGCTTCAGGAAGGTCAGACACATCCAACTTACCCTCCAACATAGCCAATTCCAAATCAAACCGAATCATCACATGAAGATTATATGTCACCTCATCAGCATCAGTACGAATAGGAGACCTCGCCACCTTATTAATAGCCCGATAAAATTCCGAAACAGAAACAGGACTAAGTTGTTTAAGAAAAATACCCTGTAGTTGGGGATAAAAACATTCCCAAAATCCACGACTACGACCCACTATATTTTCCCATAATCTCGATTGGCTTTCATGGATACCACTAGAACTTCCTTCCGCGAGGGGAGTACCCTCTAATTCCAAACCAATACCTTGTTCATAGAGAGCATGGCCTACTTCATGGATGGTACTAAATAGGGCCTCGCTAAAATTATCTTCATAGACACGGGTGGTAATACGAACATCCCCAATAGAAAAGCTAGAAGTAAAAGGGTGAGGTGTCTCATCTTGTCGGCCTCGCTGAAAATCAAAACCAATACGTTGGATGACGGCATACCCAAACTTTAGTTGTTCTTCTTTTGAGAAATGTTGGTAAAGACAAGAGTCGTCTATGGGAGGCGCGGAGGTAATAGCTTCAACAATAGGTCGTAATTTTTGGCGCAGTTGGTTAAATAGAGGCCGGAGGATCGAGACTGTCATGCCTTCGTCTATAAAGTCGATGAGGGGATCGGCAATATGTTTGTAGGGGAAAAAGCTAGCTAGTTCCCGACTTAGTTCTAATGTTTTTTCTAAGTACGGTTCTACTATAGAAAAGTCTTCGAGTGATTTAGCCTTTACCCAAGCTTCATAAGATACAGCCTGATGTTGGGAAAATTTAGCCATAAATTCTGGGGGGACTCGGACAGCACGCTCGTAGTCTCGGCGAGTAACGCGGATTAGACTAGCTTCGGTGGAATCGTAGGGGAGGCTTTTTTCATAGGCCCGGAGGTCTTCGAGGAGTTTACCTATAATTGGCTCGGTACGTTTTTGATGGGCAAATTCTTTGAGGGTAGCTATTTGTCGGCCTCTGGCATAAGTTCCTCCAGTGGGCATATAGGTAGTTTGGTCCCAATTTAGCAGGGAGGCGGCAGCTTCTAAGTCTTGTATTTGGATAAGACGGTTTTTCAGTTCCAGGTATTTTGGTTCACAAAGACTGATGATTGACATAATGACGAAAGAATGTTATTGGGTTAGATTTTCTTTAATGTTTTGCTTATTAGGTGGGGTGAAATACATTAGGTTAACAATAGTAGAGTGCATCTTGCCTAATTTTATTTAAGTATAGGCAAGTTTGCACTTTTGGTTCTGTATATTGATGTCAGTCAGGTATAATATTACGCGCAAGTCATACCGTTCTACGGAAGTTCAGTAGGGTGCGTTAGACGACTTAAATTTAGACCATGAAAAGAATTCAGTAATCTGTCGCACGGCACCATTGAATATGTGTCACTCCACTACTCTTTTCTTGCTACAAAATATAGGATTAATTTGATATAGGATTATTTGTTTTTCTGGAGAGCGATCGCTAACTTTTTGGATTATTTGCGAAGTAATATTGATGATTTATTATTGGGTGTTTGTCTGGGAGTTATCTGTCTGAGAGAGTAAAGTTTTTATCTGAGGATTTTCTAATAATTTTGTACGACTACTTAATAGCAATAAATGTAGATTGGGTTGAGGAACGAAACCCAACAATAATCTTTCTCCCTAATGCACAGTTTTAGCTGTGTCAGTCCAGTAGGGTGCGTTAGACGACTTAAATTTAGACCATGAAAAGGATTAAGTAATCTGTCGCACGGCACCATTGAATATGTGTCACTCCACTACTATTTTATTGCTACAAAATATAGGATTAATTTGATCTAGGATTATTTATTTTTCAGGAGAGCGATCGCTAACTTTTTGGATTATTTGCGAAGTAATATTGATGATTTATTATTGGGTGTTTGTATGGGAGTTATCTGTCTGAGAGAGTAAAGTTTTTATCTGAGGATTTTCTAATAATTTTGCACGACTACTTAATAGCAATAAGTGTAGGTTGGGTTGAGGAACGTTAGCGTAGCTTATCCGCAGGATAAACCCAACAATAATCTTTCTCCCTAATGCACAGTTTTAGGTGAAACAGTCCAGTAGGGTGCGTTAGACGACTTAAATTTAGACGATGAAAAGGATTAAGTAATCTGTCGCACGGCACCATTGAATATGTGTCACTCCACTACTCTTTTCTTGCTACAAAATATAGGATTAACTTGATATAGGATTATTTGTTTTTCTGGAGAGCGATCGCTAACTTTTTGGATTATTTGCGAAGTAATATTGATGATTTATTATTGGGTGTTTGTGTGGGAGTTATCTGTCTGAGAGAGTAAGGTTTTTATCTGAGGATTTTCTAATAATTTTGCTGCATCTGCTAATAGTTTTTCACCCCAAAGTTCTTTTTTCAGGCGTTGCAAGTTTCCCCAATTTTTGTCTAATTTTAATCCTGCTTCGGCTATTGCTAAACCTTCTGAAATTTCACGTTTGTTGTAGAGGGCAACTCCTATTGCTAATTGAGGTTCTACAAATTGGTTATTAATTTCAAGTGCTGCTTGCCAATGTTCTATTGCTTCATCTATTTTTCCCATTTCATATTTAACTAAGCCAAGATTACTAATGGCAACTTTATAATCTGGTTTAATTTCTAGAGACTTTTGATATGCAAATATTGCTTGTTGATAAAATTTTAACTGTAAGAAAACACTACCTTTACCAAACCAAGCATAGTGATAGTCTGGCTGAATTTCTAAAGCTTTTTCATAAGCAGCGATCGCCTCTTCATATCTTTCTAAATTTCTCAGTGCATCTCCCTTATTTTTCCAAGCATAGTGATAGTATGATTTAATTTTGATCGCTTTTTCATAAGCAGCAAGAGCCTCTTCATATTTTTCTAAATCTTCCAGTGCAATGCCTTTACCATTCCAAGCATAGTGAAAATCTGGTTGAATTTCTAAAGCTTTTTCATAAGCAGCGATCGCCTCTTCATATCTTTCTAATTTTCTCAGTGCATCTCCCTTATTGTCCCAAGCGTTGTGATAATCTGGTTGAATTTCTATCGCTTTTTCATAAGCCGCGAGTCCCTCTTTATATCTTTCTAAATTTTCCAGTGCAATGCCTTTACCATTCCAAGCATAGTGATAATCTGGTTGAATTTCTATCGCTTTTTCATAAGCAGCGATCGCCTCTTCATATCTTTCTAATTTTCTCAGAGAATCTCCCTTATTTTTCCAAGCATAGTGATAGTCTGATTTAATTTCTATCGCTTTTTCATAAGCAGCGAGCGCCTCTTCATATCTTTCTAAATTTTCCAGTACAATGCCTTTACCATTCCAAGCATAGTCATCATCTGGTTGAATTTCTATCGCTTTTTCATAAGCAGCGATCGCCTCTCCATATCTTTCTATTTTTTTTAGTAGAAAACCTTTAAAATTCCAAGCATAGTGATAGTCTGGTTTGATTTCTATAGCCTTTTCATAAGCAGCAAGAGCCTCTTCATATCTTTCTAAATTTTCCAGTGCATATCCTTTACTATCCCAAGTATAGTGATAGTCTGGTTTGATTTCTATCGCTTTTTCATAAGCAGCAAGCGCCTCTTCATATCTTTCTAAATTTTCCAGTGCATATCCTTTACTATCCCAAGCATAGTAATAGTCTGGTTTAATTTCTAGAGCTTTATCATAAGCAGCGATCGCCTCTTCATATCTTTCTAATTTTCTCAGTGCATCTCCCTTATTGTCCCAAGCATAGTGATAGTCTGGTTTAATTTCTAAAGCTTTTTCATAAGCAACAAGAGCCTCTTCGTATCTTTCTAACTTTTCCAGTGCAATACCTTTATTGTTCCAAGCATAATGATAGTCTGGTTTAATTTCTAAAGCTTTTTCATAAGCAGTGATCGCCTCTTCATATCTTTCTAACTTTCTCAGTGCATTACCTTTACCATTCCAAGCTTTGTAATAGTCCGGTTGAATTTCTAAAGCCTTTTCATAAGCAGCGATCGCCTCTTCATATCTTTCTAATTTTATCAGTGCATTACCTTTACCATTCCAAGCTTTGTGATATTCCGATTCAATTTCTAAAGCTTTTTCACAAGCAGCGATCGCCTCTTCATATTTACTTTCTGATTCTAGGATTAATCCCTGTTCAACCAATAGCTTTCCTTTCTCTTCATCAATATTATTTTCATCTTCTACTAAATCTTGAATATCCAAAAATTTTTGCCTTCTTTCTTCAGCAGTTAAATCCCCATATTTCTGATAATCTCCCTCCTGAATAATTCGAGATGATTCTTGAGCTACTAACTCCGGATCAGACTTAAATTCAAAAGTATTAGAACGCCAATCAAAAAAGTCTGGGCAACGATGAATAAAATATTTCAAAGCATACACAGGCACAATAAAAACAAAGCAAATATCAAAATCATCCCTGAATCTTTCTCGATGTTGATTCAGGTGACTTAAAATCGGAGGTACACCCTTTTCACTGTAACTATATCTCTCATAACTACTCCAGCCATTTTTCAGTTTATTCAACTCATATTCATACAGAGAAACTTCCAAACCAGTCACAAACAAAACATTAATATCCAGTCGATTTGGCAAATCAGCAACAAGATTATATAAATTCTTTATTGGTTCATTTAACCGCAAAACATCAACTTTTTTCTGAGGAATATCTTGCTTAACTTTCTCAATTAATTTTGTTCCTTCTGCGGGAGAAGATTCCACAAACAATAACCTAAAACCAAACGTTCTTTTGAGACATCTAACTATAGCTTTATATTCCGTTTCTGCGTCCTTCAATAAATTCTCATCCCAGTCTGTTAAATCTTGGTTCATAGCTTTTGAAATAGCTCACACGGATTATGCCACAGATACACGGATTAATTTGTTAGTCTTATTCTAATTTGCTTCATTGCTTTTGATAGACAATTTAGCTTATTTTATATGGATAGCTCACACCGATTATGCCACGGATAGCTCACACCGATTATGCCACGGATAGCTTACACCGATTATGCCACGGATAGCTCACACCGATTATGCCACGGATAGCTCACACTGATTATGCCACGAATAGCTCACACGGATTATGCCACGGATAGCTCACACCGATTATGTCACGGATAGCTCACACGGATTTTGCCACGGATACACGGATTAATTTCTTAGTCTTATTCTAATTTTAAGCGATCGCTTCCTTCATTACTTTTGAAATATAATTTAGTTCAGCTCACACGAATAGCTCACACCGATTATGCCACGGATAGCTCACACGAATTATGCCACGGATACACGGATTAATTTGTTGGTCTTATTATGGCAAAGATACACGAATTAATTTGTTAGTCTTATTGTTAAGCGATCGCTAAACCTGAAAGATTTAATTATCAATTATTAATTATTCGGAAAATCTTATCTTCAACAATGGTAAAAAATTATGGTTAAAACTAATTTAATTCAGATGGTGCAAGATTAGGTTGGTTAATTGATAGTAAAAACCGGAAAGTAGAGATTTATCGGCAAAATCAAGAAGTGGAAATTTTGGAAGATCCTAATAATTTATCTGGGGAAGATGTATTACCTGGATTTATTTTAGATTTAACAGAAGTTTGGTAAAGGAACGCTATACAAATGGTTGTTGCTGACATGAATGGGTAGTGCAAAATTTGTAGTAGTAGACTGACACATCTTAAATAGTAGGTGATTAATCCCTCACGCCTGGGTGCTTCAGAAAATGTATCGACTATTTCTCTATCCGCAATAAAAGGAAAATTTGCCGATTCATTTTCTCACGGCGGAGTGCTTCAGAAAATGTATCGACTATTTCTCTTGACGCAACAGAAGAAAAATTTGCCGATTCATTTTCTCACGGCGGAGTGCTTCAGAAAATGTATCGACTATTTCTCTATCCGCAATAAAAGGAAAATTTGCCGATTCATTTTCTCACGGCGGGGTGCTTCAGAAAATGTATCGACTATTTCTCTATCCGCAATAAAAGGAAAATTTGCCGATTCATTTTCTCACGGCGGAGTGCTTCATAAAATGTATCGACTATTTCTCTTGACGCAACAGAAGAAAAATTTGCCGATTCATTTTCTCACGGCGGAGTGCTTCAGAAAATGTCTTGACTATTTCTCTTGACGCAACAGAAGAAAAATTTTCCCATTCACCTGCTGTACAATACCTACACAATTCCTGCAAAACTAGGAAAAACCTGGGTTTTGCCTTTGCAGCTTGCTTCCTGTTTCAACCTGGGGAGCCGGCTCCTTCCAGTTCGCAGGCGTAATTTCGGGTGCAGCCCACCCTAGTTTTTTGATTAACTTCCCCATATTGGGATAACACAATTGCCGCGTTTAAGTCGCGGTCTATAACTGTTTCACAATAAGGACATTTATAGATGCGGTCACTTAGCTTTAGTTCTGAGTAAATATGACCGCAATTACTACAAGTTTTAGATGATGGAAACCACTGGTCAGCTAATACAACACTTCCGCCACTAGCAACAATTTTGGTTGTCAATCGTTGCTTAAATTTATAAAAACCTTGGCGGGCTACTGATGCTGCTAACTTTCGATTTTGCATCATGCCTTTGACGTTTAAATCTTCCAAGCAAACGTGCTTAATATTGTCTGCTAAATTCGTGGTAGTTTTTAAGGGTAAAATCCTTGCGAATATTAGCAATATGAGCATGATATTTGGCCAGCTTTTTGCAGTATTTAATCGCATTTTTAGAAGCTGGCTTACCCTGGCCGCCTAATTGTTTATTGCGGTTATGCCACTGGAAGTTGGCCAACTTTAATTGCTCTTTTTTAATTGACTCAGGAAGAGCAATAGCCATGTTTTCTGCCGATGAAGCTATTGTGCCAAACTGTTTAATACCTACATCAATACCAAAAAATTCTTGAGGACGTTCATCTAATAACGGATGAGCTGGCAATTTCTCTGCTTCTATAGCAAAACTTACAAACCATCTTTCCCCTGTTTTGCTAATAGTAAAAGTTTGAGTAGCTGTTGTGTAAGGCACTGGTTCAAATAATCTAAAAGTCCCTAATGTTGGTATTTTTACTTTGTTACCAGCTTTAACTGTAATTTTCCCATTGCTATAATCAACTGCAAAACTTTGTCGCTCTTTTTTGCGCTTAAATTTTGGTTGCTTGCTAGTTCCTTCTTTGTACCTTTTAAATGCTTTTCCTAAATTAATAAAAGCATTTTGATAAATTCGAGAGGAATAGTTATTTGTCCAAGCATATTCTGGCTGTTTTTTTACATAATTAGTAAAGACTTTCTTGGCTTCGTTTATGCGTTGGTTATAACTAAAATTAACCTCTTTACCCTGCTTATTTACTTTGGTTATGCCCTTGGTTTGATTAACCATATTAAGGCCATAATTATACACAAAGCGGGCATAACCCGCACACTGAGCCATCAACAATCGTTCTTTATTGTTGAGCTTTAACTCCAGCTTAATTGCATACATTTTTATCACCTCCTTGTTATTACTATAGGCTATTTGCTGAAAAATTTCTCGATATCAAGGCTATTTTACTAGATTTTTCCAGCAATTGCCAGGGATATCAAGACTAGCTAATCGGCTCCATTTTTTAATGCACAATTTTAGCCGTGTCAGTCTACTACTCGACTTTATTATTAACAGTTTCAACAGCCTTTTTAAACTCAGGAATACCCTTAATCAAAGGATGAACATCATACCAACGTTTCCTCTCTCCTTGATCATAATAACAATATTCCAAAATACAGCGATTAAACATTAAACTGCGGTAATTATCATCATTAGGTACTTGCCTAGAAAACGCCACTTCAGCTAACCTTTTCCATTGGTTATCATCCACAGTTTTCCGATAAATATCTCTAGCATCTGTAATTGATCTGCGGATAGCATTTATCGGAATAGGCAAATCATCCGTATAGTCAAAAGCCGACTGAATTAATAATAGTAAATTGCGCACATGACCTCCACTCATTATGCAGAGTTGATTCAAAGTTTCTTCACTATCAAATATCTCAGTTTCCAGGGAAAGATTAGGAGCAAAATTTTCCACTCGCTTGATAATTAACTCCTTAATTTTATTAAATCCTGGTTCGTATTTACTACCATCAGGTTTCTGCACCATAATCATCGGTAAAACCTGGGGAGCTGAATAAAATTCTCTCAAGTCCGCTGCTCTATGGGAGTAAACCATTGAGATAGGAACCGTATAAATAATGTGGCAATTTAAAGCCTTTAATTGTTCAGAGCGATCGATAAAAATATGGTCGTGGTTAGTCCGTTTATCCTCTTGCAGAACAGGCACTATCCGGTCTAAATTATCAACTATTACCGCTAATTCTGTACAACCATTAGGTAAATTACTTTTAGCATCATCAATAAATTCATTCAAAACTTTAATCAGAGTTACAGTGTGGGGATTAATTTTCTGCCGAATTTGATTGCGGAGACTAGGTACTGCCCTTAAATTTGCCGTTAACTTAGCAAAAGCAGATATTTGTACATCAACATTTGCCTTCTCAAAGTCAATTTCTGTCAGAGCTAAATCCTTCAATTCTTGCCAGCGAGTCTCCAACCAATTAAGTAGAGGACTAGGTTTAGCAACATCCTTTAAATCTTGCAATAAATGACGAGTACAAGCCAGTAAAATATCTGTATATTCGGCATCCTCCGCATCAATATCCTGTTCATCCGCAGCAAAATAAACCACAAATATTTTCTCTGATTCTAAATGTTGTTTAAGTCTGAGTAATTCTGTAGATTTTCCTGCCCCTCGATGACCCGCATAAAGTTGGCAAGTCATTCTTTTAGCACGTCTAATTTTTCTGCCTAAATCTACTAAAACATCTCCATCTCCCCGCACTTCTTTACAGTCAACATAAAGAGGATCTCCTGCCGGTAATGGTTCAAAAGGATCGAAAGAATTGTAGAGATTTGTTAGTATTTTTTCTATCTCTATTTTTGTATTAGTCATAATAATAGGGAGTAGGGAATAGGGAATAGGGAATAGGGAATAGAGAGTAGGGTGCGTTTCGCGGAGCGACATGAAAAGGCGCTTACCAGAAACTATCGTTGAACTGTCAAAAATGACATAGCGCCGTAACGCACCATTGAGTAGGATTCAAACATATTCTGATGAAAAATTTCTACAATTGGCATCTATTAAAAATCTCCTTTTTTTTATTTGGTATTATCAAAATTATTTAGAGAGTAGGGTGCGTTTCGCGGAGCGACATGAAAAGGCGCTTACCACAAATTATCGTTGAACTGTCAAAAATGACATAGCGCCGTAACGCACCATTGAGTAGGATTCAAACATATTCTGATGAAAAATTTCTACAATTGCCATCTATTAAAAATCTCCTTTTTTTGATTTGGTATTATCAAAATTATTTAGAGAGTAGGGTGCGTTTCGCGGAGCGACATGAAAAGGCGCTTACCACAAATTATCGTTGAACTGTCAAAAATTACATAGCGCCGTAACGCATCGTTGAGTAGGATTCAAACATATTCTGATGAAAAATTTCTACAATTGGCATCTATTAAAAATCTCCTTTTTTTTATTTGGTATTATCAAAATTATTTAGAGAGTAGGGTGCGTTTCGCGGAGCGACATGAAAAGGCGCTTACCACAAACTATCGTTGAACTGTCAAAAATTACATAGCGCCGTAACGCACCGTTGAGTAGGATTCACACATATTCTGATGAAAAATTTCTACAATTGCCATCTATTAAAAATCTCCTTTTTTTATTTGGTATTATCAAAATTATTCAGAGAGTAGTAGACTGACACAACTAAAATGGTGCGTTACGACGGATTGCTAAATCTCTTTCATAATCTGAATTTAAGCCGTCTAACGCACCCTACAATTTTGCTATTTTTGCATTAATCATAATTAGTATTATAAAAATTTTTCAGAGAATAGGGTGCGTTAGGCGCTTACCACAAACTATCGTTGAACTGTCAAAAATTACATAGCGCCGTAACGCACCATTGAATAGAATTCACACATATTCTATGTCTATTTTTGCATTAATCATAATTAGTATTATAAAAATTCTTCAGAGAGTAGGGTGCGTTAGGCGCTTACCACAAACTATCGTTGAACTATCAAAAATTACATAGCGCCGTAACGCACCATTGAGTAGAATTCACACATATTTAATGGTGCGTTACGACGGATTGTTAAATCCCTTTCATCGTCTAAATTTTTGCCGTCTAACGCACCCTACTAGACTACTTTTTTTATTCGGCATTATAACCATTATTCAGTCAGCAATTTGCAAAGCATTTCAGCAATTTCAGTTTTTTATTGAATAGGTAAAAGGTTTGCCATCTGTTAATTGATATATATCTTCTTCCGAGTCTTTTAGAAAATCAAATACTGGATTTGTAGCTGCTGCGTGAAGCCATTCTTGTTCGTCTATTTCCTCTGAATTTTCCCAGTCTAATTCATCTTCAAATTGTTCAAATTCAACAGCAGTTTCTTGGGAATTATCTGTCTGAGAGAGTAAAGCTTTTATCTGAGGATTTTCTAATAATTTTGCTGCATCTGCTAATAGTTTTTCGCCCCAAAGTTCTTTTTTCAGGCGTTGCAAGTTTCCCCAACTTTTATCTAATTTTAGTGCTACTTCAGCTATTGCTAAACCTTCTGGAATTTCACCTTTGTTGTAGAGAGCAACTCCTATTGCTAATTGAGGTTCTACAAATTGATTATTAATTTCAATAACAGCTTGCCAATGTTCTATAGCTTCATCTACTTTTCCTATTTCATATTTAACTAAGCCAAGATTAATAATAGTAAATTTATCGTCTGATTTAATTTCTAGAACTTTTTCATAAGCAACTATTGCTTGTTGATAAAATTTTAACTGTGAGAAAGCAACACCTTTACTGAACAAAGATTCGTAATAGCCTGGTTGAACTTCTAAAGCTTTTTCATAATCAGCGATCGCCTGTTCATATTGTTCTAAATTTTCCATTGCAATAAATATAATAATAGGGAGTAGGGAGTAGTTAGTAGATTTTTATCTACTGGCTGATTATATGGTTAATTAATGAGACTTGATATTATTCTGGATGACTCATAATTTTTTATTTTTTGATGAAAAATTTCTACAGTTGCCATCTATGAAAAATCTCCTTTTTTGATTTGGTATTATAAAAATTATTCAGTCATCAATTTGCAAAGCTTTTCACCAATTTCAGTTTGTGTATTTGATGATAATTTACCAATCTCTCGCTTAATTAAAGAAGGACGAAGAGATACAATAAAATCTAACTTAATCACAGAAGATTTACGCAAACCAGAATCAGCAAAATCTGGATGATTAGTATCTAATAGAATATCAGTTTCTAGCAATTTAGTAGGAACTTTACTTGTGATAAAAGCCATCATAATACGATTATATTGCCCCACTGGATTAGTAAGGCAAACAGCAGGACGTATCTTAGTTGATGATAAATCATCGAAGGGAAAAGGTACTAAAACTATTTTGCCTTTAGTAAGTGAAGGGTTTGCCATCTTCTAATGTATATATGTCCTCTTCCGGGTCTTTCAGAAAATCAAATATTGCATTTGTAGCTGCTGCGTGGAGCCATTCTTGTTCGTCTATTTCGTCTGTTTCCCAATCTAATTCATCTTCAGGTTGTTCAAATTCAACAGCAGTTTCCTTGGAATTATCTGTCTGAGAAAGTAAGGCTTTTATTTGAAGATTTTCTAATAATTTTGTGGCATCTGCTAATAGTTTGTCACCCCAAAGTTCTTCTTTGAGACGCTGCAAGTATCTCCAACTTTTATCTAATTTTAGTGCTACTTCAGCTATTGTTAAACCTTCTGGAGTTTGACCTTTATTGTAGAGGGCAACTCCTATAGCTAATTGAGGTTCTACAAGTTTGTTATTAATTTGAAGTGCTGCTTGCCAATGTTCTATTGCTTCATCTATTTTTCCCATTTCATATTTAACTAAGCCAAGATTAATAATGGTAAATTTATCGTCTGGTTTAATTTCAATAGCTCTTTCATAAGCAACTATTGCTTGTTGATAAAGTTTTAACTGTGAGAAAGCGACACCTTTACTAAACCAAGCTTCGTGAGAGTCTGGTTGAACTTCTAAAGCTTTTTCATAATCAGCGATCGCCTGTTCATATTGTTCTAAATTTTCCATTGCAATAAATATAAAAATAGGGAATAGGGAGTAGGGAGTAGGGAATAGTTTGGTAGATTTTTATCTATTGGCTGATTATTATGGTTAATTAATGAGACTTGATATTATTCTGGATGACTAATAGTTATAAGTCTAGTTGAGAAAGGTTATCGGTTTCTTAGACTATCATTCTCAAAACTTTAGTAAAAATTTCTTTCAATTTATACCAGCCTATTTTAGTGAGAAAATTTTTTATGTTTTGATGAAAAATTTCTACAGGAAAATCAGGATTAATTTCCTCGCATTTTTTGCACTGGCATAACCTTCTTTAAAACGGCGTAGTTTTATCAACGCAACACCTCTGAAATACCAAGCTTGATAATAGTCTGGATTAATTTCTAGAGCTTTATCAAAAGCAGCGATCGCCTGTTCATATTGTTCTAAATTTTCCATTGCCATAAATATTTAGGGAGTAGGGAATAGGGAATCGGGAAAAGTTTGGTAGATTTTTATCTATCGCCTGTTCATATTATTCTAAATTTTCCATTGCCATAAATATAATAATAGGGAGTAGAGAGTAGGGAGTAGGGAGTAGAGAAAAGTTTGGTATATTTTTGTCTATTTGCTGATTATTATGGTTAATTAATGAGACTTGATATTATTCTGGATGACTAATAGTTATGAGTCTAGTTGAGGAAAGTTATTAGTTTATTAAACCCATAAATCTCCAAAGTCTAGTAAAAATTTCTTTCAATTTATACCACCCTATTTTAGTGAGAAGATTTTTGATCATTTGACTATATATTTCCTCATCAAAATCAGGATTAATTTCCAGACTTTTCATTACACTGGCATTACCTTCTTGAAAACGGCGTAGTTTGATCAACGCAACACCCCTGAAATACCAAGCTTGATAATAGTCTGGATTAATTTCTAGAGCTTGATCAAAAGCAGCGATCGCCTCTTCATATATTCCTAATTTTATCAGTAAAATTCCCTTATTTTGCCAAGTATTATAATGATACTCTGGTTTAATTTCTAGAACCTTTTCACAAGCTGAAATAGCCTCTTCATATTTGCCTAAATATGACAGACTATAGCCTTTACTGTTCCAAGCTTGGTGACAGTTTGGTTCAATTTCTACAGCTTTATCAAAAGCATAAATTGCCTGTTCATGTCTGCCTAAAGATGAAAGAACATGGCCTTTATTGTACCAAGCGGTGTGAGAGTCTGATTTAATTTCTATAGCTTTTTCATAAGCAGCGATCGCCTGTTCATATTTGCCTAAATTTATCAGTGCATTGCCTTTATAAAAACAGGCTTCGTCTTGGTCTGGTTTAATTTCTAAAGCTTTATCATAAGCAGAAATCGCCTGTTCATATTTTTCTAAATTTATCAGTGCATTGCCTTTCAATAGCCAGCTTTCGTCATCATCTGGTTTAACTTCTAGAGCTTTATCATAAGCAGAAATTGCCTCTTCATATCTGCCTAAATCTGATAGTGAGTTTCCTTTGAAAATCCAAGAATCGTGAGAGTTTTGTTTAATTCCTAAAGCTTTATCATAAGCAGAAATTGCCTCTTCATATCTGCCTAAATCTGACAGAGTATTCCCTTTATTGTTCCAAGCATAGTAATAGTCTGGTTTAATTTCTAGAGCTTTATCATAAGCAGCGATTGCTTCTAACTTTTTACCAATACTATTGTTTAACCTACCTTGCTCAATTAATAAATCTACCTTTTTTTCCAGAGTTTGATTATCCTCATCAATCAAACTTTGAATAACAATTAATTCTTTCTTGCATTCTTGAGGTGTGAGAGTTTCATAATCTTCTTTTCCTATTCTTTTGTAATAAGTGTGGAAAGTTTCATACTCTAAATTTTCCTTATCCATGGGAAAACGAAACACCCCAGAACGCCAATCAAAAAAATCTGGAGAACGATTAATCAGATAATCCATCGCAAACCTGGGCAACAAAAACACAAAGCAAATATCAAAATTATCCCTAAACCTTTCTCGCTGCTGATTCAAATTAATCAAAACACGAGGAACTCCCCTCTTACTAATAGAAATAACCTCTTTCTCATCCAAACCTCTTGCTCTCATTTCATCCTCATATTCATAGAGAGAATATTCCAAACCAGTCACAAACAAAATATCAATTTTTTTCAGATTAGGTAAATTTTCGACTCGATTGTAAAAATTATAAACACTCTCATCTAAAGCCAAAACTTCCGCTCTTTCCCGTGGAATATCTCGGCGAATTTTCTCCATAATTTTTGTTCCCTGTGCAGGCGAACATTCCACAAACAATAAACTAAAACCCTCACTAAATCTAATAGTATTTACTAAAGCCTTATATTCCTCTGCAAACGTGAACGATAAATCCTCTTCCCAAACAAATTTTTCTCCATTCATCGCACCATATCCTTAAAATTTTGTATCCCCTTAATCAATGGGTGAACATCATACCAAGTTTTCTTTTCTCCCTCTTCATCAAAGTAAATATATTCCAGCAAACAACGATTAAATAATAAACCACGATACTGTTGATTATTTAAGACATTTTTAGAACGAAAAACATCCACCAATACTTGCCATTCTTCTGCTTGAACTGACCTTCTATAAGAAAGTCTTGCCTCCGTAATTGCTCTTTGTACAACCCTCGCAGAAATAGGTAATTCATCATCACAACGTTTAATTACACTTTGCATCAAAAACATTAAATCCCGAACATGACCTCCACTCATTAAGCAAACCTTATCCAAAACTTCTCGACTTTCAAATAACTCCGTTTCTAAAGATAAATCTGACTTAATTCCCTTAACCCGTCTATCAATAATTTCCCTCATTTTAGCAACTCCCAATTCATAAACTTCTCCCTCTGGAGTCTCCACCATAATCATCGGTAAAACTTGAGGTTCATCATATTCAATTTTCAGATTAGGAGCTTGATTAGAATAAACCATTGAAATAGGAATCGTATAAATTGTATGGCAATCTAAACCTTTTAATTGAGCGCTACGATCGATAAAAATTTCATCGTGATTACTACGTCCGTCTGGCTGAACATTTGGTGTAATGCGGTCTAAACTATCAGCAATCATTACCAATTTAGAACCAGAGCCAAGTTTGTTTGTAGCATCACGAATAAAAGCATTTATCCCCTCAATCAAACTTTCAGTATAAGGATTAACTTTCTCCCTAATTTTTCTTCTTAAAGTAGGTTCAGCTCTGATATTTGCCGTAATTTTTGCATATTGACTAATTTGTGATTCAACTGCCAAACTTTCCAAAGATATTTCTGTATTTGCTAAATCTTTTAAATCCTCCCACCGATATCTTAACCAATCTAATAATGGTTTAGGATTAGCTTGTTTTAATTGCTCCAATAAATTTCTAGTACAAGCCAACAAAATATCAGCATATTCCGTATCTTCCAGATTAATATCCTTCTCATCCGCAGCGAAATAAACCACAAAATATCCATTATCTTCCAAGTGTTTTTTCAGTCGTAAAAGTTCAGTTGACTTACCCGCACCTCGATGTCCGGCATAAAGTTGACAAGTATTATTATCAGAGAATTCAATATTCGTAGCCAAATCTTGAATAACATCTCCATCCCCTCGAACTTCCCGACAATCAACATATACTGGACTATCAGGTTTTAGAGGTTCAAAAGGTTTAAAAGCATTGAATAATCTTTTCAATAAATCTCTTTGATCTGCCATCTATTAAAAATTCTCCTTTTTTTTGTTTGGTATTATAATAATTCTAAATAATTTGTCAAAAAAACTGTAACGTTTGGGTTTGGTATCCAAACCCCTACGGTGAAAATCTGTGTTATTTGGTATTTTTTTATTTGGTATTATAATAATCCTAAATAATTTGTCAAAAAAACTGTAACGTTTGGGTTTGGAGACCAAACCCCTACGGTGAAAATCTGTGTTATTTGGTATTTTTTTATTTGGTATTATAATAATCCTAAATAATTTGTCAAAAAAACTGTAACGTTTGGGTTTGGAGACCAAATCCCTACGGTGAAAATCTGTGTTATTTGGTATTTTTTTATTTGGTATTATAATAATCCTAAATGATTTGTCAAAAAAACTGTAACGTTTGGGTTTGGAGACCAAACCCCTACGGTGAAAATCTGTGTTATTTGGTATTTTTTTATTTGGTATTATAATAATCCTAAATGATTTGTCAAAAAAACTGTAACGTTTGGGTTTGGAGACCAAACCCCTACGGTGAAAATCTGTGTTATTTGGTATTTTTTGATTTGGTATTATAATAATCCTAAATAATTTGTCAAAAAAACTGTAACGTTTGGGTTTGGAGACCAAACCCCTACGGTGAAAATCTGGTTTTAGAGTAGTTGAGTCCAACTGATAACTGATTCATCAATCCCCTCATTATTAATGATAATTGGGTCGTCTGCACAAGAACCAGCCGTTCTTTCAAAAAAAACCTCTACTCCATCCTAATTGTTCAGGAGTTTTGATTGGTTGGTTTGTCAATTCTTTCGCTAAAATAACTTTAATTTCTTCTGTTAAACTCCGACCATGATCTAAAGCTTGATTTTGTAACTTTTCCAAGATTTCCGGTTCTAAATCATCAAGAATAATAGTCATAATATTACCTCTTTATTAGCTCTGATCTAATTTAATCCTAGTCTAGTAGTATACTGACCAAAAAACAAGGTCTCAAGCCTCCCCTTTTAAGCTATCTCTTATTAGGAACTCCTGAAAACCTTGTGGGGAGTGTGGGAAGTAAAAATCTTCAAAAAAACGTCTGATTAAATAGACTTTTCTGATGAAAAAGCCTCTCAAACGACTGATACATAACTTCAGCAAATTTGTAAGAGATAACTTTCTCTTGCCACAATGGCTATTGCAAAGCACTATCTTAGATGAAGTTTTAGCTATCCCAATATTTCGGTGCATTACGCTTTGCTTTTCATATCGCACAGCAAAACGCACCATACTAGACTTTTAACTTTCCAAATTTTCCCTCTGATAATCTACCAACTTACCCAAAGTTTCTGGAAATATTTTAAAATCCATATTTTCATCTTCCCGTTGAGACAAAGAACGCTTTACTTCTCCTAAATAAAGTGGTTCAGAAATACCTTCCTCTGGATGAATAATAGTTCTAACTCTAATAGTTAATTTATTATCTCCACCTAAACGACCTAGTGAAAATAAATCCCCCGCTGCTTGTTCCATCGTTGCCTCTATTTCTGATTCTGAAATACTCGGAGAAACAGCTATTACCGTTTGAGTTGAACCATTATCATAAACTAATGTATATGGAACTGCTCCTGGAATTTCTACACGGTTAAATAATCCTAAACTTAAACCAAATAAACCAGCAGTTAAGACTCCCATAAAACCTGTTACTCCCACCAATCTAAATCTAAATCCCCAATTCAAAATAAAGCCAAGAGTTGTCAAAAGAAAAAATCCAATTGTAGCAATACCAAACCATTTAGTAGCGATAAATAATTCTGTAGTAGATAACATTTTCTCCTTGGTGATTATCTAGATTTACTTTTTAATTTTATAGTATATAGCAGGGAACACGAAACAGTTAGAAAAATATTTCCTAGTCTTAGATTCATCATCAGTAATTGTCAAGATATAACTCTTTCTTAGCTATAGCTTTAAGCATTTCCGTTTGCATAGAATTCCCCAGGAAAGGAAAGCTTTGCCCCAGCAAAACAGCTCAAGTAAAAACTATTAGTTAGGCTTTGTTGTACGAAAGCATATAGCTACCGCACAAGATCCAAGATCCTTGTACTTCATACTTCTACAACTATTGTCCAATAAATAAATCAAACATCAATCTTTTCTTTCTGGCACTAAAAAAAAGGCTGAAACTTATACCTGTAAAGGCTTTCAGCCATTTAACTATTGGCCAATAAATGAATCAAACATCAATCTTTGATAAAAAAAGGCTGAAACTTATACCTGTAAAGGCTTTCAGCCATTTAACTATTGGCCAATAAATGAATCAAACATCAATCTTTGATAAAAAAGGCTAAAACTTATACCTGTAAAGGCTTTCAGCCATTTAACTATTGGCCAATAAATGAATCAAACATCAATCTTTGAAAGAGGGTGATATAACTACCACTAGGTTCACCTTTCATGTCGGATCTGGCAACCGAAAAGCGGAACCGATTTTCTATGGCTATTACAACAAAGCCTATTTGTTATAAAAGATTTTAATTGTATTAATTTCCCAACACTTTTTTGTAGTGCTATGATTAGGTGTTAGAATTAGTAAACCGCTCAAACTTAGTCAGGGATACTTTTGAATTTTGAATTTTGAATTTTGAATTTTGAATTTTGAATTCACTCTTTTCTACCTACAAGTAAATAAGTCCTCATACTACCTTTCCCTTTAATCTCGATCGTGCCTCGCTCCTGAAATGTATACTTATTAGCTAGACAATTATAGGTATTCTCAGTTACTTGAATCTCTCCAGGAATACCATGAGACTCCATACGATTAGCTGTATTTACCGTATCTCCCCAAAGATCATAAGCAAATTTTTTCGTCCCAATAACTCCTGCTTCTACTGCTCCCGTATTAATACCAATGCGAATTTGTAAAAGTTTACCCTGCTTTTCAGAAATTTCCTTGACTCGCTCTAACATATCTAAGGCCATTTCCGCGATCGCCTCTGCATGATCCTCCTTGGGCGTTGGTAGGCCACCTACAATCATATAAGCATCACCAATAGTTTTGATTTTCTCAAGTCCATATTTTTCTGCCAACTCATCAAACCTAGAGAAAATCATGTTTAGTAACTCTACCAGTTCAGCAGGAGATAAATTTGCCGACAGTTTAGTAAACCCCACTAAATCAGCAAATAAAACAGTTACTTCACTAAAGCTATCAGCTATAGTTTTTTCTCCCTGTTTTAACCGTTGAGCGATTGGTGCTGGTAAAATATTTAATAGTAACCTTTCTGACTTTTCTTGTTCCTCAGCCAACCGTTTTAAATAAGCTTGTTCTTGATCCCGAAGTCGTTTCTTCTCTAGACAAGCATTAATTCTAGCTTTAAGTAATACAGGATTAAAAGGTTTAGACAAATAATCTTCTGCACCCAATTCGATGCAACGAACTACACTGTCAATATCATCCACTGCAGAAATCATTATTACTGGGATATGGCGTAATGCTGGGTCAGCTTTCAGGGTTTCCAGGACTTGATAACCATTCATTTGTGGCATCATAATATCTAGTAGTACCAAATCAAATGGTTGAGTTCTCACCATTTCTAAAGCCTGAAACCCATCAGACGCAGAAGCGATCGTATGGCCGTGCCTTTTGACTCGGCGAGCTAAAAGGTCTCTATTGACCTGGTTATCATCTACAACCAGCACATTGCCCTGGTCATGTTTCATTTTGTTGGTTCTATATCTATAAGATTTTTTATCTTCTCTAATAGTCTGGGAAATTCTACTGGTTTTGTATCATATTCGTCACATCCAGCTTGTAAACATTTCTCTCGGTCTCCTGTCATAGCATGAGCTGTCATTGCTATTACTGGAATATTCTTAGTTTGAGGGTCAGCTTTAATTTTCCGAGTTGCTTGCCACCCATCTAGGACAGGCAAACTCATATCCATTAGAATTATATCTGGTGCTTCTGATATAGACATTTCCACCCCCTCAGCACCATCAATAGCAATAACTACTTCAAATTTTTTACGAATGAGACGCCTAGACAACATATCTCGGTTCATCTCATTATCTTCAACTAAGAGAATCTTAACCATACCATTGTTCTACTTTATTAATGAGATAATTTTGGCATTTCATCTTTTTATATAAATTTTATTTTATATAGATAAATTTTATATAAAAGAATCACACTCCAAGATATTTCTGGAAGCAGTGCCAAGTGCTATTTATAGCTCTTGATGAATCTATCAGAGAGTTTTTGTCAAGAAAATATTAAGGCTTGAGGTAATGGGATGAGTTTATATTCATGGCTAATAGCAAAAATCTTCACTCTTTAAATTATACAGAATTATTAGTTCTATATAAAAGTAATTTATTTATCGGATTATAGTTAATTTTTAGTATTTGCTAAATTCTGTTATTTTTGATAATTAAAATATTTGGATTGACAATTTTCTGATTTTATAAATATTTTAATATGATAAATTTGAGATAATTTATTTGGCTGGAAAGATTGCTTTTATTTCATTACTCAAAATTCCTCCAATACTGTTTATAAAATATAAAATTAAGAGGTTATTGGTGGTGGATTATGATCGCCATTATTTGTAACTATCGATCGCATATTTTCAGCTTCTAACTTAGGTTTTAAATATAAATTTTCTACCAAAGCAGCACTACCAGCAAACCAAGGTGGAATAATCAAAGCACCAATAATTCCTAATAACTGAATTCCTACTAAAACTGATAGTAATTGATACAGAGGATGTACTCCAACAGAAGAACCTACGAGTAAAGGATCGAGTACATAAGTCTCTACATTTTGGATAATATAGTACAAAATTATTACCCATAAAAACAACCATCCGCCTTTAGCAATAGCAACAATTAAAGCTGGAACTGCACCTAAAATTGGACCAATAAAAGGAATCAAGTTTGTCACAGCAGCTATTGCTCCTAAACCTAGGGAAAAATCTTGCAATCCTAAAAATCCTAAACCAGTGGTAGTTGCTAGACCTAAAATAGCAGAAACTATAATTCTGCCTCTAATATAACCTCCCATTCTTTGGGTTACAGGAATAACTTGATTTTCCAAACGTTTATCCCAAGGTTGAGGAAAAAATTTGATTATACCGCTAATCAAAGTTTGACTATCAGATACCATATAACCTGAAATAAATAAAGCTAATATTAAACTAACTACGCCTCCTAATACACCTTTAGTTAAACTATAAGAACGTAGTAATAATTGTTGACTAGAACGAATTACCCAACTTGTGACAGATTTAGTATCAAAAAGTTGATTAATCCAATCAGGGGGATTTTGAACTAAGGAATTAACAAAATCTTCAAAATTATCGCTGATACTTTCAGAAAATAATGGTAACTGACTTAAAAGTCTTTCAATTTGCTCAAAGACTGGTGGACCAATAATTAATACTGCACTAATCAATCCAGAAATTAGAGTTAAATAAACGATAATTACTCCTAACCAGCGAGGTAATTTAATCCTTTCTGTTAAATCTACTAATGGTGAAATTGATGCAGCTAAAACTACCGCAACCATCAACAGTACGATTAGATTTTGTACTTGCCATAAAATAATTAGTAGTAAAAAACTGCTAATGATTAATACTAGGTTAGATAAGGAAATAGATATCCTTTGTTCGGATTTCATAGGGAACACTTAAATAAGTTATTTGCAAGGGAACAGGGAACAGGGAACAGGGAACAAGGAACAAGGAACAAGGAACAAGGAACAGTTGAAAAAACATTTCCTAGTCTGAAATTTATCATCAGTAATTGTTTAAGATTCAATGCTTTCTTAGCTATATGTAGCTATCTTATTTTAAGGGAATAGGGAACAGTTGAAAAAACATTTCCTAGTCTGAGATTTATCATTAGTAATTGTCAATATTCAATGCTTTCTTAGCTATATGTAGCTATCTTATTTTAATTATGAAAGATTGTATATTTTTAGGGAGTAGGGAAAAAAGAAAAAACTATAACAATTCAAATAATCAGATGTATTGAGCAAGCAATGAAGAAAAAAACTAACCATCAGTAATAAATTTGTTACCAAAAAATAAAGCCTCTAATCTCATCTTTTAAGAGGATGAAAAAATATTCGCCATATCTATTTCAAGTCTCCAGCTAAAGCTAGAGGTACTGATTGATAAATGATTGGAGAGGCTTTATATTCCCTATTCCCTGCATCTACATATTATAGTAGTTTAACTTAAAAATGATACGTTTTTTCGTGTGAAACTCTCTCATAGCAAGAAAGCTTTGTCTCAATCTAAAGTTAAATGACTATAAATCCAATATCTCCATTAATTACCTAAAAATCAAGGTTTAAAGCTTTTCCTTTCAAGGAGAAAAAAGCGGTCGTTTGCTAGCATGACCTGATAGATGGGATGGGCGAGGAAACCTCGCCATATCCAATCGACTAAGAGAATAAAAAAAACCTTTTAACCAATCATCTTTTTAATTTAAAAAGAAGAGGCAATTATTAATTATTCATTATTAATTATTCATTATTCATTGCCATATCCAATCGACTAAGAGAATAAAAAAACCTTTTAACTAATCCTCTTTTTCAAAAGAAGAGGCAATTATTAATTATTAATTATTCATTATTCATTATTCATTATTCATTATTCATTATTCATTGCCATATCCAATCAACTAAGAGAATAAAAAAAACCTTTTAACCAATCCTCTTTTTAATTTAAAAAGAAGAGGCAATTATTAATTATTAATTATTCATTATTAATTATTCATTATTAATTATTCATTGCCATATCCAATCAACTAAGAGAATAAAAAAATCCTTTTAACCAATCCTCTTTTTCAAAAGGAAGAGGCAATTATTAATTATTAATTATTCATTATTCATTGCCATATCCAATCGACTAAGAGAATAAAAAAATCCTTCTAACCAATCCTCTTTTTCAAAAAAAGAGGCAATTATTCATTATTCATTATTCATTATTCATTGCCATATCCAATCAACTAAGAGAATAAAAAAAATCCTTTTAACCAATCCTCTTTTTCAAAAGAAGAGGCAATTATTCATTATTCATTATTCATTATTCATTATTGAAGATGCCAATTTGTTATGCCTCCAGGTCGATCTATTAGTTTAATACCTTGATTTTGTAGCTCATCTCTAATGCGGTCTGCTTCAGAATAATTCTTAGCTTTTTTTGCCTCTAAACGTTGCTGAATTAAAGACTCTATTTCATCATCACTTAAACCTCCAGGTTGATTGCTAATTTTTTCTTCTATTTGAACTTCTAAACCTAATACTTGTGACAACTTTACCAGAGTAACCCATTGTTTTTGTAACTCTTCTAAAGATGTTTCAGTTTTCCCTTCATGCACTAAAATATTACCCTCTCGACGTAACTCTTTAGCTAATTCAAATAAAACAGCTAAAGCACTAGGAGTATTAATATCATCATCCATTGCTTTCTGGAATTTTTCGACTTGAGAAGTTAATAACTTTGTCTGTTCAAATAAGGTTTTTTCTGGCATTTCCCATCCTAATTTAGAACCATGTTGCTTGGGAAATAATATACCCTCCTTAATAGTATTCCAACCATTTTCGGCAGAAGCGATCGCCTCTTGAGTAAAGTCAATAGGTTTCCGATATTGAGCCGTTAAAACAAACATTCTGACAGCCATTGGGTCTACAGGTCGAGCCAATAAATCCCGAATTGTGGTAAAATTCCCTAGGGACTTTGACATTTTTTCTCCATTAATAGTCACAAAGCCATTATGGAGCCAATATCTTACGTAAGGTTTTCCCGTAGCAGCTTCCGACTGAGCAATTTCATTTTCATGGTGAGGAAAAATTAAGTCTGCTCCCCCAGTATGAATATCTATAGTTTCTCCCAAACAATCTCTTACCATTGCCGAACATTCAATATGCCAACCTGGCCTTCCTTTGCCCCAGGGAGAGTCCCATGCAGGTTCCCCAGTTTTTGCTGCTTTCCAGAGGGCAAAATCAAATGGATCTTTCTTTTTAGCAGTCTCTAAATCTTCTGATTCTACTCTACCACTTGCGCCAGCTTGCATTTCTTCCAAACGACGGCCTGAAAGTTTCCCATATTCTGAAAATTTCCGCACCTGATAATAAACATCCCCTCCAGAAGGGTAAGCAAAACCTTTTTTTTCTAAATCCTGGATTAACTGTTTAATCCCATCTATTGTCTGAGTCGCCCGAGGATATTCATCTGCTTCTAGGACATTTAAGCGTTTCATATCCTCAAAGTATGTTTCTGTGAAACGTTCGGCCACCGACTCCATCGAAGTGCCTGTTTCTCTGGCCCGATTGAGAATTTTATCATCTATATCAGTAAAATTTTGTACATACCGTACTTGATAACCTTGCCACATCAGATATCGGCGGATTGTATCCCATACAATATAAGAACGGGCATGACCTAAATGGCAATAGTCGTATACTGTAACACCACAAGTATACATTTTAATTTTACCAGGCTCTAGGGATTGAAAGTTTTCTTCTTGACGAGTCAGTGAATTGTACAGTTTTAGAGTCATAAAGTTAATTTCAGCAAGTTTTTTCTAATTTTCATTATAGGGAAAAAAGTTTTTTTTTACTTTGGCGTTAATTTTATAGCATTAAGGAAAAGTTTCGATTATTGATACTCCATTGTTTCAGCTATTCCATAAGTCAATAGGTGTAATGGTAATTGCTATATTATCAACTTTTAATATTCACAATTCTGTTGAATTTTTTTCTAGTAATACTAAATAATTTGATTATAACAACAGAAAGAAAAGAATTGCTATTTTTTCCTATATATTCAACTAAGAATTGTTGAGCCAGCAAATTATTATGGAATCAAAGATATTATCAAATCAAATTATTTTTGGGTAAATCATTCCCCAAAATAATCTAAGACCTTATTCAATACTTAAGTTATTAAGTAATAAGTCATAAAAATGTTGGGAACGATTCTAGGATCGTTATACTATTTATAGCTAAGAATACTACTCCCTAATCCCTAATTAAATGATATTGAAAATTGTCAGAAGGTAAGCATTCAGCGGTCAGCTATTAGCTGATCAGCTATCAGCTATAAATTATTAACTCATTATTACACCGAATGAGGAATTAGTCGCATAAGAAAATTTAAAATTATCAATGAAATTGGTCATTAGCTAACCGAAGTCAAGTTATTACGTTCAAAAGCTTATGAGCGAGAGCATTCAGCATTTCCTGCGGAATGCTTCCTTTTATGATTACCTTTCCTTAAAAATAAGAGGATTGACTAAAAAGATTTTTTTTCTTTTTTATTCTATTGAAGTGTATAGGTTTTCAACCTTAATTACTTGGTGAAATTATATTGGTAAATCTTCCTGTTAAATATGATTGAACAATTCAAGTATCATCTCAGAAATCTAATTACTTTCAGATATTTCTCTACATTTTCTGGGAATTTATTTCTTATTTTTGGTTGTCAAAGAAGTGGTACAACTTTGTTACTATCTATTCTTAATGCACATCCCCAGATTACTTGTGTAGATGAAACAGAGTTTCCTAGTCCATATCCTTTTCCCTCCGCTCAAAGATTAGCTATTAATAAAATAACTAATCATTATTTATGCTTTAAAATGCTAGAGCATTCCCATAAACTTGATTTTTTAAAGAAATTTTATCCTCATGCCAAAATACTTTGGCCTCTGAGAAATCCTCATAGCACTATTTCTTCAATGCTGAGTCTTGTTAATTCACAAGGGGATTGGATCGATCGATGTGTTATACAAGAAATAGAAAGACTCAAACCTTTTTTTGGTCAAGAGTTAGAAAATAGGAATTTATCTAAGTTATCTAAAATTGAGTTGGCTGCAATTTATTGGTTATATAAAAACCAATATCCGACTTGGCTAAAAAATAATGGATTTCAAGCTTTAGAGTTTAAATATGAAGAAGTAATCCAAAACCAAAAAGAAATGTTAGGGAAAATTACTAATTTTTTGGAAATTGAATGGAGCGACGATCTACTCAATTTTTATAAAAAAAATCCAGGTAAATGTTTGGCAGGAGGTACGCGAACAGATAGAGCAATTAATACAGCAAGAGCTAACAATTTACAGGCAGAATTCAATTCTGAAGAAATACAGAAAATTAATTCAATTTGTCAACCTGTAATGCAGAAATATAGCTATACAGCTCTATAAAAAAGTCAAGATTGTATCCTTTCCATAGTGAATGGAATGCTAAATTTAACTTTATTAATGTTTTTACTGAACCTGTTAAAATCTTGCATTGCTTTTCCCTTAATATAGAAAATGCAGCTTATTTAATTAACTTAAATGCCGATCTGTATAGAGTCTGAATTCCTCATTTAAAAAGATGTATGGAAATAAGGAAATATTAAAATGATTCAATATTTTAGCAGATAATATTGATGAGAGTTGAACCATAAATTATATAATTTTTTGAGCGTAGTTCTATAACCTTCGTCGAATTGCCTTTCCTTCCTTTTTCCTAAATTTTCATAATATTGATTCCACAAAATTTTATATGACTAATTCATAAAAATATCAACATAAAAAATTGAGTCAATGATAGATAAAACATCCTCTGCCACAGATAACTATGTGCCAGAAAAACCATCTCTAAAAACGGGATTACTTGCTCTTAAGCAAAAAGATTATCCACAAGCGATCGCTCACTTAGAAATAATTGCTCAACAAGAATCTCTCAAGCAAAAATTAAAAGCTCAGATGGGTTTAGTTATTGCTTATGAAAAAACGAAACAAGTAGATCGAGCTATTTCTTTGTGTCGTAATCTTACTAAAATTTCTGATAGTGAAGTTCAAAGTTTTGCTCATCGTCATCTCAAGGAATTATTAAAGCAATATCCACCCAATAATCTGAAAAAATCAACAATTCCTCCTCCTAAAGCTTCAGAAACATCTACCCAAAATCAACAACCTATTGAAACAGGATTTGTTCCTTTTAATCCTAATTCAGATCAATCTAAGTCTGCCAAAAATAGCAATGACATCTCTAAAGAAAATATTGATTTATCTGTAGAAACAGGTTTTCAACCAATCGCAGAAAATCCAAATATCTCAGAAATAAAATCTAGTCAAACCTCAAATTCCCTAAAGCATTCTCAGCCAAATAAAAATGATATAGAGGCAAATAAAAATCAATTACCTGATTTATCAAATATAGTTAATAAGTCAAATTTAAAAAACACAAATGAATCTCATCAAATATCAACAGAGATTACTTCAGATGAACCAGAAAATTCTAGTAAAACTTCAGATATTGTACAGCATTCTCAGGCAAATAAAAATAATATAGAGGCAGATAAAAATAGCTCGCCAGCTTTATCAAGCACAGTAAATAACTCAGATTCAAAAACTACAAATGAATCCCATCAAACATCAACAGAAATTACTTCAGACAAACCAGAAAATTTACCTAAATTAAAATGGCGCGAAGCAGGAAGAGCAAAAGGAGGTCGTCGCCTTAAATCTCCTAATTTAACTCTTTTATGGTTAGAACAAATAGTGGTAGCTATTACTCTATTTTGGCTAAGTCTTACAATACTAAAGTTTAGCTTAGATGCTACCAATGATTTTCTAGTTTGGCTCCCACATTTTCGACCAATTCAACTTTTTTATCGAGACCCAACTCGAAATTTTATAATCTTTCTGCTCGGATTATTTATATTCTCTCCTTGGTTAATTGATGGATTATTAATACTTACTTATGGTCTCCAAACTCTACCAACAACAACTCTAATTAATTACAGTAAAGAAGCAAATAAACTACTCCGTAATTTTTCTAAAAAACAAAAAATACGAGGAATTACATTGAAAATCTTACCAATAGATGTTCCAATAGCATTTAGTTATGGATGCTTGCCTCGTTTTTACAGAATAGTTGTTAGTCAAGGATTGTTAGATAATCTCGCAGAAGATGAAATTGCTACTATTTATGCCAGAGAAATTAGTCATGTTCAAAATGGAGATTTTCGATTAATGTCTATGGCTAATTTAATGCTTCAAATTCCCTACACTATTTATTGGCAATTAACTTTTTGGGCTGATTGGATATTAGATTTCATAAATCATCAATTACCAGATTTTTTACCAGAATTTATCAAATCTTTTTTGCCTATATTAGTATCCGTTTTTAGAGCATTCGCTGCAATAATTTCGACTCTTAGTTATGGTTTATATTGGTTACTAAAATTGCCGATTTTATGGTTATCTCGTCGGCGAGTTTATTATAGCGATCGCCTAGCTTGTAATTTAACTGGTAATCCTAATGGTCTCACACGAGCTATTCTGAAAATTACAATTGGTATGGCTAATGATGTTAAAAATCAAACCAAAATTAGGAATTTATTAGAGAGTTTTGAAATATTAATGCCAGTAGGAATAAACCAAGCTATTACTACTGGTAGTTTTCTTTCAGATAGTGGTTTTGAATCTATTTTTAACTGGGATATTGTTAACCCATATCGTCAATGGTTAGAAATTAATAATAGTCATCCTTTGCTTGGCGATCGCTTAAAAAGATTAACTTTATACGCTAATTTCTGGAAAATAGAAACAGAGTTAAATTTAGGAAATATAAATGCTGACTTAACTGCAAAAAATCAATTAAGTGGCACTCAAGAAGAAAATATTTATACTCCACAAAACCTTGATTGGCAAAAACTTTTGCTTCAGGGAGCGCCATTTTTTTGTACATTAATAGGTCTAGGTTTTGCTATTTTTTTGTGGTTAATAGGTGTAATTTCATCTGCTATTGGTCTTTGGCGTTTAGATTGGTTATTTGGAGATATTTCCATTTTAGTTGGTTGTTTAACTATAGGTTTTAGTCTTGGTATTTTAATCAGAATTAATCATTTTTTTCCAGATATAAAACAGACTCAACTTTCGCAAAACCCTGACTTGGTAGAATTGTTAACCGATCTAAAAGCTTTGCCATTAGATAGTCAAATAATTCAGTTCAAAGGCAAACTTCTTGGTAAAAGCGGAATGAGTAATTGGTTGGGACAAGATTTGGTTGTAAAAACAACAAAAGGTCTGGTCAGATTGCATTATTCTCATAACTTTGGTCCTCTTGGTAACTTATGGCCTAAGATTGATCGTCCTAGCGATTTGGTTGGTAAGTCTATAACTGTCACTGGTTGGTGGAGGCGAGGAGCTACTCCCTGGATAGATATCAATGCTCTAAAATCTGAAAATGGTCAATCTATTCATAGTGGTCATCCTGTCTGGTCAACAATTGTAGCTTTTACTCTTGCTATATGGGGAGCTTATATGGTATATACTGGCAGATTTTAATTATCAGACATCTCCAGAAAATAGGGTACAGGGAACAGAGGTAACCCACTCCCAACCCCTCCGAGGAGGCAGGGTCAATTTATTGTCATCAGAGAAAAAAGTAGGATAGGGTGGGGAGGTGTGGTCTGTGTGGTCCGTGTGGTCCGTGTGGGAGAAAAGTCCGCTTTTATTCATGCAGCGGCTTTACTTCGAGACCTTGTCCTCCCCATCCCCCCATCCTCCCCATCCTCCTCATCCTCCTCATCCTCCTCATCCTCCCCATCCCCCCCATCCTCCCCATCCTCCCCACCCTCTCCCTAAATATTCTCTGGCGACAAAGAATGAGCAATGCTCCGAGGAGGGGAGTAATTGATAATTTATGGATAATAATTGATTTTATTTTTCATTTTTGGATAAGTCTATTAGATATTGTCAAGAAAAGTTGCATTCCCGAACAAATTATGTTATTCTCGTTTACGCTCAGTAGCTTAACCCAAGCGACTTCATAGTTTTGTCTAGCTCAAAAGTGTAGTCTGATATGAAGAATATAGATAGATTGCAGATGTTTAAAAATATAAATCTATGCTGCCAACAGTAACTATCACCAGAGAAAATATAGTTTATTGATATATAATAAACCTCCACCTAACTCATAACATATCCGACTTTTTGGTTGGCAAGTGTCAATCTCCCAAGAAAGCAAGTTCCGCCATTTCTATATATCCGACTGTTTTTTTTACCAATTCATAAATTTTGCGATCGAAAAAGTAGGGATTACTGAACAACTTAAATGTATAGCACTACGCAAATAGGTGAGGACATTTCTAAATCCTAAAACCCTTTGACAGTACCTGTTCCCTGTTCCCTGTTCCCTATTCCCTAGTGCGTAGCGCTATAAATAGTGAAATTTTAGAAAAGTAGTAGATATTGACTTAGGATTATGATAAGTTTATAGTAGTTAAGAAATTACTAGCCTGTTAACAAAGTAAATATAAGTTGTAAGCATTTCTGGTTTGGTTGAAAAATAAGTCAAATATTAAGATTAGTTTGAGCACTCACCAAGTAGAAAGTTTTGTCTATAGAACCTGATCTGAATGCAAGTATAAATTTTAAAAATGTGGTAGACTTTATCGTTGGTGTCTGTGGACGGAGTGCTGGCAACAATTTCAGTAGAAGCAGAAAATCAACATTAAAATATCACTAATTGTGACGTTTTATATCAGTCTTATAAAACAGTACACTTGAAATTAATATCATAATTAGCAATTAGGTTGTTTGAGTTTAGCAGGCTTTAAAGTTATATTTAAAAGTTGGGGCGATAAGAGTTTACTAAATCAATATCAATGAAATAAGTAATTGAGCAATACCTAATAGTCTTGTTAGTTGAATGATGACCAGAAAATTTAAAGAAGAACCTGACAAAATCAAATTATCTGCCAGAATTGACCAAAATGGGAAATGGGAAATAATTTTATCTGTAGTAAAGGTGAATATAGGTATTTGTCAAAGTTCTTTACATCTTAAAGTCAGGAGCAGTTTTTTTTGAGTCTGCTCTTCTTTTATGTTCAACCAATCTCAGTTGACTAAGTTTTCGTTTTTTGTAATTTAAACAAGTAAAAATCAAGCATTTGGAGGAATTTTCCTATGTCAATTCGTTTGTATATTGGTAATTTGCCTAAAGACGTAATGGAACGTGAAGAACTACAAGAAGTTTTTGAAGAAGAAGGTGATAGTGTCACCACTAAATTGATCACAGATCGTAAAACTGGTAAATGTCGTGGTTTTGGCTTTGTAACAGTTAAAAATGATGAACAAGCTGACCAAATTATTGAAAAGTATAACGGTTATCAGTTTAGAGAAACTCCTTTAAAGCTGGAAAAAGCATTACCTCGCGCTAAGAATAAGGGTGAGTCTGAAAATAGTGAGGCTGAATCTAAACCAGTTAGCAAGAGTAATACTAGCAAGAGTAAAAAATCTCGCCGTGATAAGGATAAAGCAGGATCATCTAAAGCTGCGAGTAGTTATAGCTCTGGTGGCAATGAAGCAGTTCAACCCGATCCCCGTTGGGCTGATGTTTTAACAGAGTTAAAGGAACGTTTGGCAGCTACCAGTAATTCTTAAAATTAACCAAAATAAACTAAGAGGTAATCTCAACCTAAAAACGGATGGAAGGAAGTTAGTAGCTAGTTTCAATCGCTAGTTAAATAACGACGAGCAGGTTTTAATCCACAGTTAAGTAGCTATTAGCTTTTCCTAGATTATCCTGGAGGTAACCAGGATTTAGGGATGGGCAATTATTATTAAGAAGTTGTTGTCTGAGTGCTTTTTTTTAGCTGAGGTTAAATCTCTGACTTGATTTCTGCCAGATGATTTTTTCTGGGTAAAACATTTCCTTCCAAACGTTTGAGAAACTGAGTGGCGATCGCTGACGGCTTTATTTAATAGAGTTGTCGCTAACAAATAGTTATTATAATTAAAGCTCGTAGCAGAGATTGAGCAATAACTGTAGATATTGCTCAATCTCTACTACAAAGAAAAACTTTATTATAAGTGATTATCCTAACATTATATAACTCTTAAATCCTGACTCCTAATTAACTAAATTAACTATCTAAATTATACCAATGCTACCGGATTTAATCTTATTAATTGCCCAAACCAGCAATTTTATATTTTAAACTCTTACTGTTTTTTTCTGAGCAAATATTCTAGAACTTATAAGATTTTTGACCTCAGAAATGCTATGGGCAAACATAGCAACTTGCGAGGAGTAGAAACGTAAGCTCTACGATTAAATACATCATATTGATTACGCTCAATAGCATCTAAAATCTTACTATAAAGCATAGCAGCTGACCAAACAGGCCAACGAATATCAGTGCTCAAACGCTTAATACCTTTCTCTGCATCAACAAAAAACTTACGCGCTCTGTGAATCTGAAATTTCATCAACTCTCGCCAACGGTCATCAATTACACCATTCAATAAATCCTCTTCGGTATAATCAAATAAAGCTAATTCTTGTAAAGGAAGATAAATTCTACCCCGGCGAGCATCTTCTCCTACATCTCTTAAAATATTTGTAAGTTGATTAGCAATTCCCAAGGCGATCGCCTCTGATACAGGAGACTGAACTTGTTGGTTGCGATTCCACGGAGCAGCAAAATTTGGTGTCTCTACTCCCATAACTGGCATAGTCATTAAACCAACTGTACCTGCCACTCGATAACAGTAAAGTTTCAGTTCCTCAAATGTTTGGTAGCGACTGCGGTACAGATCCATTTGTTGACCTGCAATCATATCCCGGAATGGTTGTATATCTATGGGGAATTTAGATAAGGTATCTACCAATGCTACATCTGCATCTTCTAACGGATAGCCAGCAAATATAGATTCAAGATGTTGTTCCCACTCTTGGAGAGTTTCTGTAGTTGTAGTATTTGACATAGGTCCATCGACCAGTTCATCTGTACGACGACACCAGACATAAATTGCCCATATCGCCTTACTTTTAGCCTCTGGCATTAACTGAGTACCCATGTAAAAAGTTTTAGAATGGGTAGCTGTGATTTGACGACAGAGATCATAGGACTCTTCTAAAGATATCAGGGATGAACGAGTCATGCGTTGCGAAGATTTAGACCGTTGCAGCATTCTTTGCTGGCCTTGGAGTTGTTGGTTGCAGGTTTGCATAAGATTCAGGGTGAATAGAAGCTTTAGGGGAGCTTTGGTTGAGCGATCGCCTGCGCTGTCAGCTTGCCAGAAAGTACGGCTCCTTCCATGCTAGCTAGATAGCGCTGCATTGTATAGTCTCCCGTGAGGAAGAAATTTCTAATTGGTGTTACTTGGGAAGGGCGACAGTCTTGGCGACCAGGAGTAGCTTTATATACAGAGCGGGGCGTTTTTACAACATGATATTTCAACAACTTAGCTGGAGATTCTCCTGTAAAGTGAGCTGGAAATAATTTTTCCAACTCTGCCATTGTTGCTGCGACTATTTCTTGTTCGGATTTACTAATCCAATCTTTGGCTGGTGCTAATACCAATTCCAACATGGAACGGTTGGGATTAGCATATTCGCGACAAGTGTTACTCATGTCTGCATAGACACTTAGTAGGGGCGATCTGGAAAACAGCAAATGATCTATATCTGTAAGCTTGCGATCGAACCACAGATGTAAATTTATTACTGGTACCCCTTCCAAACCGTTGAGCTTTTGGAAATATTCCATTTGCTGCCAAGGTTTGGGTAACATTACTTTTAGGGGATCGACTGGCATTGCTGACACATAAGCATCAACACTCAGAACTCGATCTTCTGCTCCATTTAATCCTCTGATTAGGAATCCACTGACTGTGCCATCATCGTTCAGCAAAAATTCCTTTATAGGTGCATTTAACTGTACTTCCCCTCCTCCGTTAGTAATATATTCTACTAGGGGTTGACATAATCGCTCCGTGGGCGAGCCATCTAAGAATGCCATTTTAGAGCCATTTTTTTCTTGGAGGAAACGGTTTAGAGCCGTGAGAATTACGGTTGAAGATATTTCTTCTGGCCCTATAAAATTCAACGCTTTTGACATGGCGATGAATACTTCTTTCTCCACTCTGGGAGGGACATTTTGTTTTTTCAGCCATTCTGAAAAACTGTATTTGTCCATTTTTTCTACATATTTTTGGCCTTGAATCATAGCTGGAACTAAACCTATGCCAAACCTAATTTTTTCTGGCCAGGTTAACATATCATTATTGCCCAGAATTGCCACTACACCATTCACTGGTGCTGGAATATCGGGAAAATCAAACCTAGAGTATGTTCCTGGTTTTTCTGGCTGATTAAAAATCATTGTATGGTCTTTCCATTGCAGTCTATCCTCTATATTCAATTCTTTGAATAGCTGCAGCATATTTGGATAGGCTCCAAAGAATATATGTAGACCAGTTTCGTACCAGTCTCCCTCCTCATCTTTCCACGCTGCTACTTTACCTCCAAGAACGTCCCTTCTTTCCAGGACTATAGGGGTATGACCCATATCTGTCAAATATTTGGCACAGGAAAGACCTGCTAAACCTGCTCCCGCGATCGCTACTCGCATTTACTTGGTAAAAACCTCTTAAATTAAATTTACTTATTTTTTTATTATTATAACTTTACAACTTGTTACAAAATTCAGCAATACTAGATTAAGTTATTTTTGATTTATCTAATCTGTCCTTAGTTTTGACAAAAAAGTGTAAGTGTGGTAATATTACAGCGAAATTAGTAATAGAGTTGTAGGATCTTAATAAAATGTAAGAATGCTTGAGTTAGCTGTTGAATAATTAACAACAGAATAAGAGTAACAGACAAAGGTTAAAGAGGCGATACTCTAAAAAAAAATAAATTTGTAACTTCAACAAGAAGATAGAGAATTGGCAATAGAGAGTGAGTGACGATAATTAGGACTTAATAAAGATACCCAACTCCCTCCTTACGATCCACCCTATCCTATTGTTAGGAACTCCTGAAACGATTTTATAATAAGGGATATCATAAGTTGTGGCAGTAGGGAGACAATAATTGTCAAATTAAGGAATCAAAAAAAACTGATTTTAAAATACATTTACTATTATAAAATATCCATAATCGAATATACATAACTCATATTTTTTGTCAAGTCTTATGTTAAGAAGAAAAAAAATGTTTATAAGTAAGGGATAGTATAGATAGACTCTGGGGAAGGCTTAGGTTATGAAACTCAAAGTTTGAGTGACTTTTCACCTAGTACCTTTGACCTGACATCATCAATATGACGGTTCTCCTACTCCACTGCCTATTCTCTGTAAGCCTTGGTAGATAAATTAGTATTTAATAGTATCTAGAAATAGGCTCAAACCAAAGGCCAATTGAGAGTTAATTATTGAGATGGTGAGGCAATCCTCAAAATACCAAAGAATTCGACACGCACGATAGAATAATAAATAAAAGGACAGAAAAAACAAACTAAGGCATGGGCAAAGTAGTCGGCATAGACCTGGGTACAACAAATTCCGTCGTTTCCGTCATGGAAGGGGGAAAACCAATAGTGATAGCTAATTCAGAAGGAATGCGGACAACACCATCTGTAGTTGGCTTTACTAAGGAAGGTGAACGAATAGTTGGACAAATGGCCAGAAGGCAAACAGTTCTGAATCCCCAGAACACTTTCTACGGAATCAAACGATACATTGGACGTAAATACTCTGAACTATCCCCAGAGTCAAAGCGCGTTCCCTATACGATTCGCCGGGATGAATATGGCAACGTCAAAATCAAATGTCCTCGAATGAAACGAGATTTTGCTCCAGAAGAAGTCTCAGCTATGATACTGCGGAAACTAGCAGATGAAGCAAGTCGCTATCTGGGAGAAGAAGTAACAGGAGCAGTAATTACCGTACCAGCTTATTTTAATGACTCCCAAAGACAAGCTACTCGTGATGCGGGGACTATTGCTGGCTTAGAAGTAAAGCGTATTTTAAATGAACCAACGGCAGCATCTCTTGCTTATGGATTAGAAAATACAGAAAATCAGGTAATTCTGGTTTTTGACTTGGGTGGAGGTACATTTGATGTTTCAATTTTAGAAGTAGGAGATGGAGTATTTGAAGTCAAGGCTACCAGTGGAGATACCCAACTAGGAGGTAACGATTTTGACCAACGAGTAGTTGACTGGTTAGCCGAACAATTTCTAGAGGCAGAAGGAATAGATTTAAGGAGCGATCGTCAAGCTCTACAACGGCTGACTGAAGCTGCAGAAAAAGCCAAAATTGAATTATCTGGGGTTGGGGTAACAGAAATTAACCTTCCTTTTATTACTGCCACAGAAGATGGACCTAAGCATCTGGACACTAGGCTGACTAGATCCCAATTTGAAGGGCTTTGTGGAGATTTAATTCCGAGAATCCAACGTCCTGTAAAAATGGCTTTGAAAGATGCTGGTATTAGTCCCTCTATGATTGATGAGATAGTATTAGTGGGCGGTTCAACTCGGATTCCTTTTGTCCAAGACTTAGTTTATTCTCTGATAGATAGAGAACCAAATCAGGGAGTGAATCCTGATGAAGTTGTAGCAGTTGGGGCAGCTATTCAGGCTGGTATTTTAGCTGGTGATGTGCGAGATGTGCTACTTTTGGATGTGACTCCATTGTCTGTGGGGTTAGAAACTATTGGGGGGGTGATGAAAAAACTCATTCCTCGGAATACTACTATTCCGGTGCGACGTTCTGATATCTTTTCTACTTCAGAAAATAATCAGACTTTGGTTGAGATTCATGTTATTCAGGGAGAGAGAGAAATAGCTGCTGATAATAAGTCTCTCGGAAAGTTTAAGCTCACTGGTATTCCGCCTGCACCACGAGGTGTGCCCCAGGTACAAGTATCTTTTGATGTTGATGCCAATGGTATTTTGCAGGTGACGGCAATGGATAAAACTACTGGTAGGTCTCAAAGTATTACGATTCAGGGGGCTTCTACTTTAACTCAGCAGGAAATTACTCAGATGATTCGGGATGCGGAAAAGTTTGCTGAGGCAGATCGACTTAAACGGCAGCGAGTAGATAAGCGTAACCGGGCTGAGGCTTTGGCCTTTCAGGCGGAACGACAACTGCGAGAGGTGGCCTTGGATTATGGGATGCAGTTTGCGGCTAGAAGTCGTCAACGCATTGAGATGTTGATTAGGGAGTTGCGGGATAGTTTGGAACGGGATGATGAACGGGGTATCGATCAGATAGGGGTTGATTTACAAGATGCTCTCTACGATCTGAAACGTGAGGTTTCAATTTATACCTCGGAAGAAGATGATGATGATTTCTTTGGCTCTGTGCGCCGGACAATATCTGGCGATGAGCGTAGGCCCAGGGAACGTTATGATTATAATAGTAGGGTTTATAGTCGTCCTCCTGATCGAGTTAGTTCTAACCGACCTAATCGTTATTATCAAAGTAAAGATTGGGATGATGATGATGATGATTGGCTGTAAGTAATTGAGAAGTGAGAAGTGAGAATTGAGAATTGAGAATTGAGAAGTGAAATTCTTGGTGTAACTATAACTTTAGAAATTCTTAACTGAATTGCTATAGTCTTCCTATAGGTAATTCAAAATTCACAAAAGTAATCTCTGAGTGAGTAGTTCCTACTGAAATGCTCTGCAAACAGGATTAACCAATATCCTAAGCTATTTGCGTAGTGCTATGATTGCTATACTTTGACTCTCAAGAGAGAAGTCTAATACCAATTCCTATGCATTAATGCTATACTTAGGTAACACTTCAATTATTAAGTAATTAAAACTAGCTTAAGAATATTTTACCTAAATTTAGTAAGTTAATATCAATTATTGTTCTGTTTATTTCTCCCTTACTCCCCTACTCCCCTACTCCCCTGCTCAATAAAATGTAGAAAAGTTTTTGAGAAATGGTATAAAATCTGTTACCATTTTGGTTGAATGAGTCAGATAAAATATTTATAGTTTATAGTTCAAACTATTTTTAGAAGTTTAAATTAGTAGATGCAAAACTTTCGGAATTATTATCAGATTCTAGATATTTCTAAAGATGCTTCCGTGGATGAAATTAAGAAAGCGTATAGGAGACTGGCGCGACAATTTCATCCAGATGTAAATCCAGGCAGTAAAGAAGCAGAAGAAAAGTTTAAAGATATTAATGAAGCCTACGACATTTTATCAGATGTAGAGAAACGGGTAGAGTACGATAAGTTTATTCGATATTGGAAACCAAAAGGAATTGCTAATAAGATGGGGGTGCGAGTTCCCGATCTGAGAAATTGGGCAGATAATTTTTCTGGAAATGGAGCTAAGTCAGAGCAAGATGTTGATGTTAGTGATTTTTCAGATTTTAATACTTTTGTAGACCAATTGTTGGGTCGTCGTCGAGAAATTAGAACTCCGGCAACGGCAACAAAACCAAAAACTCAGCCATCAAGTGTTTATCGCCCTGGCCAGAAAAAGGCGGTTTATAAAGCAACGGAACGGGAAGCAAAAAAGGATATTGAGGCTAGATTGACTTTGCCTTTGGAAAAGGCTTATGTGGGAGGGATTGAGAAAATACGTTTGGAAGATGGTCGTTCGATAGAGGTAAATATGCCTACAGCTATGATTAGTGGTCAAAGAATTCGTCTGAAAAATCAAGGTATTGCTGGGGGAGATTTGTATCTGAAGATTACGGTTGCTCCTCATGGTTTTTATCAGTTGGAGGGGGCGGACATTTTTTGTGAGTTGCCTGTTACTCCTGTGGAGGCTGTTTTGGGCGGGGATATTGAGGTCCCGACTTTGGATGGTTGGGTGAAGATGAAGTTGCCTGCGGGGGTTATTTCTGGTCAACGTTTACGACTTGCTAATAAGGGGTATCCTGATGGGATGGGCGATCGTGGAGATCAGTTGGTGGAGATTAAGATTGTAACTCCGAAGGAGCTTAGTCAAGATGAGTTGGAGATATATCAGAAGTTACGGGAGCTTGAAAGCTTTAAGCCACGAAAAGATTTGTCTGTTTGATTTGGCTTCTAGTTACACGATTTGCTTTAGGGTAGATAAATCTCTTTATCTGTGAATTTATATTTTCTTGATTGAATAAAAAGTCATGTTTATATACGAGTAAGCCCCAGCGTATCAATAGAGTATCACAATTTTTTTGAGGATGCAACCTAACTAGGGTTTGCTGAAAAAGTATTTTGGTCAGGATAGGAATTAGTAATTGGGATAATTGGGAATTACAAAGGAGGTAGGATGAAGAATTATCTGAAATTTTTCCGCCTTTGTCTGCTGAAAATGTCAGCCTTTTGAGCTTGAGCGAGGGTTTTTTCTGGGAAAAAAGGCTAAAGCGTTTACGGATAATATCAAATCCGCTTACTTTGGAGCTGGGAGATTTTAAAAGAAGTTCTATCGCTCTCGAAGCTATACTATTTATTTGGGATTGAACAAAAAGTCATGCATTCAGGGGAGTAACCCCATTTAATATTTACGATATCACAATTAAAGTGAGGATGCAAGGGAAATTCCTTTGAGGCGGGAATTTTTTCATTAGCTCTCAGAAAATGAAAATGTTGGTGGTTTTCTGCACAGAAGGGATGGATTGAAAGATTTGATGAAGCAAAAACCAGCATATATATATTTATGATGGGAGCCTTTGATGAAAATATTTCTGGTATTTCTCCTGGGGAAAATTCCTGAATATTCGATGCTCTCTGAGCTAGAAAATTTAGTTGAATAAAAAATCATATGTATAGGCGAATAAGCCCAGTTAATCTTAACGATATCACAATTAAAGTGAGGATGCAAGAGAAATTCCTGTGACGCGGGAATTTTTTTCAGGAGCTTCAGAGAATGAAAATGTTTGTGGTTTAATGTTTGTGGTTTTCTGCACAGAAGTGATGGATTGAAAGATTTGATGAAGCCAAAACTCGCATATATATTTACGATGGGAGCGTCGCTTGATGAAAATATTTCTGGTATTTCTCCTGGGGAAAATTCCTGAATCTTCGATGCTCTCTGAGCTAGAAAATTTAGTTGAATAAAAAGTCATGCGTATAGGCGAATAAGCCCAGTTAATCTTAACGATATCACAATTAAAGTGAGGATGCAAGAGAAATTCCTGTGACGCGGGAATTTTTTTCAGGAGCTTCAGAGAATGAAAATGTTTGTGGTTTTCTGCACAGAAGCGATGGATGAAAAGATTTAATGATGGGAAAAATCTGATTCTAATCTTAAAAGTCAAGGAGTAGGGGAGTAGGGGAGTAAGGGAGTAAGGAGTATTTTTCAATCTTTTATTTGGAAATTTGAAAAGATGATATTTGAGATTTGAAAAATTTGGTAGATTGAGAAATTTGTGTGGAGAAAAGTTAGCAGTCTGAATGATATTTGTAGAGAAGTTTCATGGAAAGTCTCTACACAATTTTTGAGGGCGGAAAAATACTTACCCACCCAAGAAAAACTAATAGTTAATTACTGCTGAAACTGACGAGCGCCGAATATATTTTCCTTTGCTTTCTCATCCAGATTTTGCACCCGACTCTCACTGAAAACTGCTAAAGCACGACTCACCACAAGGTGCTAACTCAAAGTTATTTGGAAAGTTGAAAAGAGGATATTTGAGATTTGAAAAATTTGGCAGATTGAGAAATTTGTGTGGAGAAAAGTTAGCAGTCTGAATGATATTTGTAGAGAAGTTTCATGGAAAGTCTCTACACAATTTTTGAGAGTGGAAAAATACTTACCCACCCAAGAAAAACTAATAGTTAATTACTGCTGAAACTGACGAGCGCCGAATATATTTTCCTTTGCTTTCTCATCCAGATTTTGCACCCGACTCTCACTGAAAACTGCTAAAGCACGACTCACCACAAGGTGCTAACTCAAAGTTATTTGGAAAGTTGAAAAGAGGATATTTGAGATTTGAAAAATTTGGCAGATTGAGAAATTTGT